>NZ_JBFUDU010000003.1:0-516267 GCF_056404555.1 Asticcacaulis sp. P2_C5
GTATGTCGAAAACATCACGCTGACCGGCACGACCGATATCAATGCAACCGGTAATGCGCTGGCCAACACGCTGATCGGCAATTCGGGCAACAACGTTCTGAACGGCCTTTCGGGCATCGACAAGATGTTTGGTGGCGCCGGGAACGATACCTACTATATCGACAATGCCGGCGACCGGACCTATGAAGTGGCCCATGATCTGACCGACAGCGGCGGGCACGACGTGGTCTATGCCGGTGTGCAGACTACGCTGGAAAAATTCGTCGAGGACCTGTTCATCACCGGCACGTTCAATCTGGGTGGCACCGGCAATGCGCTGGACAACCATATCACCGGCAATTCGGGTAACAATGTGCTGGCGGGCAGGGACGGCAACGACGTGCTGGACGGCGCCGCCGGCGGCGACCGGCTGATCGGTGGCCTGGGTGATGACAGCTACTATATCGACAACGTCGGCGACCGGGTGATCGAGAACATCGGCCAGGGCAATGACACGATCTACAGCTCGATAAGCTTCTATCTAAGTCGCCAATATGTCGAGACCTTGGTCCTGACGGGGACAGGCGATATCAACGCCACTGGCAACAACACCGCCAATAACCTGATCGGCAATGACGGCAACAATATCCTGGAAGGCGGCCGCGGTAACGACATGCTCAGCGGCGGCAAGGGTGCGGATGCTTTCGTATTCCACTTCCGGTCCGGCGCAGACATCATCAACGACTTCAACTCTGCGGAAGGTGATACAATTCGATTAAGCGGCCTGCCGCACGGTGTGACGGTCACGGTCGATGGCACCGACATCCTACTTGATTTCAGCGGTGGCGATATGGTCCGGCTGGTCGCCCCCGTGAATTGGAATCACGACAGTATTGTCTGGGGGTGACCAGGCTCTGAGTTGGTCTGATGGGCCGTCCATCAGACCAACGCATATCACCTTGTGAGCGTTTGTAACCGCTATAGCTGACAACGCCCGCCGGACGTCTTGGCGGGCTTTTTGCGCTCGACTGGATTTGAAGTGGCGGCACGCAGCGGTGTTGGTATTATGCCACTGTAGCGGTCAATGGCATTGGCGTCCTGCCATGGCGATTGACCGTGGTCCTACACGCCCGTATAAGCCGCCCACCACCAAACCATGAGGTTGCAACATGACGGACGATAGCCAGTTTCGGGAGCGCTGCTAGCCCGCGTCCGTCGTGAGACGCGCGTGGCCCGCGTCTCCCTCATCCGCTCCTCCCGCTCAAAACTGACGGCGGAGCCTCTTTCAAAACCGGTATCGTTATAGGTCGCCCGTATTCACGCGCGACCTGACCTGCGTTTGCGTCATCTAACGCAAACCCTGGCGGAGCTGTGTCCGCGCGATCCCGACATCCCTGAACTTTTATATCTGCGAGGACAACATGACCCGCAATCTACGCAATATTGGCATCATCGCGCACGTCGACGCCGGCAAGACCACCCTGACGGAGCGCATCCTGTTCAACACCGGCCGCATCCATCGTGTCGGCGACGTCCATGATGGCAATACCGAGACCGATCACCACGCTTTGGAAAAGAAGCACGGCATTACCATCTCGGCGGCCGCCACCTTCTGCGACTGGAACGGCACAGGCATCTCGATCATCGATACACCCGGCCACGTCGATTTCACGATCGAGGTCGAACGGTCCCTGCGCGTCCTCGACGGCGCCGTCGTCGTCTTCTCGGGCGTCGCCGGCGTCGAGCCACAGTCGGAAACCGTGTGGCGCCAGGCCGACCGGTTCAAGGTTCCACGCATCTGTTTCATCAACAAGATGGACCAAACCGGTGCGGACTTCGAGCGGGTCGTCCGGATGATCGCGGAACGTCTCGGTGCACGGCCCCTGGTGCTTCAGCTTCCGCTGGGCGTCGAGGGCGGCTTCACGGGTCTGATCGATCTCGTCGACCTGCAGGCGCTTGTCTGGAACAACGGCGACGCGCCAGCCGTTAGTGCCATCCCGGACGCGTATCAGTCGGCGGCGCGAACGGCACGTGAGCACCTTATCGAGGTGCTGGCCGAGGACGACGAAGCCATCCTGGCCGACTGGCTGGGTGAAGGACCGGCCGTGTCCGCCGACCAATTCAGGTCGGCGATCCGGCGCGGTTGTCTGTCGGGCCGGTTCACGCCGGTGCTGTGCGGTTCCGCCTATCGTAATATCGGCGTCCAGCCGTTGCTGGACGCCATATGCGCCTATGCGCCGGCACCGGAAGATCGTCCAGCTGTCGAAGGTGTCGACCCGCGTGATGACACGCCGCAACTTCGCCAGCCGTTGGCTGACGTGCCGTTCGCGGCCCTGGTCTCCAAGGTCCAGGTCTCGCGTTACGGCACGCTCAGCACGGCGCGTGTCTATTCCGGCCGCATCGTGCCAGGTGATGCCGTTGGCCTGTCCGATACGGGCAGGACAGAAAGGGTCGGGCGTATCCTGCGCCTGCACGCTGCTACCGAAACGGAAGTTGCGGAAGCGGTGGCGGGCGACGTCGTTGCCCTGGTCGGCCTCAAGTCGGCGCGGGCAGGCGGCACCCTCAGCGATCCGGCCCACCCGATCGTGCTCGATGGCTTTGTCATCCCCGATCCGGTGATCGAGGCGACGCTGGAGCCGAAGACCCGCGCGGATCAGGACCGTCTGCGTTCGGCGCTCGATGCGCTGGCGCGCAGCGATCCGTCTCTGCGTGTGTCGACGGATGCCGGGACAGGGAGAACCCTCGTCGCCGGCATGGGCGAACTGCACCTGCAGATCTGCGTCGAAACGCTGAAGGAAGACTTCGGCGTCGAGGCGTGCATCGGCGCGCCGCAGGTCGCCTATCGCGCGGTTGCGATCCGGCAGGCTCTGGTCGACCACACCCTGCGCAAGCAGAATGGTGGCATCGGCCAGTTTGCCCGGATCAGGTTGGCGATCGGTCCGCGCGCGAATGGTGAAACCGGTCTGGCGTTCAAAAACGCCACGGTCGGCGGCACCGTCCCGCGTGAGTACGTGCCCTTCATCGAGCGTGGACTGCAAACGGCGATGGCGGATGGCGGCCCCGGAGGACACCCGGTGCTGGGCCTCGAAGCGACGCTGCTCGACGGCGCCTTCCACGCGAAGGACAGTTCGGGCCTGGCCTTCGAGATCGCAGCCCGGGAAGCTTTCCGGATCGCTTTCGCCGAAACCGATCCGGTCCTGCTCGAACCGCTGATGCGGGTCACGGTGATAACGCCCGACGATTATCTGGGTGCTATCATCGGCGATCTGCAAAGGCGGCGCGGCCAGGTGCTGGAAACCGTAGCGGGGCCACGGACCCACGAGCTTGTCGCCGAGGCGCCGCTCAGCGAGATGTTCAGCTATGTCGGTACGCTGCGCTCGTTATCGCAGGGCCGGGCCAGTTTCATGATGGCCTTTGACCGTTATGCAAGCTTGCCCCAGGCGCTGTGGGACCGGGCGGTGTAAAAAGAGGTGTGGCGGGTGCGGCGGCGCCCGTCACGCCTTTCTTACCAGTTTCGGTAATGTCAGCCTGGCCTCCAGCCCGACCACGGTCTTGCCCTCGTAGCGATTGTGCAGAGTCAGGCTTCCGCCCTGGGCCTCGGCCAGGGAGCGCGCCACCGATAGGCCGAGCCCCGAACCGCCGGTATCGCGGTTGCGCGACGATTCCATGCGATAAAACGGCTCGAACACCGTCTCAAGCATCTCCGCCGGCAGGCCTGACCCGTTGTCATTGACCGATATCTCGACCATCGGCCCGCGCGTCGATAGGGAGATGCCGCAGCCCGAGGCGTAGCGTCCGGCGTTCTCGACCAGGTTGGTAAGGATGCGCTTAATCGCTACGGCGTCGCCGCGCACCATGACATTGTGCTCGACCAGGGCCGGTTCCATTTTACACACCGCCGCCAGGTCGTCGCACAGTGCCTCGACCAGGGCCGACAGGTCGAGCGGCCGCAGCGTCTCGCCCAGCTTGTGCGCGCTGGTAAAGCTCATGGCCGAGCGGATCAGGTCGTCCATATGGGCGATATCGCCCGACAGCTTGTCGCGCAGCGGTGACGGCAGGTCCTCGATACGCAGCCGCATCCGCGCCAGGGGCGTCTTCAGGTCATGGGCGATGGCGCCCATCAGCGCCGTGCGGCCTTCCACCTGCTTGCGGATGCGCTGCTGCATGGCGTTCAGCACCTCGGCCGCCTGGCGGACTTCGCGCGGGCCGATGGCCAGGACGGGCGGGGCATTGTCTTCGACCCCGATCTTGGCAGCGGCATCCGAAAAGGCGATGATCGGCCGCGACAATCGCTGGGACAACCACCAGGCCAGCGGGAGGATCAACAGGGCGGTCAGGCCGAAGCCGATCAGCAGGCGCGCCTGCCACGGTGCGATCAGGTCCTGCGGCGGGTTGATCACGCGGTAGCTGCCGTCCTTTAGCTTCCATACGGCGCGAAACGGCGGATAGACAATGTCCGTGCGCGTCTCCAGCCATGGTCCGGAGCCCGGACCAGGACCAGGACCAGGACCATGACCAGGTTCGGGCCCGAAACCTGACCCCTGGGGCGCACCCGGGCCAGGACCAGGACCAGGACCATGACCAGGTTCGGGCCCGAAACCTGACCCCTGGGGCGCACCCGGGCCAGGACCAGATAGCGGGCCGCCCGCTTCCGGGGCGCTAAACCTCATATCGTCGCCACGCATCTCGGTGTGAAACCGGGCACCGTCGGGCGGTCCTTCAGACATGGGGCCAGAAGACATGGGGCCTGAAGACATGGGGCCCGACATGTGCGAGATGAAATGGCGATGCGACGGCAACTGGACGGTGACCGTGTCCGACGGCACGCCCAGGGCCTGGGCCAGCCTCTGGCCAATCTGACGTGCAAACGCGTCACGCGCCGGACCGGTATTGGCGGCGGTCAGCGGAGCGGGTTCGGTCCGCGTGGTCACGGCCTTGAGCTTTCGCCCGTTCTGCAGTCGGACCTCGCCCGTCTTCAGCGTCTGTACCGCCTCGTCGAGACTATAGCCCGACGGCGGCGGTTCCGGCGCCCACAGCACGATGGCGGTATTGATGACGACCGCCAGGATCAGGACGGCAAGACTCAGCCCCAGCACCTGCCAGAAGACGGGAAGCGATATAAGGCCGGCTTTTTTTGTCATGAGGTCGGGTTTACGCTATTTCAGAGGCTTGAACATATAGCCGATGCCGCGAATGGTGCGGATGATGTCCTCGTTATTGTCGTCGGCCAGCTTGCGGCGCAGGCGCGAGATCTGCACGTCGATGGCGCGGTCGAAACTGTCGCCATTGGGCCCGTGCAGATAGTCGAGGATCTGGTCGCGGCTCATGGCGCGGCCCGGCCGGTCGAGAAACACCCGCAGCAGTTCGAACTCGGCATTGGACAGGGCGACCTGGACGCCGTCGGGGCGTGTGAGCGTACGCTTGATATTGTCGAGCGCCCAGCCGAAGAAGTGCGTCAGGGGCGTACCCTTGTCGCCGCTGGTGCGGGCTTCGCGGCGACGCAGGACGGCGCGAATGCGCGCCAGCAGTTCACGTGGATGAAACGGCTTGGCCATGTAGTCGTCGGCCCCCAGTTCCAGACCGACGATGCGATCGATCTCCTCACCGCGCGCCGACAGCATGATGACCGGGGGACCGCCCTGGTCCTGCAGTCGCTTGCAGATCGACAAACCGTCTTCACCCGGCATCATGTAGTCGAGAACGACCAGACCGATATCGCCGCGCGCCAACACCCTGTCCATATCCTTGCCCTGGGCCGCCGTATGGACCTCAAAGCCATTTTGCGAAAGGAAGTCGGCAATCAGGTCGCGCAGATCCTTGTCGTCATCGACGACGAGAACGCGCACAGGGGTGGTTACATAGGTCTGCGTCGTGGCGGCTTGCGGCATGGGGGAGGGCCTGGGGAAAAATGGATGAAACACACTCGGAAAGTGGCTGAAATCTGCTCTCTCGTTACGGCGTTCTGATGGCGTCGCAGAAACATTCCATCTTGTTTATGCCACAATTCGTCGATTCCTGACATCACGAAGCAATATACACGGCGCAGATTGGCCCGGTCGCAGGACTGGCGGCGGAGGACGTTAAACCCCTGCGACCGGAGCAAATATCGATGAAACACACACTGAACAAACCTGCAGGTTTCACTGCATTGGCAGGTGCGGTCCTGGCCGCGGCCATTGCCGTCGGCGCCTGGGCCCAGATGCCGGCCAATTCACCCGAAAGCCCAGACGATCTGTTTGGGGCCATGGACGCAAACCATGACGGGACGGTCAGCAAGGCGGAATTCGACGCCTTCAGGCCCGGTAACCGGCCTGACGATGGCCACCCTGGCAATGATCAGCATTGGGGGCCACACGGCCCGGGCGGCCGTCATATGGGTATGGGACCGCCCGACCTGAACAGGCTCGACACGGACAAGGACGGGAAGATCAGCCTGGCCGAGTTTTCGGCGCCGATGAAGGACCATTTCAATCAGATGGACGCCAACCATGACGGCAGCTTGAGCGGCGAGGAACTGAAACCCGACATGCCACCGCCGCCAAGGCCGTGATGCGACGGTAACATAGGGCCAAGACAGGTGGCGCGAATCGGCCGCGGGATTTTTTATCCTGCGGCCGATTTTTTGCGCGACGGAACCGCGTAAGTGCTGCGTTTAGATACTTGAGCTGTGAGGTCGGGCAGGTGAAGGGGGACGGTTGTCACCAGCTTACCTGCGACCGTAACGGCTAAGGCATGCAGAGCGAAGGCCAATAGCCTTTGTTGCGAACAGTCTTGAGAGAGGCGGTATCTCCCCGGAGCCGTTCGATCTCAAGAGAGGGCCGTGGCGGCCGCCGCTGCCACGGCCTCTTTCATGTCCGTCGCCATGCGTCGTTATTTTATGGCCGCCTTAACCGCCGCGACAACCCCGTCAGCGGTAATGCCGAACTCCTTGAACAGCCGGTCCGCCGGAGCTGAGGCACCGAAGCCCTTCATGCCGACAAAGATGCCGTTCGGCCCGATGAACTTTTCCCAGCCCATGGAGATAGCGGCTTCGACGGCGACCTTGATCGGAGCCCGGCCGATCACCGAACCCTTGTAACCCGCTGTCTGGGCGTCAAACAGGTCCCACGAGGGTGTCGAGACGACACGCGTGGGAATGCCGTCGGCTTCCAGCAGTTTTTGGGCGGCAACGGCGACCGATACTTCCGAGCCGGAAGCGAAGATCGACACCGTGGCCTTGTCCGACGACGCCGGGCTCAATTCATAGGCGCCGCGTGCCGCCAGGTTCTCACCCGCTGCCGTACCTTCCTGGCCGCGAACCGCCGGATTCTTCTGGCGCGTCAGGACCATCATCGACGGTCCCTTGGCCTTCAGGGCGATCTTCCAGCATTCAGCGGTTTCCACCATATCGGCCGGCCGGAAGACATGCAGGCCGGGCATGGCGCGGAACGCCGCCAGTTGTTCGACCGGCTGGTGTGTGGGGCCGTCTTCACCGACGCCGATCGAGTCGTGCGTCATGACGTGGATGACCTTGGCGCCCATCAGCGCGCCCAGGCGAATGGCCGGGCGCGAATAGTCGCTGAACACGAAGAAGGTGCCGGCATAGGGGATGACGCCGCCATGCAGCGCCATGCCGTTCATCGCCGCCGCCATGCCGAATTCGCGCACGCCGTAATGGATGTAGCGGCCGGTATAGTCTTCGGTGTCGAAGGTTCCCATGCCCTTGACCAGGGTATTGACCGAGCCGGTCAGGTCGGCTGAGCCGCCCATCAGGGCCTCGATGGCCGGAACCAGGGTCGCGAGGGCTGCGCCGGAGCACGAGCGCGTCGCGTCGGTCGGCTTCGATTCGAGCGCGGCCTTGATGTGGGCGTCGAGGCCATCGAAGGCGTTGTCAGGCAGGCGGCCGGAAATGGCCTTGACGAACTCGGCGCCCTTCGGGTGTGCCTTGGCGCGTTCTTCCCAGACACGGCGCTGGCGACGGCCGCGGCGGCCGGCAGCGTCCCACGCCTGCATGATCTCTTCTGGCACGGT
Source organism: Asticcacaulis sp. P2_C5 (assembly GCF_056404555.1). NCBI lineage: Bacteria > Pseudomonadati > Pseudomonadota > Alphaproteobacteria > Caulobacterales > Caulobacteraceae > Asticcacaulis > Asticcacaulis sp. P2_C5. Next base: position 7,990 of record NZ_JBFUDU010000003.1, read on the forward strand.
GAAGGGTTCCGCGTCCCAGCCCATGGCGGCGCGCGCCGCCTTGATCTGGTCGTCGAACAGGTTGTAGCCGTGGCCGTGTTTGTCGCCTTCCAGGGCGCCGGCGCCGCGCGACACCTTGGTCTTGCAGGCGATCATCACCGGACGGTCCTGCTTGGTGGCCCAGCGCATGACCTGGGCCAACGCGACGTGATCGTGGCCGTCGACAGCCTTGACGGCCCATCCGGCGGCCTTGAAGCGCGCCTGCTGGTTGCCGGTTTCGGCCATGGTCGCCCAGCCGTCGATGGTGACATTGTTGTCGTCGAACAGGACGATCAGGTTTTTCAGGTTATAGCGCCCGGCCAGCGAGATGGCCTCGTGGCTGACGCCTTCCATCAGACAGCCGTCGCCGGCGATCACCCAGGTCTTGTGATTGACCAGGTCGCTGCCGAAACGGTCATTGAGGTGGCGTTCAGCCATGGCCATGCCGACGGCGGTGGCCAGGCCCTGGCCCAGCGGGCCGGTGGTGCATTCCACGCCCTCGGTGTGGCCGTATTCCGGGTGGCCTGGGGTCGAGGAGCCCCACTGGCGGAAGTTCTTGATGTCCTCCATCGACACCGAGGCGTAGCCGGTCAGGTGCAGCAGCGAATAGAGCAGCATCGAACCGTGGCCGGCCGACAGGACGAAGCGGTCGCGATCCGCCCAGTTCGGCTTCTTCGGATCGTAGCGCAGGAATTTGGTCCACAAGACGGTGGCGACGTCGGCCATGCCCATCGGCATGCCCTGGTGCCCTGACTTGGCGCGGTGCACCGCCTCCATCGACAGGACGCGGATGGCGTCGGCCATCAGGACGCTCATCGGCTTGTCGGCCAAAAGGGCGGGGATATCACCGGATTGAGGACTTGTCGTCATGGGCGAGTCTCTATTAAACTGGGTTTATGAGGCGTGGAAATGCGGCTGCTTTAGCCGACGTTCACCGCCAAGTGTAGGCTTTTATGCGGAATGCGAAGAAAAAAGCGCAGTCCGCGACGACTTCAGGAGACCGGGCATGGAAACTTCGCAGGCAGCAGGGCAGATGGGCAGCAGCCTGAGCATGGCGGTCGACCGGCTCGATCGCGTGCTCGAGGCGCTGGAATCACGCGTTCGTGCTTTGCAGAACGGTGACCCCCTGCCGCCGATCGAGGGCAGCGACATGAGCGCTATTATCGGCGACAGCGCGGCCGAATCCCAGGCCAGTATCGAGGTTCAGCGTCTGCAGCACGAGCTGGAAGAGGCCCGCCTGCGCGAACAGGCCCTGGCCCAGGCGGCCGAGACGGCGTTCCAGGCGCTGGGCATGGCGGCGGCCAATATCCGCATTCTCCTGCGCGATGAGGCAGCCTGATGGGCGAGGTTACGGTCAGGGTCAACAACAAGCCCTATACGGTGGGCTGCGCCGACGGCCAGGAAAGCCGGGTCCAGGACCTGGCGCGGGCGTTTAACGAGCATGTCGAGATGGTGGTGGCCGATGTCGGCGCCATCGGCGAGGTGCGGCTGTTCCTGATGGCGGCTTTGCTGATGATCGACGAGATGCAGGATCTGCGTTCGCAACTGGCCGAGGCCAATTCGATCAATTCGCGGATGAATGCCGGTGCGCATGAAATCGAACGCAAGGCGGCCTTTGCTATCGCCGACGCCGCCGCCCGGCTTGAGCGCTTGCTGGGCGTATAAGCCAGAGCGTCTACCGCGTACGAACATATCTCGCTTTACCCGCTTGGGCTTGTGCATGCCGAGTCGCCCGCAAGGTTTGAAACACGAAACAACGTTCGGCGAAGCCAATGGACACGAATAAGACTGCTTGCTAACGCGCGCAGCGCATTTGATGACAAATCGCAACACGACACGACGAATAAGACGCGCGCCTTCAGAAAGTTTTGAATATCGGCCAGCCGAGAGCCGCTCAAGGTTTAGGAGCAATTCCGGCGGCTATGGCAGCACCGTAGGCCTTTTGCACATAGTCCATCATGTCGTTCGACGATGTGGAGTGCTGCTGAAACTCCGGCTGTTCGTGCATTTCACGCGCAAGCGCCCTGACCTTTTCATTGAGCGCTCGATTTCCGCCGGTTGCAAGCGCGACTTGCTCCATCCAGCGCCGGGCTAAATCCATCGCCTCGGCCGAGTCCGGCGCGCTGGTTTTCATCAGGACCGTGGCCTCGGCGTGCAGGGTATCCCAGGCTGGGGCGGGCTTGTCCATGCCGGCGAAGCCGTTGGCTTTTAGTGTGTCCTGGTCCTCGCGTGTCAGGTGTTTGGCGGCGATGGTCCCGAAGTCGGTCGAAGCGTTCATGACGATTGTCTTTCTTGTTAAATCAATGAGATCGTCCGAAGACAGGCTGCCTTCCGAGGCCAGCCGCGATCGTGCCGACGCAACCAAGTCCAGGGCGCGCTCCACCTCGTCCTTTTGACGACGCAACATGGCTTCGTGGAGCGCCAGGAACTTGGCCAGGTCGACGTCGCGGCCCAATAGCAATTCCGCGATCCGGCCCAGGGACAGGCCAAAGCTTTTTAAGGCAATAACCTGTTGCAGCCGCGCGATCTGGTCGGGCCCATAGACACGCCAGTCCGCCAAGGTGCGCTCAGGGCGAACCAGGCCCTTCGCTTCATAGATGCGCAGCGCCTTGCCGCTGACGCCGAACCGGCGGGCCGTTTCCGACAAGCTGAGATAACGATTGGACCTGCTCACGGGACAGCCTTTCTTCGAACGCTCAAACCTATCCAGCCTGCCCCAGGGGCCGGCGCAAGAGGTCTTGTGCAAAAAAGATCGGGTAAATTATCGCCGACGCATCAGGTTGGAGATCTGCCTTTCCAGGGGCGTGCCCGGTCGAATTGCCCGAGACGTAGCGAACAAAAAAGGGCCGCGGCGAACCGCGACCCTTCCTTACACACACGTAGGTGAGAAGGTTAGAACTTGTAACGCACACCCAACTGGTAACGCGTATCCAACTCCTGAGCGAAGTACATGTTGCTCTTGTCGCGGCCGTAGTTGCGAACATGCGCCTTGTTCAGGTTCAGGCCCTCCATGGTCAACTGAAGCGCCGGGGTCAGCTGGTAGTTGACCGCGGCATCGATCACGCCGAACGGCTCGACATAGAACGGATCACCCTGGGCGCCGACATTGCTGCCCGCGATGTAGGTGTCGCGCCAGTTGTACGAGATGCGGCCCGAGAGCGCGCCCTTGTCGTAGATGGCCGTGACGTTATAGGTGTTCGACAGGCCGAGCAGCGGGAACTGCAAGGTGCCTGGAGGGGCCGAGTTGTCGAAGGCAATATCGCCCTGGACGGTTGTCAGGCTGCCCGTCACACCGAAGCCCGTATCGCCGAAGAAATGCTGGAAGGCGAGTTCGAAGCCGTGGATGTTGGCCGTCTTGTTGTTCACTGGGATGTTGGTGTCGAAGGTGAACAAAGGATCGTTGGCGTCAGCCGTGATGTCGTAGGCCGCCAGGGTGGAATCGACGAAAGCCTGATCGAGATTACCGCCGCCATTGAGGTGCGACTGGTACTCGGTCGTGGCCGCACCGACATTGCCGCTGTTCTTGATGATCAGGGCGGTCATTGTGAACAGGTTGACGTCGGTCGGGCTCTGACCGATGCCGCCCAGTGCAGTCTTGGCCGCGCCGGAACGCGAACCGCTGGCGCCTGATGATGGGTCGCGCAGGCCGAACCAGTTGGCCGAAACGCGGCCGGTGCCCACAAAATTGGCTACGTCCTTGTTATAGAAGCCAAGCGAGACATAACTGTCCTTGCCGTAGTACCATTCGACCGAGAAATCGACATTGCTCGATTCCAGGGGCAGCAGGGCGGGGTTGCCGGAGTTGGCCGTCGGATTGGTGCCATTGGCCGTCGGGCGTGGTGGCGTGGCGACGCCCGTCGTGGCGTACATACTGCCGTAACCCGGACGCGCAATCGTCTTCGAGAACGAAGCCCGGGCGACCATATTGTCACGGAAATTCCAGGTGATGTCGAGGTTCGGCAGCCAGTTGCTGTAGCTGGCGTCGGAGCTGACCGTCTGGAAGCCGGTGCCGAAGTCGGTGGTGAAGTCGTTGTCGGCGGTCCAGCGGATGGCCGTCGGGATGCTTTGCAGCGCCGAGGCCGTGACATCGGTTTTCTCGTAGCGCAGGCCGGCGACGACGCTGGCCGGCTGACCCAGGAAGTCGCCCTTCATGGTGAACTGGCCATACATGGCCGTGATGTCCTCCTCGATCGTATTGGCGGTGATCGCGGTGTTGGGGATCTGGGTATTATAGATCGGCGCCTTGACCATGGCATTGTAGATGTCGAGCGCATTGCCACGGAAGGCAATGTTGGACTGGCCGGGCGCGAAATCTTCGAACAGAGCGCCCAGGTCGTAGGCCTCAAGCATGCCCGGTGCGTACTGGGCGACGTCGCCCGGATTTGAAATGCCCCAGTCGCCCAGCGCCTGGTAGGTGTTGCCGGTGGTGGTGGTCATTTGCGACTTGATCACGTCCACCCCGGCGTCGAAACGGCTCTGGCCGTCGAAGTCGTAGGTGAAGTCGGCCTTGAACTCGTCGATCTGGTGGGTCTGGCTGTTGGTGACCGTGCGGCCGACCTGGGTACCGACGTCGCCAACGTCCAACTTGCCGTTGTTGTTGCCGCGCAGGGCGTCATTGACGGTATAGTGCTGGACGGGAATGCCGCTGCGGAAGTCGACCGAGTGGTTCGAAATCACCGGGGCGCCAAGCGAGATCAGGACCGAGCTGGTGCCGTTGGGATTGTTCGGTGTCGCTTCGCCCTTCGAGGAATGGGCGTCGAGGGTGAGGGTTGCCTTGTCACTAATGTTCCACCTGGCATTGACGCCGAGCGAATCCAGGGCGTTCTTCTGGCTGAACAACTGCTGCTCGGCGCCGATGTCCTTCACGCCGGCCAGGGATTCTTCGAGATAGAGGGCGTTATAGATACCGGATTCACCCTTGACGAAGGTGATCTTGTCGAACGGACGGTTGAACCAGTTGGTCTGTTCTGCGCGCTCTTCCCCGGCGATGTTTTCGACATGGAGGGCATCGACGGTGAACAGCAAGGCCTCGGTCGGGCGGAACTGGACCGTGGCGCCGACATTGGTGCGCTGGTTATGGGTCTGCGACAGGGCATAGCGGCTGTCGTTCGGATAGGCGATCAACGAGCCGGCCGGCGGCGCGTTGGTGATCTGGGTCAGCAGAGTCGTCTGGTTGGCAGCGTAACGCAGGCGGCCATTGCTGGGCGAATAGAACTGGACGTACGGGTCCAGGTTCCAGTTGTTTTGTGTTATCTGGCGGGTGACCACGTCCCGTTCCGAGTACTGGGCGAAGACAGCGACGCCGAAGGTCTTGGAATCGTTGCCCCAGCTGTAGGTTCCAGTGACTTCCGGCGTCCAGTCCTTGCCGTCGACCATATTGTCGCCGTGCAGCGCCTTGGCGCTGAGCGAGCCGGTGGCGCCGGACTTGCTGATCGGGCGCAGGGTCTTGATGTTCAAGGTGGCGCCGATGCCGCCCGAAGCTATGTCGGCCTTGCCGGTCTTGTAGACTTCGAAGCCCGAGATGCTGTCCGAGGCGATGTTCTGGAAGTCGAAATTGCGCGTACCACCGCCGGCGAAGGCGTTGCCGGTACCGATCAGGTTGATGCTGGCCGTCGGCATGGAACGGCCGTTCAGGGTGACCAGGTTGAAGCCGGGACCGAAGCCACGAACCGTGACCTGGGCGCCTTCGCCGTTGACGCGGTTGATCGAGACGCCTGGAATGCGCTGGATCGATTCCGCCAGGTTGGTGTCGGGATATTTTCCGATGTCTTCGGCGGTAATGGCGTCGACGACGCCGGTAGCGTTCTTCTTGATGTTCATCGAACGCTGCAGCGAGCCGCGGATGCCGGTGACGACGACGACAGTGGTGTCGTCGCTGGCGGCCGCTGCGGTCTCTTGCGCCAGAGTTGGTGCCGCAAGTGCACAAAGGGCCAGCGTCGAGGCGCCGCCCATGATGATCGCCCGGGTCAGTCCGGCGCGTGATGTACTCGTTTTACTTCCCATCGTAGCTTCTCTCCACAAGTCTTGTTGTTTGCCATAGTCCGGCTTGCGGTCATCATCAGATCGTGCAAGCAAACCGGTTCTCCGTGCGTTCGGAGACCGGTGTTTTTGAGACAAAGCTTACCTAGGCGATACAGTTCGTGGGCCATCGGCAATTATTGCGCAGAAATCCGCTATAAACGGACCGGCGCTGTGACGTTCTATAATTGCGTCTCAGTCCCCAATACTGATTTGCCGGTCGGATGACTCCCGTTGCCGGAACCTTTTGCTATCACAGGCGCTTTCCTTAAGATTGGATATTTTGACACTCCATTAGCTGCGAGCGGCGGCCTGCCTCGGCCCATCTTCCTCGCAGCGGGCGCCAGAAAACGCGCTTTGGCCGCCGCGCCCACAAGAGCGTGCTAACGCTCCGCTTCTTGAGCACCTTGCGCGAGCCATCGGGGCCGTCCGTCCGGCGGCGCCTGAGCTCTTGAAGATGCGCCGCTCACGCCGGAAAGCGACCGCTCGTGACGCGGGCCGTGGTCTGACCGGCGGCCGCATGAGAGGCTTTTCCTCATCGTCATCAGGGAAAAGGGTTGATCGGTCATGACGTCTGTGGGTGCCCGGATTGTTGTTGCAGAGCCGACAGAGCAATTGAAAGACATCGTTGAAACCTTCTGGCAGGTGGAGAGCCCCGGCCGCGCCACCCTGCGATGTCTGCCGACCGGCCGCATGGATCTGGTCTATGTGCTCGACGGTGAGATCGGCTACGGTTCCAGCCTGCCGCCCTTCGGCAAGGGCCAGGTGATCCTGGCCGGAGGCTTCGAACGCGCAACCCTGCTTCATCTCCGGGAAGGCAGCCGTATCTTCGGCCTGCGGTTCCGGCTGGGCAGTCCGGGGCTGCGTCTGCTGGCCGGTCCCCGGCCATCGGCCGGCAACTGGATCGACCTGAGCGCGACATGTCCGGAAACCTGGAAATGGTTCGATTTCCGCAATCGCCTGAATGGGCAGGCCGATTTCGCCGCCCGGATCGCCGTGGTCGAACGTGGATTGCTGGAACAGGCGGCACATGAGCTGAGCTGCGACGCCGGCCTTCCCGTTCTGGCGGTGCATCCTGGCCAGGCCGCGAAAGACCTGCGGCTCCGTCTGATGCGCCAGTTGCGGCGCGACACCAAGCTGGCCACCGGCCTGACGCCCAAGAAGCTGCAGATGCTGGACCGCTTTGGAACGGCCAAGCGGCTGATCGAGGAAGACGAGATGGAACTGAGCGAGGTCGCGCTCGCTGCCGGCTATTGTGACCAGGCCCACCTGAACCGGGAATTCATCAGGATGTCCGGGGTTCCGCCCCTCAAGCATCGCAACCGGCGCAATGTCGGCTTCTTCAGCCTCGAACTCGAGTCGTCCCAGGCGCCGAGGCGAAAGCCAACCGGTGGACCGGAACTTGCAGGTCGGTCGTGAGGCTGATATCAACATCTACACAAAAGTGCCAACCAAGGTACGCGGAAACACGAATGTGACCAAAAGCGTCTCAGGTCTTCCGGTGCCGGCGGTGGCGAAAAGCGTGATGCCACGTTCCAAGCTGGACGACTGGCGCTGGTGGATGCTGGTCGTCCTGCCCATCTTCGTCCTGCTGGGTCTCTTTCTGCGGATGCCGTGGCTGATCACCAAGGTGACGGTCTGTCCGATCAAGTCCTGGCTGAACGTCAGCGTCTATTCCTACCCCGTCTGCTGGGGTCTCTGGGTCCTGGCCAGCCCCTTCCTGTTCTGGTTTTTCTGCCGCCGACCCATCGAAGGGAAATCCCTGATACGGACGGTCGTCATCCATGTCCTGGTTGGCCTGGGCTTTGTGGGTGTCCATATTTTCCTGCATGCGCTGGTGGACGAGCTGCTCCCGCACACGCCTCTGATGGCCCCGCTCCCTCAGCGTTTCAAAGCAGGACTGGAAAACACCGGTTCCGTCGAACTGCTGATTTTCCTGACCCTCGACGGTTTCTTTCATTCGGTTCGGTCCGCCATCCGCGCCCAGGCCACGGCGGCCCGAGAGCGCGAACTGCTTCATCAGAAGACGGCGGCCGAACTCGAGGCGTTGCGGCGCCGGCTGGAGCCGCACTTTTTGTTCAATGCCCTGAACTCGCTGTGCGCCACCCTGAGCGAAGGCTCGCGGTCGCGCCAGATGGCGACTCAGTTGTCACAATACCTGCATCTGGTTCTCGACCGGGCCGGTAGTGAGCGGATTCCGCTGCGTGAGGAACTGCGCCTGGCCGACAGCTATCTGGAGATTGAAAGCCTGCGGCACGGCCAGAGGCTGGCGACGCGGTTCTCGGTCAGCGCGGACGCGCTCAAGGCCATGACGCCGGCCCTGGTGCTGCAGCCGCTGGTCGAAAATGCGATCCGCTACGCCACGGCCAGTCCCGCCGCAAGAGTCGAGGTCGAAGTCGAGGCGCGGGTCGACGGACAGGACCTGGTCCTGTGCGTACGCAACTCGTTCTGCCCGGCCACCACCGGTTTGGCGGGCGGCGGCCGGGGACAGGCCATAGTGCGGGAGCGGCTCAACGCGAACTACGGTGACCGGGCGCGCATGGAGATCAGTGGCAGCACGGATGTCTATGTCGTCTCCGTCTTCCTGCCCGTGGAGCCCGTGACATGATCAGCGATCGCTCCGTCCGCGACCATTCGGTCCGAGTACTGGTCGCTGACGACGAACCCTTGTCGGAAGCGCTGGCAACCCGAACGATTGAAGTCGATCCGCGCCTCAGCGTGGTCGCGCGTTGCGAGAACGGCACCGGCGTGGTCGAGGCGCTGAGCGCCGGCGCGATCGACGTCGCAGTGCTCGATATTCGTATGCCTGGCCTGGATGGCCTTGCCCTGGCGCGGTTCATGGCGCGCTCGGAGGACCGGCCGGAGATCGTGTTCGTCACAGCCTTCCCTGAACATGCGGTCGAAGCGTTCGGTCTGGATGTCTGCGACTATGTGACAAAGCCTTACGATCCGGATCGGTTGCGCCGCGCCGTTCTCAAGGCGGCTTCCAAACGGCAACTCAGGAATCACCCGTCGACCCTGCAGCCGATGGAAAGGCTGATTGTCAGGACGCGCGGGGGGACGCGGTTGGTCGCGTTCAGCGAGATCGAGGCGATCGACGCCGACGAAAAAGAGGTCTGGTTACGTGTGGGCTCGGTGCGCCTGCGCTATCCCGGCCGGATCTCGGCCATGGAAAACGCCTTGCCGTGTCCGCCGTTCGTCCGCGTGCACCGCTCACATATCGTCAACATGGACTGGATCGCCCACATGAGCGACGATAGCAGCGGGACGGGGGAGATCACCCTGCGCAGTGGCACGACGATCCCGATCAGTCGCCGTTACAGGCGCCGACTGTCGGCGCTTTTCCTGCTCGGCCGGTAGTACAGGGTCAGAGAAAGATGCGAGGTGGTCAAATTATCCAATATTCACCTCATCATATGCATTAATACCTGAATTTCCAAGTATCGGTTTGGTGTTGTGCGTGATTTGTAGTTCTGTCCGATATTTTTGGGAATATTTAGTTCTTGTTTCGTCGCTGAACTGAATATTTTTCTTTGCTTGAGGCCTGTTGTTCGGTGCGCTTCTTCTCCCAACGGAGGCTTGCCGGGCTTTCAGGTCAACTGTCGGCCGGCCTCGCTTCCCGGATAGGGGCTGGCCGACTATTTTCATGTTCATCGATACGCTCAGCTTAGAGCGCAATCCGATAAAGTGGATGCCACTTTATCGGATTGCGCTCTGGCGTTCAGGACCGCCCCTTGATGTTACCGCTCACATATGATACCGGTGTCAAACAATACCGGAATCTAGTATCGCGTTTCATAATATCGAAGTTCGCGTAAAGCGGACCCAAGAACGGGGAGCGGGCAAATGCGGGTAACGGACGAACGCGCCTTGTGGCTGTCACGCCATGCGCTTCAGCATGAGGGCGCCCTGCGTTCCTGGCTCAGTCACAAACGTATCCACGGACTGGATATCGACGATATTGTCCAGGAAACCTATGCGCGGCTGATCACGGTCGAAGATGTCTCCGGCATCACCAATGTTCGCAACTACATGTTCCAGGCCGCCTATTCCGTTCTGGTCAGCCATGTCCGGCGCTCGAAGATTGTCTCATTCCAGGCGATCAACGATCTCGACCAGTTGGGCGCCATGGCCGACGAATGTTCCCCCGAGACCCAGGTGATCGATCGCGACGAACTGCGCCAACTGGGCGAGGCCATTGCCGGCCTGCCGGGCAAGATCCGCGATGTCTTTGTTTTGCGGCGTGTTTCGGGCCTGTCGCAGCGCGATGTCGCACTCAAGCTGGGCCTGTCGGAGAGCACGGTTGAAAAACATATGAGCCGTGGCATTAATTTGCTGATGAAATTGATTTCGTATAGCGGAAATGACACCCTCCGTGCGTCTAAGGCGTGGGGAAGTAAGTTGAACAAAGGCCAGAGTGCACGTGCCGACGAGAGAGACCGCCGCAGAGATTGACAGTGTCGCGGCCGACTGGGCCGCGCGACTGGACCGTGGCGACCTGTCACCCGCGGAAGATTCCGAACTCGAAGCCTGGCTGGCCGCTGACCCGCGCCGTGCCGGCGCCTTCGCGCGTGCGCAAGCGGTGTCGCTGTACAGCGAACGCGCACGGGCTCTGGGGGCAGGCTATGACGCGGCACGTTTCGGCAAGGCCGCGAAGCCGTCCCTTTCGCGCCGCGAACTGCTATGGAGCAGCGGCGCGGTGGCGGCAGGCCTTGGGGCTCTTGCCGTGGCAGGTCTTGCCTGGACGATGCGAGGCAAGGCCTATCTGACCCAGGTCGGCGAAATGAAAATCGTGCCATTGGCCGACGGATCGGTGGTCAGCCTTAACACCCATTCGAAGATCAAGGTGGCGTTCAGCGACGGCCGCCGCGCGGTCATGCTGGACGAGGGCGAGGCCTTGTTCGACGTCGCCAAGGACGCGGCGCGGCCCTTCGTCGTATTGGCCGGCGAGACCGAGGTGACGGCCGTCGGCACCAGCTTTATCGTGCGCCATCTGGCCGGCATGCCTGTGCAGGTGCTGGTCCGTGAAGGCATTGTCGATATTCGCCAGCGCTCGCAGGACGCGGCTCAGGCTGTGCGTTTGCCGGCCAATATGCGTGCTGTGGCGGCGCAGGATCAAGCGGTTGCATCGGCAGCAGTCGCCCCGGCCGAGATCGAACGCGCCACGGCCTGGCGGGATGGCCGGATCGCCTTCGAAGGCGACACCTTACGTGAAGCGGCGGCGGAATTCGCCCGTTACAGCGACACGCGCATCGTCATCGACGACCCGGCGATCGCCAACGAAGCCATTACCGGCCTGTTCCAGGCCAATGACCCGGTCGGCTTTGCCAAGGCCACCGCGATCAGCTTTGGCCTGCGTGCCGAGATCAGCGAAAAGCAGGTCCGGATTTTTCGGTAAGAGATACGTTGGAAGAAAGCGTATTTTGGAACCGCGAATGAACGCTAATGAACGCGAATTGTTTAGAGCTGGGCCGTTCAAAAATCCGAGCCTGCTACAGTACTAAAATCCTGAAAATATTCGCGTTCATTAGCGTTCATTCGCGGTTCCAAACTTCTTCCCTGGCGGCTTCGCGGAAAATTTTAACCTTTCGATAGAGGAAAATTTCCGGCCCATGCGTCTAGGTTTTCAGAAAGTCCGCACCAACCAAAAAAAGCGGACTCGCATGCAGGAGAGAAACCGATGCCTAATCTATGCCAGACTTTGAGACCCGCAAGAAAGGCGGCCCTGTTCGCCGGCGCCGCCATGTTGAGCCTGATGCTCGCCACCGGCGCCATGGCCCAAACCAAATCTTTCAACGTCCCGGCCGCCGATGCGGTCAAGACCATCCCGCAATTCGCCAGCCAGGCAGGCATTCAAATCGTGGCCCCGGCCGGCACGCTGAAAGGCGTCCAGACCCGCGCCGTCCAGGGTGACCTGGACGTGCACGCCGCACTTGAGCAACTTATCGCCGGCACCGGCCTGGAAATCGCCTCGGATGACGGCAAGATCATCTCATTGCGCGTCGCCGCAACGCCGGTCGCCGCCGTCGATCCTGAGCCCCAGGTCGTCGTCGTCACAGGTTCACGCCTGGCGCCGCGCGGTTTCACCGCGCCGACGCCGGTCACGGTGGTCGATGCCGAAGAGCTGAAACTGTCCGGCACCCAGAATGTCGAAACCCTGCTGAACCAGAATCCGCAATTCATCGGCTCACAGAACAACGGCCCAACCGCCAACACGGTTCCCGGCGGTACGGCCACCCTGAACCTTCGCGGCTTCGGCGCCCAGCGTAACCTGGTCCTGGTCAATGGCCGTCGTTTCGCCATTTCCGGAACCGACGGTACGACCGACATCAACACGATTCCGGCCGCCCTGATCAAACGTACCGAAGTCGTCACCGGCGGTTCGTCGGCCGTCTATGGCTCGGACGCCATTACCGGCGTCGTCAACTTCATCATGCGCGACGATTTCGAAGGCGTTGAGATCAGCGCGCAAAAGCGTTGGGATGGTGAGACCAATACGCCGACCTACAGCACGGACCTGACCATCGGTGGCAACTTCGCCGACGGCCGCGGCAATGCGGTGGTCTCGCTCGATTATCTCAACCGCGGTTCGATCACACGCGGCGAAGAGGGCGGCTACGCCTTCTATTCGTTGTCGGACGGCTGCGTCACGGCGGCGTCGTGGAGCGAAGACAAGCCCGGCACGCCGATGAGCGTTCCCGGTGGCCAGACCTGCCTGACAGCCGGCGGCAAGCCCGGCCTGATCGCCGGCGGTTCCGGCGACATCCCCAACGGCCGCTTCTTCGGCGTCCCGACCTACGGTTCGGCCCAGTCCAATGCCGGCCTCGATGCGGCCCTGGTGGCGGCCGGCCTGCAAAACATGACCTCGCGCGGCTACACCTATGAGGCCACGGGCACCCAGGCGCGTCCGGCCCTGACACCACAGGACGATTATAACCTTGGGCCGGAAAACTACCTGATCATTCCGCAGACGCGCTGGATGGCCAATACCTTTATCCACTACGACCTGAACGACAAGGTGACGGCCTATCTCGAGGCCCATTTCAGCAACAATGTCGTCAACATGCAGTTGGCGCCGACCAATATCAACGGCAACTTCCTGGTCAATGTCAACAATCCCTATCTCAGCACCCAGATGCAGGAAGTCCTGCACCAGATGGATCTGAAAGAGTCGGGGACGACGACCATCACACAGGGAACGGCCACCATGTCGACCACGCCCAATGACGGCCTGGCTGTCCTGGGTATCGGCCGCCGCCTGCCCGAAGTCGGCGATCGCTTCAATTCTTCGGAGCGCAACGTCTTCCGCACCGCCTTCGGCATCAAGGGCCATCTCGGCGACGCCTCGACGAGCTTCCTGCGCGACCTCAACTACGACGTCTATTACAGCTACGCCCGCACCCAGAACACCGATACCCAGCGCGGCAGCGTTTCACGCAGTCGCTTTGCGGCGGCGCTGTTGTCCCAGGGGGGCGCGCAGCCGGTCCTCAATGTCTTCGGCCCGCACATTTCGTCGGCCGCGGTCAGCGCTATCGCCATCAACTCGACCAATGTCCAGACCGCCGAACAGCAGGTCGTGGTCGCCAACCTCAGCGGCGAGGCTTTCGACCTGCCCGCCGGCCCGGTCGACTTCAATGCCGGTTTTGAATGGCGTGACAATACGGCGCGCTATACGCCCGACACCTTCCTGAGCTCCGGCGACGTAACCGGCTTTAACGCCGCCAAGCCGACCAGCGGCAGTGTGTCGGTCAAGGAACTGTATGGCGAATTCCGCGCCCCGATCCTGGCCGATATGTCCATCGCCAAAAGCCTGACCCTGAACGGCGCTTTCCGCTATTCGGACTACAGTCTGAAGGGCGTCGGTGGGGTGTGGACCTATTCGCTGGGCGCAGATTGGGCTGTTACGCGTGACATCGCCTTCCGCAGCCAGTTCCAGCACGCCATCCGCGCGCCGAACGTCGGTGAACTGTACGGCGGCCAGTCGCTGCAGTTCGCCTCGGCCACCGATCCGTGCTCCAGCCGCGCCCCGACCGCCCAGCAGACCGACGCGGTTAAGGCCATCTGTATCGCGACCGGTGTCCCGTCGGCCGCTGTCTTTACCGCCGGCGTCCAGCCCAATACCATTATCGGCAATACGATCGGCGGCAGCCCGAATGTCGGCGAAGAACAGTCCGATACCTATACGTTCGGCGCCGTCTTCACGCCGCGCTTTATTCCCGGCCTGGCGCTCAGCGTCGACTGGTACAGCATCACACTGGACGGGGCGATCGCCCCCCTGGGCGGCGGTCTGCAGAATACGCTCAACCTGTGCTACACGATCGTCGCCGACGCCAACAGCGAGTTCTGTAAAGCCATACCGAGCCGCAACACCGTGACCGGCGAAATCATCGGGCCGAACTACGTCTCGACGACCAACGCCAATACCGGTGGCATCAAGACCTCGGGTATCGATATCGAAGGCCGCTATGGCTTCCGTACCGACTGGGGCCTGTTCGATGGTGGCAGCCGTTTCGATCTCAGTGAAAACTGGAGCTATACGAAGGAGTTTACCGGTACGCCGGTTCAGGCCCTTCCCAATCTCAAGAACTATTGCATCGGCGCCTTCGGTCCGACCTGCGGTCAGCCGATCCCGAACTGGAAGGGCGTGTCGCGCCTGACCTGGAGCAACGGGCCGCTGACCCTTAGCTTGCGCGATCGCTATATCGGCAAGGTGACGATCGACAAGTATCTGCTGCCCAAACGGACCGGCGGCACGGTGCCGGCGCTCGACAGCCTGACCAATCCGGTGATCGACGGCCAGCACTATTTCGATCTGTCGTTTGCCTATGATCTGCCGGCCAATGTCGAACTGTACGGCGGCATCCAGAACATTGCCGACAAGGACCCGCCGGTCATGGGCAGCTCGCAGGCCAATGCCAATACCTGGGCTGCGACCTACGATGTCGAAGGCCGGGTAATGTTCCTCGGCGTCAATGTGAAGTTCTGACCATGGCGCGTGGCTACATAAACAAGGTTGGCGTGATTCCCTCCGAGACGCGCCCGCGGTTCCGGTCTCCTTTTCCCGACCGGTACCTTTCTACGGACACCGGTTTTCTTCCCGTTACCCGGTGAACTCATAGGCTGTGGTGGCGGACCAGTAAAGATCCGGGCCACGGCTATTTTGGGCGACTGCGGCGTCGCCGGCCTTGCCCGTAGTTGACTACGGGCGGCGTCCGGCTTCTGGCATTCGCTCCAAAATATCTCGTGTCGCGGACCTTCCCGGTTCGCCACCCCAGCCTCGGCCCGGCGGCATGATCGCCGGGCCTCTTTTCTAATCATGCGGAGGGGACTAACCTCTGGGAACAAGAAGGAAGCTAGAAACCCCACCAGCCTCGCCGGCCGGCACACATCTCACGTCTCATTGGCTGTCGCCAATTCGCGCTCGTGCGGTCCCCCTCCCCACGCTTCGCGCAGGGAAATATAAGAAAGAGCGCGCTCACTATTCTTATACATCCCTGCGCGAAGCTCTTGCGAAGCGTGGGGAGGGGGACCGCGCGAGACATTGCGAAGCGGAGCGCAGCTTTGGCGAGTGGGGTGGTGGGGTTTCTTGCTTCCTTGAACCGGCAGGGACGACAGATGAATTTTTCACTCAGCCGACGCACATTTGGTATCAGCCTTGCCGCACTTAGTTTGGCCGAAGCCGCCCGTGCCGCCGAAGCCTGCACCTGGCCAACCTGGGCCGACGACCTGCGCCGTGACCTCGACGCCATGGCGCGCGATCTGACGGCAACCCTGAAGCCCTGGCACGGTCCCGCCACCGTCTTCCTGCCCGAAACCTATGGCGCCACGGCCCCGCTGGCTACCGCCGCCATCAATGCCGCCATATCGGCCGCGCACGACGCCGGTGGCGGCACGGTCAGCCTGACCAGGGGCGACTATATTTCCGGCACACTGGACCTCAAAAGCAACGTCCGCCTCGAAATCGCAAAACGCGCGCGCCTGCTGGGCAGCCTCGACCTTGCCGACTACCCTGACCGTGTCGCCAAACGTCCGACGGTCCAGGACAGCAATATGGGCATGAATCAATCGCTGATTTTTGCCGAGGGCTGCGAGAACATCTCGCTCTGCGGCGAAGGCGAGATCGACGGCCGCGGCGCGAATTTCAAGGGCGACGAGACCATCCACGGCACGCCCGGCCGGCCTTTCATGATCCGCATCATCGATTGCAAAGGCATCCATATCAGCGGCATCACGCTGAAGGATTCGCCGTGCTGGATGCAGAACTATCTCAACTGCGACGATCTGCTGATCGAAAACATGAAGGTCGAGAACCAGGCCAATTTCAACAATGATGGGCTCGATATCGATGGCTGCCGCCGGGTCATCGTGCGCCACTGCCATATCAGTTCCGGCGATGACGCCATCTGTTTCAAGGGTGCATCCCAGGCGCCGACCGAGCGGGTGTTGGTCGAACATTGCACGCTCTACAGTTCGTGCAATGCGCTGAAACTCGGCACGGATTCGCAGAGCCTTTTCCGTGACGTCCTGGTCCGTCACTGCGAGATCGGCGGTGTTTCCGGCAGCATGCGTCATATCAAACCCGTCGGCGCCGACTCCGGCATTTCCTGGGAAGTCGTCGACGGTGGCCTGGCCGAGAACATTCTGGCCCACGACATTCACATTGTCCGCGCCCGCAGCCCCTTCTTCATGCGCCTGGAAGACCGCGGCCGTGTCCGCCCCGAACAAGCCAAGCCTGCCGTCGGTACCCTGCGCCGTGTTGTCTTCGACCGCATCACCGGCGAGGATAACGGTCCGCGCGGTTCGTACTTCATCGGCATTCCGGAGAAGGCGATCGAGGACGTCGCGCTTCGACATATCCGGATTAAACAGCGCCCGTCGGCAAAGCCAATTCTTAACGAATCCTTAATTCCGGAAATGAGGGGTGTTTATCCCGATGCCCATATGATCGACACGCAAGGCGACGCCCCGGCCTACGGTTTGTGGACGCGCCATGTTCGAGGGGTCACTCTTGCTGGCTACAAGGTCACGCCGACCGGTCCCGACCCGCGCTCGGAGTATGTGACCCAAACCGACAGCACTGTCTGCGGAGACTGACCATGTCCTTATTTGCCGTCAAGCGTGACTCCCTCCGATTACCCCTCCGTCTCGCTGCGCGAGCCACCTCCCCATCTTCGCTTCGCTCGACAGGGAGGAGGGAGGTGCCGCTTCCAACGATAGCGTTTGTGGCTTCCTCCTCACTGTTGCGAAGCAATGGGGAGGTGGCTCGCGCAGCGAGACGGAGGGGCGGCTTACCTGCGCTTCTCTTGCTGGCGCTGCTCACTGCCTGCTCCACATTGCCCGCTCCCCAGGCGACCTACACCAACCCCGTCCTCTATGCCGATTATTCCGATCCGGACGTCATACGGGTCGACAAACGCTACTACCTGGTCGCTTCCAGCTTCCACTTTTCGCCCGGCATTCCGGTGCTGGAATCCGATGATCTGGTTCACTGGCAGATCATCGGTCACGTCCTGCCGAAACTGACCTTCGCGCCCGAATACGACATGCCGGGTCCGTTCCAGCTCGACGACACCAAATCCAAGCCGGTGACCGGCACGCGTTATGCCTCGGGTGTATGGGCGCCGTCGATCCGCCACCACAATGGGCTGTTTTACGTCTATTGGCCGACGCCCGACGAAGGCGTCTTCATGGCCACGGCCACTTCGCCCGCCGGTCCGTGGTCGGCACCCGTCCAGGTCCTGGCCGGTCCTGGCTACGAAGATCCATGCCCGTTCTGGGATGACGACGGTACGGCGTGGCTGATCCACGGCAAGGTCGGCGCCGGCCCGCTGATCCTGCATCGCATGACCGCCGACGGCACCAAGGTGCTCGACGATGGAGTCGTGGTGGCCGAAGACAAGGTCAACCTGCCCATCCTCGAAGGGCCGAAACTGTATAAGCGCAAGGGCTGGTACTACATTTTTGCGCCGATCGGCGGGGTCGGCACTGGTCCGCAGGCCGTCGGTCGCGCCCGCGCCATCACCGGACCCTACGAATGGCGCCACGCGCTCGATCCTGGCAATGGCATCGATGGCCCGCACCAGGGCGGCTATGTTGAAACACCGTCGGGCCGGGGCTGGTTCCTCCATTTCAACTCGACCGGCGCCTTTGGTCGTATCGACTATCTCGAACCCGTTACGTGGGTCGACGCCTGGCCGGTGATGGGCGAGGGTGGCCAGCCCGTGCTCAGTCATGCCATGCCCGACACCGGCGTCGCCCATTCCAGATACCGCCTGCAGCAATCGGACGATTTCGGAAATGCGGAATTGGGCCTGCAATGGTCGTGGAACCATAATCCCGACAATAGCCGCTGGAGCCTGAGCGAACACCCGGGCGCCTTGCGTCTGCACGCTGGGCCAGCGGACAGCCTGACCACGGCACGCAATACCCTGACGCAAATCCTGGTCGGCCCGCACATGCAGGCAACCGCGCGGCTCGACATATCGCACATGGTCGACGGCCAGCGCGCCGGCCTGTCGTTGTTCGGCGTCAAGCCGGTGTGGATCGGCCTGGTCCGCGACCACTACGCGACCCGCGTTACCTTCGCCTCGGCCGGAGTCGAAACGCCCGGCCCGGTTATCATCGGCGCCGCCATAGACCTGCGTGCCGAGGTCAATGCCGATCAGACGGTGGCCTTCAGCTACAGCACCGACGGTCAAACCTTCGCAGCCCTGGGCGATCGCGTGCCGTTGTCGAAATTTTCGTGGTGGAAGGGCAGCCGCCCCGCCCTGTTCACCTATATCAAGGCCGGCCCGGGAACCGCGATCGCCGACGGCTATGTCGATATCGACGATTATCGGGTGACACAATGAACCGGCGTTCCGTTCTGGCCGGACTGGCGGCCACGGCCATTGCGCCCGCGGCCACGGCCGCCGATACGGCCGTGCCGGAATTCACGACCAGCGATACGCGCTGGCAGGCGGCCTATGACCAGGCCCTGGCCGTTCTCGCCGGCAATGTCCAGCTGATGCCGCGCTTTTCCAAGCCCGTCCTGATCGAGGGCGCCGTCTATCAGGGTATCTGGATGGAATGCGGGCCGCACGAAGCCCTGGTCTATCGCAGGTTCCGCCCCGACGTGGCGCGCAACAGCCACATGACCTTCTTCGAATTGCAGCACATGGATGGTCAGTTGCCGTGCAACAACAAGGTCACCGAGACGGGGTTCGGCCAGATCCAGATGGTGGTGCCCATCGCCGCAACGGCCTGGGAGCTTGCCCGTGCCACCGGCGATGACGAGTTGCTGGGTGTCGCCTATATGGCCGGTTCTGCTTGGGACGGTTGGCTGATGAAGCACCGTAACCTGCGCGGTACCGGCCTGGTCGAGGGCTTCTGCACCTATGACACCGGCCACGACAACAGCCCGCGTTGGGAAGGCATCCCGCCGCAATGTCCCAACAAGGACGCCAAGACCTTTCCTTCGGGCTTCAACCTGCCGCGCCTGTGTCCCGACCTGTCGGCGACGACCTATGGCGGCCGCCTGGCCCTGGCCGATATGGCGCGCGCCTTGGGCAAGACCGCTGACGCTGACCGCTGGACGGAAAGTGCCATCACCTTGCGTGATCTCATCCTGAAACAGCTCTATGTCGCCGAAGACGCCGCCTTTTACGATCTCGATGCCAACAATCAGTTCGTCCGTATCCGCAGCGATATCCTCAGTCGTGTCTGCGGCGAGCGCCTGCCGGATCAGGCCCTGTTCGACGAACTGTGGACGCGCCAGATCCACAACCCCTCAGCCTTCTGGTCGCCCTATCCCCTGCCGTCGATAGCCATGGATGATGCGAAATTCGTCCGACCGATCCCGGCCAATTCGTGGGGTGGCGCGTCCCAGGCCCTGACGGCGCTCCGCGCCGGCCGGTGGATGGAGCATTATGGCCGGGCGGCTGAGTTTGGCCAGATGATGAACGCATGGTGCCGCGCTTTGATCGCCGACATGACCTTCCGCCAGCAGCTCGATCCTCAGACCGGCGCCTTTACGCAAACCGAAGCGCCGGGTTATTCGCCGGCCGCCCTGGTCATGGTCGACTACAGCTGGCGGCTGGCCGGGGTGCGCGAAGAGGGCGAGGGGCTGGAATGGAATGTCCGGCCGGGCCACCCGGCGGCTGGCGGGCGCTTCCGGCTACCGCTCGATGGTGGCGGCACGGCGGAGATGATCTACGACCGCAGGGGTGCCGAACTTCGCCTGAATGGCAAGTCCCTGGGGCGGATCGATGGGACCGCCAGGCTGGTGACCGACAGGGCCGGTAAGCCGCAAAGCCTGACGGGTATCGATGAGCGTCAGGTACGCGTCAGCCTGCATGCTACCGGACAAAACGGGCGGCCTATCCGTCTGTCACCGAATCAAAAGCATCCAGTCACATAACGGAGTATTGGCGGCCAATGGTCTGACAATATTACAGATGCCGGTCAAATATATACTACAAATATAGGCTATACGGCGAATTTTGTGACGTAATTACAATTATCGCGAATTTTGCGCACAATATGAGTCTGACGAATTGACGAATCCCTTCCAATAATGGTAGCGGTACCGTCACGTGTTACCGCTATCAGATCTGCACCCTGGCTGGTAATTACGATGGAGCGCGCGGACGTCACACCTGCCGCACGCTCTACCTTCCGGTAGCTGACTTACCCCGGTTACCGACCTGAACGGCTGTCCCGCCGGTGATTTGTGTTGTGAAGACCCTTACCTTTAGGGGGGCCGCTGGTTTACCGGCGGCCCGTTTTTTTTGCCGAAATTTCAGATCACCAAATGAGTTTAAGTCAAACAAAGCCAGTCCTCCACCGCTTGCGGGGGAGGTGTCGGCGAAGCCGACAGAGGGGGCGTTTTATGAAATCATACTCCACCGGCTCCGATTGATCGGAAACGGGCCTGCACTTCCAGTGGGGTTCGAGGCGCTACAAAATGGCCTGAATATCCCCCCCGCAAGCGGTGGAGGACTGGCTTTTGATGCCCGTAATAAGAGGTGCGCCTCAGCAACTCATGGAGCAAAGGTGCGCGTGATGTGCGAACCCACGACAGATCTGTTAGGCCGGCCGCTTCCTTAACACCCCACCTCATCGGCGATGACGCGCACCATCACAGCATTTCCGCGCCCGTCCAGTCCGCGATAATAGCCGCATGGCGCATCGCCGGCGCACAGGCTGCGGAATTCCCGTTCCCGGAGGATGAACTTCAGATCGCGCACAGACCCGGCCCCAGGCCCGATCTCGACCGGCGACCAACGCAGACGGCCAGAGGACCTGCTTTGAACTTCGGATCTGTTCTGGACTTCGGCAATGCTGGTCATGGCAACCTCCTGAAGGGAATGTTCTTATTTTGTTCCAATGCCGCCAATTGTCAACAACGAAATGCGCCTTCTCTTTGCAATAATTTGCAGTGCCGGACGCGCGGCGCAAAATCTTATCGAATACAACGTGTTTGCGGCGAACCTGCATCCCAGCCGTGTTGCTTTACACATATTTTACTATCGCCATGGCTTACGCTACGGTAGGTTCATAACTACGGTATATCATGAAACCCACAGCCCTCATTCTGGAAGACAGTCAGACCCAGGCGACCATCATCGCCAAGCTGATCGAGGCTGCCGGGTGGTCGGCTGTCGTCTGCGATACGGTCAAGAGCGCCATGGACGTGCTGCAGACCGTCGATATCCAGGCCCTGTTCCTCGACATCTATGTGGGCGAACGCAACAGTCTGACGCATTTCGATCGCTTCCGCATGCTGGCGGGGGAGGCGGCTATCACCCTAATGACGGCGGGCTCGCGGCAGGTGACGGTCGATGAGACCCTGGCCCAGGCGCGCCGGGTCGGGGCCGACTTCATCTTGCGCAAGCCGTTTTCCGATCGCCAGTTGGCCGAGATTCTCGACAAGGCGGCCAGCGGCAAGCGCCGCCATGTCCTGGTGATCGACGACAGTCGCACCGTCTGCCAGTTCGTCACCCAGGCGCTGGAACCGCGCTATTTCCGTGTTACGGCGGCGCCGTCCATGGAGACGGCCTTCACCAATGTCGATATTGCCGGTGTCGATCTGGTGTTGTGCGACGTCTTTATGCCGGGCATGGGCGGGCTTCAAGGCATGCGCACCATCCGCCGCACCTGGCCTAAGGTAAAGATCGTCTCGATGTCCGCCGGTATTGCCGACAAGGTTTCCAGTGTCGAGGCGCTGAACGCCTGTCGCCGCATTGGCGTCGACGGTCAGATCGGCAAGCCGTTTACGCCGGATGACCTGGCCATGGTGATCGACTCTGTACTGGGCGGCGATGTGGACGAGGGGCCAGACGCGGTTCTGCTTTAAACTGCGCCGTACTGCTTTAGCCGCGGTGCAGCGTAATTTGTGCCGCATTTGCGAGAAAAGGCTTTTCAGACTCCTGCAAACTGATAAATTGTCACATTTATAGCATTTGCAGGGCTTGGGCAGCACGACCATGGGCGAAAACGCGGCAACCGGTCTTGGCATGTGGGACACGGACGCTGACCTGCCTGATGCCGCTTTGCGCGAACGCGTTCTGGCCCATCCCCGCTTTGCCGAAGCCGTCCATACGCTGATCGACAACATGATTGCGGCGGGTGCTGCTGACAAGGCACTCGACGCCATCTTCAAGGACGCCGGTCGCTACGGCGTCGCCTTCGTTGCCATCTATCTCCACCTGACCGGCGGCCTGACCCTGCCGCGCCTGAAGGGCATGGCCGCAGCCCTGTCCAGCCCGGGCCGCGCCCGCGCCGTGCTGCTCTATATGCGCTATCTCGGCTACATTACGCGCGGCGTGCGTCTGCCCGGCGACCCGGAACTGTTCGTCCCGACCGAGCGCTGCCTCACCGCCTGGTCCAGCCACCTGAAGGCGGCCCTGCAGGCTGCGGCCGTCATCGAGCCCCAGGCTCAGCCGGTGGTCGACCGCTTCGGCGAGCCCGGGGTCTTTGCCGCCTTCGCGCGCCGTCACACCCAGATCCTGATCGCCCTGATGGCCGAGGAACAAAGGCACACCCTGCCGTTTGTCCGCATCTTCCTGCACCGTCACGCCGGCAGCCAGATCCTGTGGACACTTATCAAGGCGGATCAGGGTCAGGCCGTGCCACCGACCCGCACCCGTCCCCTGGTCATTGCCGAGATCGCGCGCCGTTTCAGCGTTTCGCGCACGCACGTCCGTCGGGTACTCGAAGCGGCGGCGAAAAACGACATGCTGGTGCTGCACCCCGACGACACGGTCGGTTTCGCGTCGGCTTTCCAGGTGTTTCTGGGCGAGTTCTACGCCGATCAGATGGTCTGGCTGCTGGTCGCTGCGTCCCATGTGCAGTTGGCAATGTCGGGCCTTATTGCCGTGGCGTAGCCTTCACTGCCTATGCGTGCCCGTCAAACGTCGCCTTGCCCGACTTGTCCACCAACGGTTCGGTGATGGCATTTTCTCCGATTGCGAAAAGGCAGGCGCACGGCTAGAGCGCAATCCGACAAAGTGGATACCACTTTTCGGTTAAATTGCGCGACCAAACAAAAAGTTAGAGCAAAATGACAATTCTATCTAAAGTCATTTTGCTCTACGGCTTCCCTTTCGGCAAATGGTAACGACAGGCAAAGCAACAATGTTAAGATCCCGAGACCTGGCTATCGCCCTGGCTTGCCTGCTGGGTCTCGCTGCCCAGCCTGGCCTGGCTCAGCAGACTGCGGCACCGGTCAGAGTGACGGGCGGCGAAATTACCGGCACCGACGACGGTGATACAAGGGCCTATCTGGGCGTACCGTTTGCGGCGCCGCCGGTGGGTGATCTGCGCTGGCGCGCACCACAACCCGTCGTTCCGTGGACAGGTGTCCGGGAAGCTGTGACCTACGCTCCCGCCTGTGCCCAGACCGCGGAGTGGGTTACGAACCCGAAAAGCGAAGACTGCCTGTATCTCAATATCTGGGCGCCGCAAAAAGCCAAAGACCTGCCTGTGATCGTGTGGATCCACGGTGGCGCCATGGACAGCGGCACCGCCGCCGTACCTGTGCAAAACGGTGCCAATCTGGCGAGGCGCGGGGCCATTGTGGTCACCATCAACTACCGGCTTGGCATATTCGGCTTCTTTGCCGACCCGGAATTAAGCAGCGAGTCACCGGAGCATGTGTCGGGAAACCAGGGCATACTCGACCAGATTGCGGCCTTGCGCTGGGTGAAGGCCAACATCGCGGCCTTTGGCGGTGACCCTGACAACGTGACGATCATGGGCTGTTCGTCGGGCGGTGAATCGGTCGCGCTATTGGTCGCATCGCCCCTGGCAAAGGGCCTGTTTCAGCGCGCTATAGCCGAGAGCGGGAACGATGCCATGCCGATCAGCCCCGATGACAATCTCCGCTTCGATCAGAAGGCGGTTGCCGAAGCGAAGGGCCTGGCCTTCGCCAGGTCCATCGGGGCGGAACATCTGGCGGATCTACGCAAGCTGAGCGTCAAGGACTTGCAGGCGCAGGCGTGGCTGCCGCGTGTCTATCTCGACGGATACCTGCTGCACGCAGACCTGACCACCACCTATCAAAATCATCGTCAAAATGACGTGCCCTTGCTCGTCGGATGGAACGCCGAGGAGGGCAAGGATCTGGTCGGGTTCTACCTGGACACCGGCGCGTTGACGGCTGAAAAGCGCGTCGAGCAGATGACCAGGCTGTTGGGCTATCCGCCGTCCGATGCGTTGCGGGCTGCCTATCCCGGCGCGACTGACGCACAGGCAACTGCCTCCATCCAACAACTGACCAATGACTGGTGGGGTTGGCGCATGGAACATTGGGCAGCGCTACAGGCGAAATATGGTCGCTCGAAAGCCTATGTCTACTACTTTGCGCACCGTCCGACCGAACCGCCTTCCCCTTGCTACTGGGGCTGTGGAGCTGGCCACGGTGTCGAAGTGCAGTACCTGTTCGACAATCTTGCCGTGGACCCGCGTTCCTGGACCGCGGAAGATCGGCAACTGGCGTCGCGACTGGCCGATACGGTGATTCAGTTCGCCCGGACCGGACGTCCCACGGGCCAGGGCCTGCCGGCATGGCCGTCATTTGATGGATCGATGACCTCGATCCTGCCCATCGGGAACGAGACCGAACTGCAGGCGCATCCTCTGCCGGATTTCTCGCTGTTTCCGCAGCAGAATTAGAGCGAAATGACTTTAGATAGAATCGTCATTTCGCTCTAACTTTTTGTTTTGTCGCGCAATTTAACCGAAAACGGGGCCGCCCGTGCGGTGGCATCCACTTTGTCGGATTGCGGTCTGGATATCGTTCCAGCCGAACAGGTTTGTTGTCGGGCGCCCACAGCACGTTCCTTCACTCATGACGCAGGGCCTTGCCAGGTTCGGCGTTGGCCGCGGCGAAGGCCACGCCTGCCACGGTGGCCAGCGCGATCAGCAGCGCTGCGGCCGAGGCCGACGGAAACAGCCACAGCGGCATGGTGATGACATCGTCGAACTGCGCCAGCCAGCGTTGCAGGATGAACCAGGCCAGCGGCCAGGCCAGCAGGCTGGCCACCACGACAGGACCGAGAAACTGCGTCAGGAGCAGCCGCACGATCTGCCCGCGTGACGCGCCCAGCACCTTGCGCATGCCGATTTCGTGAACCCGTCGCCCGGTATTGAAGGCGGCCATGCCATAGAGGCCGATACAGCCAATCAGGGCAGCAATGCCGGTGCCGATGGTGAACAAATGGCTGCGATCGCGCTGCGGCTTATAATAGGTGTCGAGGCTCGCGTTGGCACTGATGGCGTCGAAGGGCACGTCAGGAAGGATTCGCCGCCACAGCTTGGCCAATGCCTGGCGCATCGCAGTCTGGTTCACGCCCTGATAGCGCACAAGAGCGAATCCGTACTTGGTGTGTGCATCGAACAGGTAGAGCTTGGGTGGGTTCGGCTCATTGGGGTTGGTGAAACGCACATCGCCCACGACGCCTATGATGCGGACGTGCCCGCCATCACCTAAACTGGCCACCTGACCGACCGCGGCTTGCGGCGATGAAAAGCCCATGTCCTTAGCGGCGCTGCGGCTGATGATGACGCTGATCATACGGTCATTAAAATCGTTTGGCACGGCCCAGTTCCAGATCTGGTCCTCGGCGTGTTGCTGATCGAACATCCGTCCGACCACCAACGGTACGCCCAGCAACCGGAAATAATCCGGCCCAACAACTGCCTGCTGAAGATTGGGAATAGTCGGGTCTGTACCTCTATGGCCCGGAAGGACAAGCTTGGAATAGCCACCAAGACCCATGGCAGGACCGGGAATGGCGTTCGCGACGGTGGCGTACTGAACCGCTGGAAGGGCGCGCACGCCGGCGATGAAGACGTCGCGCTGACCTTGGGTAACGGCTTCGCTGTTCAACGACATGACTAGCATCAAGTTGTCGCGCCTGAAGCCAATGTCCGCTGTCTGAATATGGCGGATTTGCAGCGTGAAGCCGGCCATCAGGATGAAAGCGACGACGACGGCGGCGAACTGCGCCATGGCCAGGCCGGTGCGCAGCCACCCTGCCATACGTCCACCGCCCGGCGTGCGGCTGGAAGCCAGGACATGCGCCGGTTTGAACGCCGAAAGCACGAAGGCCGGATGGAGCGCCGCCAGCAGGCCCGCCGCCAGCACGCAGCCCAGAAGTCCCAACACCCATCCGACAGAGGCGGGATAGAGCATCAGAGACAAGCCGCCTGCGGCATTGATAAGCGGGAGGCTCAATTCAACAGCCGAAAGTGCCACCACGAAGGCCAGCAGCAGTGTCAGCACGACCTCGATAAGGAACTGCAAGCGCAGGGCTGGTGGTGGTGCGCCCAGGGTCTTACGGACCGCCACTTCGCGGGCCCTTAAGCCAGCACGGGCCGTCGCCAGGTTGACGTAGTTGATCAGGGCCAGCACCAGGGCCAGGATTCCGACCAGGCCCAGCGACCCGATCGCCGCCTTTAGCTTCGGACTGGCCAGGTGAAGGTCGGCCAGTCTCACGAGTTGCAACACGAGAACCTCGTGAGCGACAACACCGGGTCCGAATCTGTTTTCGGCCTGGCGGTCGGTGAAAGCTGGAATCTGAGCGGCGAAGGCAGCCGCGCCCGCCGGGTCTTTGAATTTTAGATATGTTTTGGCGTGCACGACGCCCCATTGGTGCCACGAGCCCCCCGCGCTCGCCTCTATACGCTGCGGCGTCAAGCGGCACAGCATGTCGAACTGCATGTCGCTGTTCTTCGGCAGATCGGCGATGACTGCGCTGACCGTATAGGAGTTTGTACCCAGCTCGTCACTGAGTGTCAGAACCCGCCCGACGGCATCAACCGTGCCGAAATATTTGCGAGCGATCTGGGCGCTCACGACGACCTGCGACGGATCGGTCAGTGCCGTCACTGCGTTACCGCGCAGGACCGGCACCTGAAAAAAGGTCAGGAAATTCGGGTTAACCGCCTCAAGTTGTTGGCTGAAGACTTCGGCGCCGCGATGCACGATAACGCCATTGGGCCTGTCAACAGTGCCGTCGACCTGCGGATAGGCAGATTTGATCTCGTCCAGAAGGCCGCCCATCGTCAGCATGACGCGATCGTCCGGTATGCCGGGGGCGTGAAGAGTAACCCCCATGGCATAGACGCGCGATCGTTCCGGACTCCAGCTTTCATAGCTGGTCTCAAAACGATAGAGCAGACTGAGCGTGATGAAGACCGCGATGCCGAAGGACAAGCCGAGTAGATTCAGCAGGCCATAGAGCGGATGACGGGTGAACGAACGGAAGAAGGCAACGAAGGCTGAACGGAACATCACAGCACCTGCGCGACGGAGGCCACCAACTGGCCGTCCAGGATATCGATGCGGCGCGAGGCCTTATCGGCGTGGCTGGGAGAATGGGTGACCATGATGACGGTGGCGCCCGCCCGGTTGAGTCCATGAAGGATGTCCATGACCTGGGCCCCGTTCTCGGTGTCGAGGTTTCCGGTCGGTTCGTCGGCCAGGATCAGGTCCGGGTCGCCGACAATGGCGCGGGCGATGGCAGCGCGCTGCTGCTGGCCACCGGATAGCTGATTCGGGAAATGGCGTGCGCGGTGGGCGATGCCGACACGGTCCATCGCCGCCTGGACCGCCTTGCGACGCGAGCCCTTGTAGTGTTTGCGATAAATCAGGCTCAGCTCGATATTCTCGAAGATGGTCAGGTCATCGACCAGGTTGAAGCTCTGGAAAATAAACCCAAGGTGCCGGGCGCGATGCTGTGACAGCTTCACCTCGTTGAGCCGCGCCAGGTCCGCACCTTGGTACAGGTAGGCACCCGAGGTCGGGCGGTCGATCGTGCCCAGGATGTTGAGCAGGGTCGACTTGCCGCACCCCGAAGGACCCATGACGGCGACGAACTCGCCGCGCCGCACCGACAGGGATATGTCGTGCAGCGCCGCCGTCTCGATGTCGTCAGCACGGTAAAGGCGAGTGATGTTGCGCAGTGCGATGAGGGTGTCGGTCATGATGCGTTGCTTTTGCTGAAATGGATGTGCCGGGCGCGGCTGTAGTTGGCGAGGGAACTGGTGAGAATGCGTTCGCCGGGCTTGAGCCCGCCCAACACCTCGACATAGTCGGGATTTCTGCGGCCGGTGGAAATGGCGCGGCGGTCGGCGCCGTCGCCACGGACGTTCAGGACGAAGGCGTAGGTGCCGTTGCTGTCGTTGAGCCACGATCCCGTCGGTGCCAGGATGGCCTGGCTGGTCTTGCCCAGCGACAGACGAACATTGATCGCCTCGCCCCGTTTGAGGTCGGCAGCTCCGTCCTGAGCCGCGCCGTCGAAGGTCATGTCGAGCGTGACATGGCCGTCGTGGACCTGCGGATAGACTCGGGCGACATGGACGGGGGTGTCCTGGCCGTGCACATTTGCGTCAGCCGCAAGGCCGGACGTAAGCCGCGCCAGGTAGAATTCGTCGACATCGGCCGACAGCTTCCAGGCGTTTTCGGAATCGATTTCACCCAGCGGATCACTCGTCTTGATGGCCTGGCCAGGTTTGAGCGCGAATCCCGTCAGCCGCCCGGCGATCGGTGCCCGAACCACGAGCCCGTCCAGACCGTGGCGCACGTCGACCAGCGAGCGGCGAAGACCGGCAGCCTGAGCCTCGATCTGTTGTCTCTGGCCGGCGAAGAAAGCGCCGTCGGCGGCCTGCGCCCGCTTGAGCGCCTCGACACGGGCCAGCTGATAGGCCACTTCGTCGGCACGAGGCTTGACATTGGCGTCGTTAGCCACGTTCTGATCGCGCAGGCGCTGGTATTTCTGCAGCTCTTCCCGCGCTTTGTGCAGGGCGTATTCGGCGTCGGCCAGGGCCTGGTCGCCCTCGGCTTGTCGGGTACGCAACGCCAACAGCTGGTTATTGGTATCGCCCAGCCGCGCCGAGATTTCGGCCTCGCGCGAGGCAACCTCCAGGATAAGATCGGGATTGTCGAGCCGCGCCAGGATCTGGCCGGCGACGACGGAATCGCCATCCTGGGCGATGACTTCGGCGACCCGCCCGCTACTTACCGCGGTTATATAGGTGATATCCAGCGGTACGACTGTGGCGCGCAACGGCACGTAGTCCTGAAACGGGCCTCTGATTACGTCGCCGATGTCGAGCGCGCCCGGCACAGCGGTCATGGTGCCCGGCGATGGCAGGGTGGTCCAGGCCACGCCGCCGGCTCCGGCCAGGATCAGGACCGCGACGAAAACGAGTAAGCCCCGGCGTCGCCACCACGGGCGGGCGAGTTTGCGGTCCATGCCGCGGTTGTCGGTTTTACTGGGGGTATAGTCGGCCATGATGCAAGGCTAACACGCGCAATTCAAGAGCCATAACCAATTAAAAAGATTTGCTTTTTTGTCATTTTTCGACTTAAATCAGCTGATCTTTGAAACCGAACCTGTCCAAAAATGAACACCCTGGAAGCCAGCCCTGATCCTGATGAAGACGCTGCGCCGGCGGCGATGCGCGTCCTGTTCCTCGACGACGATCCCGACGTGCTGGAAGCGGCCGAAATGGTGCTTAATCGCGATGGCTTCGACTTTGTCCCGGCCGGGACGCCGGAGGAGGCCGCGGCCCTGCTGGTGCGGGAAGACTTCGATGTCCTGCTGCTCGATCTCAACTTCCA
Source organism: Asticcacaulis sp. P2_C5 (assembly GCF_056404555.1). Lineage (NCBI taxonomy): Bacteria > Pseudomonadati > Pseudomonadota > Alphaproteobacteria > Caulobacterales > Caulobacteraceae > Asticcacaulis > Asticcacaulis sp. P2_C5. The sequence continues at coordinate 38,135 of NZ_JBFUDU010000003.1, forward strand.
GCGTGGCGATACCTCGGGCGAGGCCGGTCTGGCCTTTCTGCGCCAGCATATGCAGGACCATCCGCATCTACCCGTCGTCGTGGTGACCGGCCATTCCGGCATGACCATCGCCGTCGAGGCCATGCGCATCGGCGCCCAGGACTTTGTCGTCAAGCCATGGAACAATGCCCGTCTGGTCGCCAGCGTCCGCGCGGCGATCGACCATCCGCGCGTGCCACCGCCACCCCGCGACGTCAATCTCGAGCGCTCGGAACGCGACCTGGTCCGTCTGGCGCTGGAGCGCTGCCAGTTCAATGTCTCCCAGGCCGCCAAGGATCTGGGGTTGACGCGGGGAGCGCTGTACCGGCGCATGGAGAAGTATGGACTATAGGCGCCTTGTCCTCATCGTCGCTTCGCAGGCCGGGGTATTCGGCGCCGGCGCTCTGGCGTTGCTGGGGTTCAGCAACGCGCTGTATGCGACTGCCGCCCTGTGCCTGCTGGCTGCGGGACTGATGGCGTATTTCGCGGCGACGCTGACCTTGGTTCGCGTGAACCGTAACCGGCCCAGCGCCGAAGGGGCAATCTACACAGCCGAACTGAGCCGGCGGCGGCTGCAGGTCCTGCTGGACCAGACCCCGTCACCGCTGCTGCTCCTGCCGGCCGACGGCCAGGTGATCGCCGTCAATCGGGCAGCGCGGCGTCTGTTCAATGTCGCCTATGCCCTGCCGGTCGCCATCCGGGAGAGACTGTTCGGCGAGTCCCGTGCAGGCGGGCAGATCATCTGGCAGGGCGCGACCTACGCCGTCGAACGCACCCGGATCGAGGGCCGCGACGAGACCTCGGACCTGATGGTCATGACCGACATTTCGGCCGAGGTGCGCGCCGCCGAAGCCACCGTCCTGCGCGACCTTCTGCGCGTGCTGAACCACGAACTGATGAACGCGCTCACGCCCGTCACCTCGATGAGTCGCACAGCGCTCGACATACTGAAGGAAGGCCAAGCCCAGGCGCCTGCCAAGGCGATCCGGGCGCTGGAACGCATCGTGGCGCGCGCCGACGGCCTGACGCGTTTTCTCGACGCCTATCGCGAATTAACGCGTCTGCCGCCGCCGGATATGCGGCCGGTCGACCTCGCGCCCTGGCTGGAGATCGCGCGCGACAGCTTCGAGGCGCAATGGCGGGATCAGGGCGTCACGCTGGATATAGGCGCGCCGGGGGAGGTGTACGCCATGATGGACGCCGATCAGATGTGGTTGTGCGTCGGCAACCTGCTCAACAACGCGGCGCAGGCGGTGCTCGGGCGAAACGATCGGCGCGTGCGACTGGACATCGGCGCCGATCGCGGCCGGCTGGCGTTTCGTGTCCAGGACTCCGGTCCCGGTATCGCGCCGGAGCGTGTGGCTCAGGTCTTCCTGCCCTTCTACACCACCAGAGCCGACGGCAGCGGGGTCGGCCTCAGCCTGGCGCGCCAGATCGTTCAGTCACACGGGGGGCAGTTGCAACTGACCTTCGAACGAACCGCGGGTGACCTGGAAGGCGCCTGTTTCGTGTTCGATATCGGCATGGCCGTCGAGACATGACGTCCTGACAGGATGGTCCGATCATGCAGCGCCGGCCACAAGACCATCCGTGAAGCACCCTATCATTTTCCTCAATATGCTTACTGCTTGCGTGAAGCCAAAACGTCTTTGACCTCAGCCTATTAATGCTGCAGGAGAGGGGCGAGATCAGTCGCTTTGGGCATTTTTCGGTCATATGCCAATCGTCCTTCAGCTCCTCGTGCAGATGCTGGCAGGGATGATCTACAATGCTATGAAATCATATACCGTGACGTAGAGCAGCCAAGAAAATCAGCCAAGAAACTCAACGGCACCACTGTCCAAGTCGTAGCGACCATAGACAACTTTCACTTTGCCAGCAGCAACAAGTTCCTTGACGATTTCGCTTTCGGTACCAATCAATTCAGCGGTGCGCTTCGCGCTCTCCCGCACAACATTGTCGACAAAATCACCTTCCTTGCCCAGCAGGTCTTCTGCCGCAGGAAGAATTGCATCAACCATTGGGCCGATACTGCCCGGCAGCTTGGTACCTTTTTCAGCCACCTCACAAGCAGCGCCAACCGCACCGCAGCGCTCATGGCCAAGGACAACAATCAGCGGTGAGCCCAAGTGCTCTGCGCCATATTCAATCGAACCCATTGTTGCGGTGTCAGCCATGTTACCCGCGTTACGGCAAACAAAAAGCTCACCCAGGTTCAAACCGCCGAAGACGAGTTCTGGTGCAACTCGACTGTCAGCACATGTAAGAATGATGGCCCAGGGTGACTGCCCCTTTGCAACTGCATCCCTCTGCTTCATGACATCACTTTCGCAGAGCTCTGGTGAGCTCATGAACTTCGCGTTGCCTTCTTTCAGCTTTGCGAGAGCTTCTTCCGGTGTCATCGCTGTTTTGGCGAACACGGGGCCCGCCATCCCGCCCGCACCCAACAAGCCTGCTGCAAAAATACCTGTTGCTGATTTCGTCAGAAACTGGCGTCGGCTCAACTCTAAACACTTGTTGCACATGATTTTTTCTCACTCTTTGCTGCTGATGACGCCAAGACCTTGGTCTACTTGGGTAGAGGGCAACTGCAATCCGACATAGAAACCTTTTCAAAGAGAGGCAAGGAGTTTCGCAAGGAACAGTTCGTCGCGACTTACAACTTACGGTGACGCCAAATCACCATATCAAAAGCATAAATTATAAATATGCGTAGTCTGTTCGGTTTTGTTGAGCGGGACATTTCCTGGCTCGGTGCGCGCCAATGATTTCAAGGTATTGCACGTCATCTTACCCAGTGGGGCAATCGTCTCGAATCCATCTTCTTCGAAGACGGCGACCAGCAGATCTCGACCTCCTGTCGATGCACCTCAAACGTTACGATGTGAAATGCTGAAGCTATTGCCTGATGTCGAACCGGATCCAGCTGTTCCTGGCGCATTTGAACGAGATCGGCCTGACGCGAGCCAATTAACGACAAAGGTCTTGGCCGAATCTAATCAGGGCACACTTGCCGTCGGAATCTTGATGCCAAGCAGCACCAGGGGTTCACCTGGGATGCCGAACCAATGCGGCACACCCGCTGGTATCAAGACAAAATCGCCCTGCGCCAGTGGCCGCGTCGTGCCGCCTTCGATTGCCTCACCGTCGATGAAACCTTCTCTTACCAGGCGGGGATGACTCATGGTCCCTCCCGTGACCAGGATGCCACCCCCCTGAACTACCATGACATATTCGGCCTCTGCCGTGTGAATGGCCGGACGACCGGGCGCCTTCCACACTTCCAGGGCTGCGGTCTGGGATTCCGTCTTGAGCAAGGGACGCCACATGAAGGTTTGTCCGGGCGCCATCGCGGCCAGCATGGAGGCAACCTCTTCCTTTATCTTGTCCGGGCTTGCCAGAGCCGTATGGTCAACGACCTCCTGAGCGCAAACAGGCCCCGAGACCAGGAGGCATAAAGCGACAAATGCAGCGCGGATCATAGTGTGTTTCCTTTTTTTCTGGCCAGCCTACGGGCCTGAACACCTGTCTACCACAAGTTTGCCGATGCCGCTTGTCTTGTTAATAGGTCCGACTTAATCGCAATTGCGCCGGCCTTACCATTGATGTACCTGCCCGGGTGTCGTAAAGACGTTTGTTAGCGGTATCATCAGAATGCCGCACAGGCAGGAACGCAACAACAGGGCTTTAACGTGAAACATGTCCGCGCGGCACTGACAATCATCGGGTTAATGGGCCTGGGTCTACCCTGGGCTTATCCGTCGGCGGAGGCGGGCGCCGCAGTCCCTTCCGGGCTGGATGCCAATGGCCATCTGTTGCATGTCGAGACGTCGGTTCCGGGCGGATTCACCTTCACCCGGCTTCAAGACGGCGTTCAGTTTGACGTCGCGGGCGTGACGAAGAATCTTATCTTTTATGGGCCCGGAACGGTACGCGTAAACGCCAATCTTGGCGAAAATCATTGGGCCAAACCCAGTCTTGTCGTGCTGGAAAAACCGGAAGCCGTCCCCTTCACGCTCATGGACAGGCCTGGATCCCTAAGTGTCGTTTCAAAGCAGCTGACGATCGTCATCGACAAGTCGACGGGCGCACTCACCTTCAAGGACGCTCACGGCAAGATATACACCCAGGAAAAATCCGACGCGCCGCAGTCGCTTAAGTCCGTCGATATTGCCGGCAAGCCGACCTATGAGGCCAGCAATAGCTTCACCCTGTTGCCCGACGAAGGGATCTACGGCCTGGGATTTGACAGCTCGGCGCAAACCAACCGGCGCAACAAGGAAATGCTCCTGATCCAGACCAATGTCGGCATCGTCATTCCGGTGATCATGTCGACGCAACGCTACGGAATCATGTGGGACACCTATTCCGAAATGCGTTTCAAGGACGGGCCGGACGGCGCCACCTTGTGGGCCGAAAACGCGCCCGGCGGTGTCGATTACTACTTTATGGCAGCCGACTCGATGGACGGAGTCGTCGCCCGTTACCGCGACCTTACCGGCGTGGCGCCGATGTATCCGAAACAGGCCTTTGGGCTGTTTATGAGCAAGGAACGCTACAAGACGCAAGATCGGGTTGTCGAAGTCGCCGCCACCTTCCGCAAGGAGGGCTTTCCGCTCGATTACATTGTCCAGGACTGGCAGTATTGGGGTTCGGACACGGACGGAAGCTGGAGCGGCATGACCTGGGACAAGACCCGGTATCCCGATCCGGAAGGCATGACCAGGTCCCTCCACGACCTGAATGTGAAGCTGGTGGTGTCTATATGGCCGTCTGTCGGAAACGACACCGAGCTTGGCGCCGAGCTGGATCGTCATGGTCTGCGATTTGCGCCGCTGCACTGGATTTCCAAGAAGGCGCGGGTTTACGACGCCTACAGCCAGCAGGGGCGGGATATCTATTTCAAATACGTGAAGCAGGGACTGCTCGACAAGGGCGTCGACGGTCTGTGGATGGACGGCACCGAGGTCGAGGTCGGGACGGCTTGCTGGGATCCACAGGAGGTCGCCCGTGATATCCGCGGCCTGGGCACCAACGCGATGGGCGACTTTTCGCGTTATCTCAATCCCTATTCGCTGCTGACGACGGAGGGCGCCTATAAGGGACAGCGCGCCACGAGCAACAAGCGGGTCTTCACCCTGACGCGCTCGGCCTGGGCGGGCGCCCAGCGCACGGCAGCGGCATCCTGGTCGGGCGATATCTACGCCAACTGGAAAACGCTGAGCCAGCAGGTCAGCGGTGGCGTCAATGTGACCGTTACCGGCAATCCCTATTGGTCCCAGGATACCGGCGGCTTTTTCGTAACAGAATTCCCGGGAGGCGAAAACAACCCCGGCTATCGTGAACTGTTTGCCCGCTGGTTCCAGTTTTCCGCCTTCAACCCGATCATGCGGGTCCATGGAACCAATATCGAACGCGAACCCTATATCTTCAAAGACCTGGACCCGAAGATGTACAAATCGCTTCTCGATACCGTCCACCTTCGCTACCGGCTGTTGCCCTATATCTACAGCCTAAGCTGGAAGGTGACGGACAAGGGCTATACCCTGATGCGGCCCGTGCCGATGGACTTCCCCGACGACGTCAAGACACACGATATCAACGACGCCCTCATGTTCGGCCCCTCGCTGCTGGTGCACCCGGTCACACGCGCCATGTATCACATCCAGGACCCGCCACCGGAAACCATTGCCACACGCTATCTTCAAACCCCGGACGGGCAACCGGGCTTGGCCGGACAGTATTTTGCCGGCGAGAATTTCGAAACGCCCAAAGGCAAGGTTGTCGATACGGTTCTGGACCACAACTGGCCCGGACCGCCCCTGGCCGGACCTCCAGGCGGCCTTGACGGCGTCGAACACTTCTCCGCCCGGTGGGAGGGATATCTGCTCGCACCGGAAGACGGCGAGTACGAAATCGGACTGGACGGTAATGACGGCTTCCGGCTTTTGCTCGACGGCAAGATCGTTATCGAGGACTGGATCAATGGAGCAAGCCGCTATCGCGGCACGAAAGTCACCTTGCAAAAGGGTCAAAAGGTAGCTCTGAAGATCGAATATTACCAGGCGACATCAAACCGCAATATTCGCCTGTCCTGGCGTACACCGTCACAGATCAGCAGCTTGAAAACAGACAAGCCGGCCCTCAACATAACCATGAACACCTACCTGCCCGCAGGCGCGGACTGGTACGACTTCTGGACCCAGGCCCGGTATACCGGCGGCCAGACGGTCGCGAAAGAGACGCCGCTGGACATCGTGCCCCTGTACGTTCGTGCCGGAGCGATCATCCCACTGGGGCCGGAGGTACAATATGCCACCGAGCAGCCGGATGCGCCCTATGAGGTTCGCATCTATCCCGGGGCTGACGGCAGGTTCACCCTGTATGAGGATGACAACGAGACCTACAATTATGAAAAGGGCCAGCGCGCGACCTACGACCTGATCTGGGACGACGCGCATAGGACCCTGACCATCGGCGCCAGAGACGGCCACTTCCCCGGTATGACCAGGCAACGCAAACTCAACCTGGTCCTTGTGACCTCTGACAATGCCTCAGGCATCGGCTCCGCAACGACGACGCGTTCGGTGACCTATACGGGTAAGACCATCAAGGTCCATTTTTCGCAATAGGTCCACAATACGGGCGAAATCGGATTGCGCTCTTGTGTCATTCCCGCCGCCCGGCCAGATCCGGCTGTCCTTTGCGGTGGAGGAGGACGCCCGGGCTGCCATCAGGGCCCGTGACGAATTCCAGCGTCGTGTCGTCGAGCTCCTTTGCATAAAAGACCGTCTCCGACTGCGCGTAGATGGCGACCTTGGGCAGTCCCGTCGCCTGGGCGGTCAGCTGGCCGTCATCATAGGCGATGACGATGCTGAGCTGGGGCAACAGGACATAGGTTCCGCTGTAGCCGGCCAGCACCTGGGACGCGACCGGCCAGGGCCGGGGCGGCAGCACGCCCGGCAGACCATGGGCCACCGCCAGCAGGCCGTCGCCGAGCGCATTCGCGCCGTCACGATCGAAATTGCCCAGCACGATGACGCTCAGCCCGTCGGCCGGTTCGTAATGTGCCTCGGCCCGGAAGCCGGAGACGTGGCCGCCGTGGCGGATATCGGTGTGGCCGAAAGGCGCTGCAATTTCGACGCCCAGGCCGTAACCACTCTTGAAGGGGGTGATCATCTGGCTGAGCGAGGCCGGCGACAACACCTTGCCGCCGACCAGGGCCTTTTGCCACCTCAGCAGGTCGCCGGTCGTGGAAACGATCCCGCCGGCCGCAAAGGTTGCCGACGGGTCCATTGGTGCGGCCGGGACCGGGCCCGACAGGCTGGCCGAATAACCCAGGGCCTGGTCCGGCGCGGGCGCCGGATCATAGGCGGAGGCGGCCATGTCCGCCGGCCCGAACAGGTTGTCGCGCAGGAAGTCGCCGTACGGCTGGCCGCTGACCTTTTCGATGATCACGCCCAGCACGGCATAGCCGGAATTGCTGTATTTGAACTGGCTGCCCGGCTCGAACAGCAGAGGCTCTTCGCGGATCACCGCCAGCAACTGCGCCGGGGTCATGTCCTGTTCGAAGGCTGCGGGCTTGTCCGGACCCGATGGCTGTACGAGATCAGCGACATAGTCGCCGAGCCCTGAGGTGTGGGTCAGCAGGTTGTACAGAGTTACGTGCTGCCAGGCGGCCGGTGCGTCGGGCAGGTAGGCGCTGACAGGATCGCTGATCTTCAGCTTGCCGCGTTCCTGAAGCAGCAATATGCCGGCTGCGGTGAATTGCTTGGTGATCGAGCCGATACGAAAGGCGGTTTGCGGCGTGTTCGGAACCGAACGGGCGATGTCGGCGAAACCGTAGCCCTTGTCGAGAAGGACCTTGCCGTTCTGCACAACCACGACCGAGCCCATGAAGCGTCCATCGTCCGTATAGGCCTGGGCCAGTCCGTCCAGAGCCCGGACTTCGTCCTCGGGACGGGCAAAGGCCACGGGCGCGGGGGCTTCGGGCAGGGCTTGCGTGTCGGTGCGGCTGAGCGCCAGGGGCGAGACATAGCCGCCTTCGCCCCACTGGAAGCGGCCGGTCCAGGCCTTTTTGCCGTCATCCCAGCCGCCGTCGAAAATCCCGCCGTTACCGGGGACCTTGAAGGCCAGGTGGTCGTCCGTCGCGGTGATGTCGGAGAGGGGGCTTTTCAGGGCATGGGGATCGGCGGCGGTCAGCGGGCTTTCGTGGCTGGCGAAGGTTCCGGTCAGGCGGCCGTCGGCGGCGCGTTCGATATGGACCAGGCTGATCAGGTGGCCATCGATCGCGCCGAGCCAGTTTCCCGCCGCATCCTCGGCGAAGGACGGACAGGCCAGGGCCGACATCAGGACGGTGGCCGTGACGGCGAGCAGTTTGTGCATTGGATGTCCCCTCAGAGGCCGCGTTCGCAATGGCGCGGCTTTCGGGGACTATGGTAGCATATAGCAGGAAGATTTAAGCTATTGATTGCGAACGCATTAAATTCCGGGCCTCGCGGCGGGTGTTCGTTTTTGAACGCTAATGCCTGGCAGCGATGCAATTTCGGACTTTGTGACATGTGTGGCGACGCACCTCAGCGCCGCCGATTCGTGCATTTGACGGGTCGTCCAACGCATCAATTGTGATGTTTTTGCAACTTTATTTAGGTCTTTTATTTTCGTGGCGATCGGCAGCGAATGCCATTGGCATGGCCAGTCGGCCTTGAATTGTAAAAGTTATTTCCATTAATGAAAATCAAAATTGGTTCGCAAGTAGCCTTAAAGTGGCTTCATTCATAGCCGCTTATTTCTGTAATAAAATTATTCTATTTATCACGCAATTGACAAAATTATTCCAAAAACATACTCTTGGGCCACTGCATCCATGTTTAAAATCAATACACTGCGTTGCCGCGCAGATTTTCGACGAAACAAAAAATGGTTGCGGTTTGAGTCAGGATAGGCGTTAGCCCAAAATAGTACCGCGTTAAACGGCGGCCTTACGACGCCAAACAAGGAACAGTAATTTTTATGGGTGGATGTGGAATTTTGGGACGAGACTGTCCGGACTTACCAATTGCTTCGAGCGTCGTGCCTGCACACGAACGGAAAGACGGCGCGTCGCGCAATGCCGGCGCAATTGGAGCGAAACAAGAACATCAAAGGTCCAGGAACAAGGAGAGATAGATGGCTAATTTGATACAAACGGGAAAGCCACTCAGGTGCGCGCTTCTGAGCGCCACTATGTTGATGGGTGGCTATTGCAGCGTGGCGCAGGCACAGGACGCGGCACCTCAACCTGCGGCGAGCGACGAAGCGCAGGTTGTCGTTGTCGTCGGCTTTAAGAAAAGCTATGCAGATGCCGTTCGGGCGAAGCGCACAAACGTCGAAATTACGGACGGGATATCATCTGACGGTTTAGGCCGCTTCCCCGACCTCAATGTCGGCGAGGCATTACAGCGCATTCCCGGTATTCAGCTGAATCGTGAAGCCGAAGGACGGCAGGCATCGATCAACCTTCGCGGCATGCCCGGCAACTATGCTCGTCTTACCTTAAATGGCCAGGCCATCGCCGCGCCGCCGATTCAGGGGGCAACCGGCGGTTCCGATGGTGCCGCAATGGGTTCCTTCAATTCGGACATCTTTTCGGCCTTCGTGATCGAAAAGTCTCCGATGGCGAACGCGCCTTCCGGCGGACTTTCCGGCAATATCGATATGCAGATTGCGCCGGCCCTGTCGCGCAAGGATGGCGGATTCTACAAGACGTCTCTGGAATATAATACGCTCGGGGATTTGACGTCACCGGCCTTCACGATCGGATATAATAAGCATCTGGGCCGTGATTTCGCCGTGTTCGGCACCTTGGCGTACAAAAAGGAAAATTTTCGCCGCGATGAGCTTCGTTTCAATGGCTACTCGCGTCTGAACCCGACGAACACCGGCTTAACGAACGCGCAGTTCGCGGCGCAATACGGAAGCTATTACTCAGCGACAGGTTCGTCGTGCTCCGGCGTTGATACGTGTGCCTTGTCGGCCTTGCTGGGCACCTCCGCCTATAACGGGTCGGCGACCGGCACCAATGGTCAAAAGGGACTCTATGTCCTGAACACCTTGCGCCAATATTCCCGCATGAATGTCGGGGAACTGTGGACGGGTTCGGCCGGCATGGAATGGAAACCCAATGACAATACCAAGCTCGGCCTGACGGGGTTCTACACCGATCGCAATCTGCCGGACACGGTGCAATATTTCCAGATCAATTCGTTCTGGGACGGCGCCGGCACGGTCAGCCCCGTCGGCTCTCCGGTCATGATGAATGACGGCCGCGCCCTGTACCAGACCGTCACCTGGAATAATTATCCGGGTAAGTCATCGACCCGCCTGTACTCGCAGCATGCCGGAGATCACGGACTATTCGCTAACGCCGAATGGCACAATGAGGAATGGAAGCTAACGGGCGTACTCGCGTCTTCGAGCGGCACGAACACCTCTTCGGAAACCGAACTCGACCTGATCACCAACTCAATTTCGGGTGGCAACGGCTTGACCACGACCATAAATAACGGTTTTGGGCACGCGTCGGCCGTATCGCAGGTCATCACGCCAACGCCGCAAAACCAGATATTTGCCATGCCGTTCCGCGATGTAACCGGCGGTTCGTATGTTTCCGGTTACTGGAACTGGCAGGCGGGCGACCAGGAAAATCTGTATACCGCCGACGGCAGGTACACGCTGAATGTTTCGGGCACGGTCAACAAGGCATGGAACTCGGTGGACGCGGCGCAATTCGATGCCGAGCGTCAACTGAATTTCGGTCCGATCACCAGCGTCCAGGGCGGTGTGCGGTTGGAAAAAGACGGGTACCACGAACGTGGATACCGAAACATGGCCTATGGTATCAAGTCACAGAACATTACGCAGTCGATGATCATCTCGCCTCCGGGGGCATCCGATTTCATGGGTGGCAAGGTTGCCATTTCGAGCAATTGGCAGGCCATTGATCCATTTGCGTTTCTACCCGCAGTTCAGCCGGTCGCCGTCTGGATGAACCACCCGCTCGCAAGCACCGGTCTTAACAACTATTATGAAGACGGCGCCTATTATGAGCATCAGTTCGACATCGACAGCACCCTGACATCCGCCTACATCCAGGCCAAATTCGATACATCTATCCTGGGTCATGGCCTCCGCGGCAATGTCGGGGTTCGCAGTGAATCGGCTGAGGAATCCTATACGACCCTAAGCCCGGTCTTCGCAGACGCCACCGCTGAGTCGAACTTCTGGAACGGATTCGGAGGCCCAAACGATATGGGCACAACGACTTACAAGCGCAAATACAGCCATATCCTGCCATCGGCCATTGCCGTGCTGGACGTGCGTGACGACATGGTGATCCGCGCGGCCTACTACGATACCTATGTTCGGCCGGATCCCAGAACGTCCAATAACTCGTCCTATACGACCGTCACAACGAATTCGGCGCTTTCGACTTCGACGAAAACCGTCAAGGACGTCAATATATCGTTCAACAACAGCCGGCTAAAGCCTTATACCGCCTCGTCCAAGGACGTGTCGTGGGAGTGGTATAACCGCCCCGGCGGCCTGATCTCCGTGGCCTATTTTGAGAAGATTCTCGAGAACCGTGTCGAGGGCATTTCCGACCCTGCCATTCTGTGTCCGGCCGATGGCGGCGGCTGGGGTTATGGCAACCTAAATTGGGACGGCACCTTCTGTAAGGCAAGTTCCTCGACCGCGTCGCTGGAGTACCATATCAACGCGAACGGGTCCTACAATGTCGATAAGCCGACCTATGTGAATGGCCTTGAGCTGAATATCCAGCAGAACTTCGACTTTCTGCCGGGTTTCTGGAAGAATTTTGGCGGTGCGTTCAACTACGCCTTCACGACAGCCAAGCAGCGTGGTGCGGGTGCGAAGGCGGCACCCTTCCCAGGTATTTCCAAATTCACGTACAATACCATCCTGTACTACGAAACACCCAAGTTCGGTATCCGTGGAGTCTATAACTGGCGCTCCACCTACCCGCTTACGTCAGCCGGCACCTATACCGGCAATTCTCGTAACGCCTCCGAACGGGGGCAGCTCGATATTGCGGCATCCTACAATCTGACGGACAGACTCACGCTCTCGTTCGACGGCTACAATATGACGAACTCTCCTGTCCGGGAGTTTGAAGTTGATCCTCGCCTGGTTCGATCCATCAAATACGACGGCCGCAGCTATACCTTCACCTTGAGGGGCAGTTTCTGAACCGTCTAGAGCGAAATGACTTTTTAGTAGAATCGTCATTTCGCTCTAATTTATTGTTTTGTCGCGCAATTTAACCGAAAAGTGGCAGCCACTTTATCGGATTGCGCTCTAGTAAATGGGTCCCCCGCCGGTTGCTGATCTCCTGTCAGCTCCGGCATCCTTGAAGGTCTGGCCCTCCCTAAGGCCAGACCTTCTTTTTTATGAGCGCAACTGGCCATTCTTGTGAAATTTATGAGGACGACATGCCGCAACCCATAAAAAGAGTCGTCATAGCCGGAGGTGGAACAGCCGGATGGATGACGGCTGCCTGGTTTTCAAAAGTTCTCCGCGATGACCTGGATGAGATCGTGCTCATCGAGAGTGACGACATCGGAACTGTCGGGGTCGGTGAGGCGACAACGCCCTATATTCAAATATTCAACAAGACCCTGGGCATTGATGAGAACGAATTCATCAAGCATACCAAGGGCACCTTCAAATTGGGTATTGAGTTCGTCAACTGGGGCAGGATCGGACACAGCTACCATCATGCCTTCGGCAAGTATGGGCGTGAATTCGGCTCCCTTCCGTTTCATTCCATGTGGCTGCGGCATGCACAGGACAGTAGCGAAGATCGGCTGGAGCCTTACAGCCTCGCGGCCCTGGCCTCGCTGCGCGGTAAATTCATGCGCCCCACCGGCGCCAATTCACCTTTGGCGGAATTAGCCTACGCCTATCAATTTGACGCTTCCCTCTATGCTGGCTTTCTCAGAAAACTGTCTGAAAATCAGGGCGTAAAACGTGTCGAGGGCAAGATAGAGGAGGTGGTTCTCCGAGACGACGGATTCATCGAGGCCCTCCTTTTGGATGGCGGGCGGCGGTGCGACGCAGACCTGTTCATTGATTGCACGGGGTTCAGCGCCCTGCTTCTCGGGCAGGCCTTAGGCGTGGGCTTTGTGGATTGGAGCCATTGGTTGCCCGCTGATCGCGCTTTTGCCGTTCCCACGGAAGGCACAAACAAGATCGCACCGTTTACGCGCGCGACCGCGCATGCCGAAGGCTGGCAATGGCGCATTCCATTGCAGCATAGAGAAGGCAACGGGCTGGTCTATTCGAGCGCCTTTGCGCACGATTATCACGCGCTTGACCTTCTCTGCAAAAATCTGCCAGGCCGCCGTCTGGCTGAGCCACGACAGTTGCGTTTCGTCACCGGTCGAAGGCAGAAATTCTGGCATAAGAACTGCGTGGCGGTTGGACTCGCGTCAGGTTTCCTGGAACCGCTGGAGTCGACCTCGATCATGCTGATTCAAAATAGCATCGCGCGCCTTCAATACCTGTTCCCGGACAAAGGTTTTGATCGTGCAGATATCGACACCTACAATCGCGACATGATCAAGGAGTACGAAGACATCCGCGATTTTCTAATCCTGCATTACCATGTCGGCGAGCGGGACGACTCTGAGTTTTGGCGCTATTGCCGCAACATGAGCATACCCGAAAGTCTGTTGCACCGGATTGAACTGTTTGAAAGCCGCGGCCGGATACCGGTCGAGCGAAATGAGCAGTTCAGGGTGCCAAGTTGGTTTGCCGTGATGTACGGGCAAGGCCTGCGACCGCGTGCGCCGGACCCGCTCACACTCAGCATTAAGAGCAACGACGTGAATCGGTGGCTCGCCGACACGCGCGCAGTTATAGAAACTTGCTGCAATTTCATGCCGAGCCACGAAGATTTCCTGAGCGGTATCTGCGGGGGCGATGTGCCGAAAGCGGGTTAACGACTCAGGCGTCGAAGTCGGGGCTGTGCGGCCAGACCATGTCGTCGCCGAAGCCGAAAACCGTGGTGATGTGGTGCGGTTCGCATTTCAGGCATTCAAAGCGCTGCTTCGGGTGACGGACATTTTCCCAGTGCGCGCCGTGTTCGCGACGCGCGCCATGCTCCCTTTGCGCCGCCTCTTCGCATGGATCGCTGATCGCCGGCTGTACCTGACTTTGGGTGCGCTTCATTACTCTGTCCTGAACCTCGCGGCTCCGCGGTCTATCGTAGCGTTAAATCTAGCCGAATTGAATTGTTTTTTTGTAAGCGCGCCGCGACCCGGGCCATCCGCATTTCTTTCTTACAAAAATTGGCGCAAAAGCTACGCAAAATGGATGAGGTGTCTAATGTCCCTTACTGAAAAAACCTGCCGCTGGGCCTATGCCAAGGCCATGCAAATCGAAAGCGTCCGCAAGTCCCTGGCGGAATTCGGCCGCGCCATCTATCTGGAAGACGGATCGGACAGCGATATGGTCCTGCCATCAGGTCAGCGCTTTGTTCTGTCACGGGTCGAAATGTCGACCCTGGGTTTCGCGCCGCACAGCCTGGTCTACTGCAACGGCGTCTGTGTCGCCTGATTTTTGCGTTCAGCCTGAAAGGCCGATATGACGCCCCATTTTATCGAGACCACGCCCTCAACCATGGAAGACGTCATTCTCGATATTCTGGCGCGGCACAAGGATGGCAGCCTGACCGATCCGCGTGGGCGCAGCGCGCTCAATGCCTTTATCACCTCGCTGGCGCCCGACGACTTTTTCAGCGAAAGCGCCCTCAACGATTTCCAAGTCTATCTCGACATCACATTGCAACTGAGCAAGCGCTCGCGGTTGGCGGCCGACCCGGTCATTGCCGAGCGTATCCACGTGATTACCGCCCTGGCGGCCGGTGACGAAGCTGCATTGGCCAGCCTGCGCGCCGCAGCCTGAATACCTCCGCACAATCCGGCGGTAAACCACTTGGCAAACGGAACGCATCTGGTGCAGAGTGACGGCCATATTGTTTTCGATCGGGCTGCCAGAAATACACCAGATGTCGTCCACTCAAGATACGCCCGCGATTGACGTGGCCCTGCTAACCAAGCTTTCCAAATTCATTGCGCGGCGACAGTATGACGCGGCCGCGGAGCAGCTCGAGATACTGACCTCGCTCTATCCGGACAGTGATTATCTGTTGGGCGAACAGGCGCGTCTCGCCTGTGCCAGGCGGGATTTCGCCGTCGTCCCGCAACTGTATGCCCGCCTGGTGAAGACCGGCGACTATGCCGGCTCTGACGCTTCGGCGGCGGCCATTTCCAAGGCTTTCCGGGCGCAAAACCTGTTTGACGACGCCGAGGCCGCTGTCCTGATCGGTCTGAAGCGGTATCCGCAATCCGGTCTGCTTTTGATGGAGCTGGCCGAAATCCATATGGCGCGGCGCAATTGGGCGAAAGCCGTGACCTTCTGGAATGACGCCAAGACCGCCCTGGAAAAGGCGCCGGCCATCCTGTTTGTCAAGCTGAGCGTGGCGCTGAAAAACTCCAGAAAGGAAGCTGCATCGAAAGAAGCTCTCCTGTCGGGTCTGGAGCTGTATCCAACGGATACCTCCATTCTGCGTGCCCTGCTGTCGAAGGAACTGGCCAAGAGCCATTGGCGTGAGGCGGCGAAATATTCCAGCCTGTTGCTTTCGGAGGAGCGAAATGTCGGCAAGTTGATGCCGGTCGATGCGGTCCAGCACCTGTTGATCGCGCACAATTCCGAAGACGCTGAGCTGATGCAGTCAGGTTTGAAAATTCTGCAGGAAATATTTCCCGACGGCCGCGAGCGGGACGTCCTACTGGAAGAAATCAGAGCCACGGAATGTGCCAGGGATGACAATTCTGTCCTGACGCTTCCGACACGTTTGATTGTCGAGAATTTTCCGCGTCATCTGTGCTTCAAGATCCTGCTTATTCGTTTGCGGCGGGGATCCAGGGGACTCGGCTCCTATCCTGTTCTTGAGCCCGTCTTGTACGCCGAGCGCGATAACGACTGGCTCGCCTTCCAAAAGCTGTTTGAAGACAATCTTGGCTATTTTCTACACCTGCTGAGCAGTCGTTTCATGCTGTCCGTTGTCGACACCTATACCGATTTCTCGAGTGGGGAAGACCGCGCCGTGTCTTTGTTGATTGCCAGCATCTTTGTGTCGGAGCGCAATGCCTACACCTTGAGATGCATGTTCGAATTCAAGCCGCGCAAAAAGGTCCTGGATCAAAAGCAGATCCCTATGTGGGACGGCTTTTATTCAAACCGCCTGGCCGGCGACGATGTTTACAAGGTCTGGTTCAACCGGCTGGAAACCGTGCTGTCCTGCGCCAATCCGGTGCTGGCGGGCATGTTTTTCAGGCTTTTCCTTGTCATGATCGAATCCGAAGGCTCGACCATCAGCCTGAACTGTCAATACGGCCCACGGTTGGCCGAGCACGTCGCGCTGTTCGCAAAACGGTTCAATATGAAGATGGAATCCCTGCCCGGCGTTGCGTAGGCGGAGCGGAGAGAGCCCTTCAGCAAATCGTGACTCCCAGTGAGTGTAAGATGGTTCGCGCAACGCAGTGACGGCACGTCTGCGAGTGTGGAATTTTTTGACACGAAAAGCACGAACGAAGTCAAAAAGCACGAATGGGAGTGCGCTGGGCATCCTTCGCCCGAAGGGCAATTGATCGTAAGCGGCGTCTACGAATTGAGGCGCTGCGCGCGGTAGATCCAACCACCTGAAGTTCGTGCTTTTCGACTTAGTTCGTGCTTTTCGTGCCGAAAAATTCTACAGCCGAAGACGTGCCGTCACTGCGTTGCGCGAACTTCTCCATGTCGGTCAAAGGCTTTCGCGCGGCAGCTCTATACAAGCACGTCCAGTTCGGAAAGTGCTGCTTTTTCGACCGAAAACTGAAAGCCCGTCTTGATGGCGCGCTTTCTCATCTCGAACCGTTCGCCGGGCAGCATGGCCAGGGCGGCCTCGACACAGGCCAGGATGCGATCGTCAAACCGCATGTCGACGACAAAGCAGTTCTGGCCATCGACGCCGAACTCATAGGCGCCGCCATGAGCCGGCACCACGCTGATAACCCCGCATGACATCGCCTCGATCGCCGTCCGGCCAAAGGCCTGGAAATCCGACAGGTCGAGGAACATGTCCGTCTCGCGAAACAGATTTCCGACTTCCGTACGGCTCAGGACACCGAGATTTTCGATTTGCGGATCGATGTGCAGGTTATTGGCCGCGATATCGGCCGTCTGGCAGCCGAAAATCTTGATATTGACCCGCTCACCATAGGTTTGCGCCAGTTGGTTGAGGATTCTGACCGTCCGCTGGGGGGCGCGGCGCGGTGTCACCGGGCGCAGCATGGCGACAATGGTAATGGCGCGTGACGCTGTGCTTTCGTCGCTGATCCGGCTGAAATCGGGATAATAGACCGTGTGGTCGACACTGGGCGCCACCTTGGTGACGGAAACGCCGTGGTTCTGTTCCACAACCTCTTGCAACCAGCGCGTCTTGGCGAAATGCAACATGCCCGGGATCAGTCCGTAGGACGCGAAGGCCAGCCGCCAATCGTCGCTTCCGGCTTCGTAGAAAAACGTCTCGTAATCCTGGACATAGTACGCCGTCCTGACGTTCGGCAGATCACGTACCGCCTCAGCCAGGGTGTGGACCGACTGATTGGTGGTCGCGACCACGACCTTTGGTTCTATCGCCGTGATAATGGCCTTCAGTTCCTCGGCATTGTGAAAGCCCCGTATATTGGCGCTGACACGCGGCAGATCGGCGTAATTGGCCGCCAGCAGCGCCGTATTGCCGGCATTGCAGGCAATGATTACCGGTTGGCCCATTGACCACATGGCGTCGGCTTCCTGCATCACGCTGTGCGCGCCGCCGCTGCCGCCCTTTACAGGAAGAAGAAAAAGAATGGGTTTCATTGTCTATTCGGGCGCTACGGTTTGAGGGCTGGGACTGGAATTCAACTCTATCTGCAGGGCTTCAACCAATTTACGCCTGAGGTTGTTGATCGGAATACAGTCGCGCATCTCAGCTTCCAGCTTGTCGAAAGCAATATGGGGATGCCGTTTACGCAAAAGCACATTGGCCTTCTTGGACAGTTCTTTTCTTTGACCGGCGCCGAAGCTGCGTGATTTCTTGTGGAAGACGTAGCAGTCGTCGGCGACGCGCAGTTTGTAACCCAGATCGCCCGCCCTCAGACACAGGTCGTTTTCCTCCCCATAGCCGCGCGGGAAGGCGTCATCGGCAAAGAAGTTTGCCTCTTCCAGGACGCGCCGGCGGAACATGGTGCAAAAGCCGTTGAGCAACGGAAATTCCGGATAGGCCTGTTCCGACAGATCCTCGATCAACCGGGCCATGGCCTCGACGGTCACGCCGTCAAACAGCGGATTGACGGCCCATTCCTTGCCCGATTTCACCTGGGGCACGGATTGCCAGGAGGCCGCATTGGACAGGGCGCCGACGGCCGCGGTGTCATCCGACACATTCAGGGCGGCATACATCTTATCGAGCCAGCCCGGTGAGACGATCGTATCGCTGTTCAGCAGGACAAAACAATCGGCGACCGTCTGTTGAATCGCCTGGTTGATGTTGTTCGTATAGCCCAGATTGACGTCGTTCAAATGCACGCGAACGCGCGGGTCACGCTGCGCCAGCAGACTGAGCCTTTCGATCGTAAAGGCATTGGAACTGTCGTCCGACAGAATGATCTCGAACGGCGAAGACGTATGCTTGATGATCGACTGAACGCATTCATCGACATCGGCCGAGGCGTTGAAGACCGGAATAATGATCTGGACAAACGGTGTCAGGGCGGGGCCGCGAACAGGCTGGATTTCTTCGGCATTAGCGACCGGCGGCGCGACGTCCGGGACCGGTGCCCAAAGCGGTGACAGCTTGAGATACTTCAATTGCCCGGCGATATTCTGGTCCTCGAAGTCGCCTGACTTGACGTCGCGAATGACGGGCAGCTTGCGTGCCTTGGCCAGGCCGGCATTGAACAGGACCAGATCGCCCTGGCCCACCAGATCGAAAACGATGCAGAATTGGTCGTCAGGCCCGGCGGCGCCGACACCGCGCGGTATGTTGATCAGCACATTCTTCAATTGGACCGTATGGTCGACCTGAACGCGTTTTTTTATCGTGCGCACCTTGTTCAGGACGCGCTTCTCGCCGTAGGTTGTCAGCTTGCCGAGAAATATCTCGGGTATGACAAGCTTTTTCCATGTCGCATCCAGCGGCGTTCGAAAGCCGCAGTTGAAAAAGTACGGCCCGGGCGGCAGGTCCCGTTCATCCAGGATCGCAATGACGCGGCCATAGCCGTCGGCCGGAATGTCCTCGACGTGAAGACGCATGCCGTAGGTCGTGCCGCGGTTGGCGCCGACGTTCGAAACCTCGCAAGCCGAGACAGCCATCTTGATCGGCTTGCCCGAGCGATAGTCGACCAGCCAGCCTTGCGCGGTTTCCTGAAAGCGTGTTGCGGCATCGACCTTCAAACCGGCAGGCCATTTGTCCAGCAGAGAGTTGGTAATCAGTTCAGCATTGAGCTCTTCTTCGCTCAAGGCGTCAAAGGTTGCATCGACGATCACATCGTCAGAGGTTTGGGCCGGTAAGGTCAGGCCCTTCGCGACCTTCGAGAGGCCTTTCGACAAGACAAGTTCGATTTCCGTATCGATCGGATTGGCGAGCAGGCTGTTGACATCGATGCTGAAGCCCGCACCCGTGTAGAGATCTTCGACAATTTCAAACGTCTTTTGCACCGAACCGGTTTGACCGGATTGGCCGACTACCGCCATCGCCACGGCCACGGACGTCCCGTCCGCGGCAAGCGCCCAGCCTTCGACATGCCCGGACGAGGTCAGGATCGGGTCGCCGGCAAAGATCGTTCCCGCCAAAGCCTGTTCCCTTGTCGCTTCGGCCGCGCGGATATTGCTGACGATCATATGGCGCGGCTTGGCGGGCGACTCAGACGGTTTCGTTTCAGCCGCCAGCCAGTCGGCCTCGATCAGGTAGATCTCGGCTTCGACGCTGGGGTGGAGGTCCAGCAGGAAGGAATAAAGGTCGGTAGAACTGCCGCTAATGCAGGCATAGGCGGTACTGAGTTCAACCAGGGTGTCCGAAGGTACGACAATCGCCTGGGTGCAATATTTAAGCCCGACCCGTGCTCCGGTTTCGGGGCTGATTTGGGCCAGCTTTAGGGTGACCGTCAGGAGTTCGTCGACAGGTGCGATATGGCGGAACCTGGCCAATATCCGAAACGTTGCCAGGGGGCTGTGGGTATCGTAGGCGGGCAGGTTGATGCCCAGTCTTACCCAGGTCGCAATGCCGGAATTGCGTATTTTCAGGCAGTCGCCACCGTTATCGCTGGTCCGCGTTTCAACATCACGCGGTGACAGGGGCATTTTGGGATCGAGCAGCCGTGTTTCGAAGAAGATCCGGCTATTGAGCGTGGCCTTGCTCTTGTAAAGCTCAAGCGCGACCTTTTCGCCGGCGAGAATAAAGCCCTTCTCTTCAACAATCTCTTCACTGACGACTTCCGCGACCACTTCCGGGACGATTTCTGCGATAACGTCTGCGATGACTTCCGGGACGACTTTGGGACGGGTTTCGCTTTTCTTGGCTCTTTTTACGCTCGGCATGTATGACGGCCCCTGGCCCCTCCAATTGACGGCCCAATACTGACAAATCTGTCACAAAAGCCGTCCAGGTGTGTTGCGTCGCAAACACTAACCAGCTTTTAAAGCCGAGTCATCCGCAATATGCCGTTTGAAGCGGAAATATGGCACTGTGTTTGCGGACAGGAATGCAGCTATCCCGCAGCACTATAAGAGGTACAGCAGGATGTCTGAACCTCGAATTTCCAGGAAGGCATGTTTTGATTTTGCGCTACCGGAACGGCACTCCGCGAAACCGCAACATCTCTGATCGGCCTGGACACCGTCCTCCCGTACGAGAATGTCGCCTTCAACCCAGTTAGGAATGTCACTTTTCAGCCAACGAGATTGAAGTGTCACAAACGAGTGACGAGGTTTCCGCGTTGCAATCGAAGTCTAGAGTGCAATCCGATAAACGGGTCCGCCTAATGCGGCCAGGGCCAAAGCACTGGCCAGGCTCGCGGTGCCGGTTCCCCCGTGCATTGGAGGACCTTAGTTGACGCGGTAAAAGCGGATACGTACGGCGGGCCCTGACGCGGACGCTATGGGGTCGATCGTGCTGATGAAGCTGGACTGGGCGAGCCATTGGTACTTGCCGAGGGGCGGTTCAAAGACAGGGACCGTGCGCATGGGGGCGAAAGGCTTTCCGGTTTCGGGTGGGCAAACAGGGCCCTGGTTGACGATGTTGATAATGGCGCCGTCGTCCGTTTTCAGCATATAGTTGGCGTTGATGACGGTACAGCCGTCAGCGCGCGTCAGTTGCCAGTCCCAGCCACCCGAAATGATCGTCCCTTTGATACCGGCACCGTTACCCGGACCTTCGAAGGTCCCGCCGGTAATCGTCATGATGTTACGCTCGCCCATCCCGGTTTTCCAGGGCTTCATGTCTGCGTCCAGGGTGACCGTCTCCTCGAAAACGAAAGTCAGGCCAGGGGGCTCGGGCGCCGGTTGAGCGCGGGCACCTGACGCTGTAAACAGGGTGCCGGCAAGACAAAGGGCTGCCACGGCTTTCGCAGCGCTTTCCGCTCGCAGGGTCGTATTGGGTCGCATGGTTCTCTCCAGAAAAGGGGGGGGGGAGGCGGCGTTTTCCCAAGCTTATCGCGCAGGCCGCCAAAATCCTTACGGCTTCAACTGACGCGCCTTGAGCTGGGTTTCGGTCGCCAGTCCGGCATCCATAGCGTCCCTCGCCACGGCTATAGAATAGGTTCCACCGGGGACCATCCAGCCCTTGGCAGCGACATCGAAGTTTCCGAGGAGCCTGGGATCGGCCGACAGGGTAACGGTCTTGCTCTCGCCCGGCGCCAGGTCGACCTTGGCAAAACCGATCAACCGCTTCACAGGCCCCGACGGCGTTCCATTCAGGTAGACCTGCGGGGCCGCCTTGCCTGCCAGTTTACCGGTATTGGTGACGGTGAAGCTGAAGGAGAGGTTGTCTCCGCCGGTTGCTTTCAGGTTGGAATAGCCGAAGGTGGTGTAGCTGAGCCCGTGGCCGAACGGAAACAAGGGCTTCATGCCGAGTTTGGCGAAGCGCCTGTAGCCGACATCGGCGCCTTCCGGGTGTGTTACGTCGAAAACCTCGCCTTCCGGAACATCGATTCCGACCAGCGCACCGGATCGGGGATATTGTTCGATCGAGGCGGGGAAGGTGACAGGGAGATGGCCTGACGGATTGGTCGTGCCGGTCAATATGTCGGCAATGGCTTCGCCGCCCTTTTGGCCGGGATACCAGGCCTCGACGACGGCGGGCACCTTGTCCAGCCAAGGCATGTTCACCGCCCCGCCGGTTTCCAGGACAACGATGGTGTTGGGATTGGCCCCGACCGCGGCCGCTATGACGTCGTTCTGGCCTGACGGCAGGTCGAGGTTTGGCGCGTCGAGGCCTTCGCTCATCCATTGCGTCGCGAAGACAATCACCAGATCATAATTTTTGGCCTTGCGGGCGACTTCATCCGGGTAATCCCCGAAATCGAAGGCGATTTTCGTGTCCGGCAGAGCGGCGCGCAGGGCTTTGACCGGTGAGGAGGGATGGAAATGCGTCTTGTTGAAGGCTGCAAACACACCTTCGCCCCCTCGCGACAATGTCATCTGGTTCATATCGGCGACAACCTGTGACGACCCGCCGCCTGACAGAACTCCGCCGTCTGCGTGTCCACCGACAATCAGGATCGATTTTACCGTAGACGGGAGCGGCAGCATGCCGCCTTCATTCTTCAGCAGGACAATGCCTTCGGAGGCTTCGCGCTTCGCGACTTCGGCATGGGCCGCGGCGTCATAGGACTTGGGTGCCTGTACGTCGAAGAGGCCCGCGGCAAACATGGAACGAAGAATCCGATGCACCATGTCGGAGAGCCGTGACGCCGGGATCTGGCCGCTGTCGACGGCGGCCTTCAGCGGCTCGCCAAACCAGATAGCCTTGTCGATCTGCTCGCCGGATTGTTGGTCCAGTCCCCTGACCGCGAAATCGGTCGCTTTGACAGCGCCCCAGTCGGACATGACCCAGCCCTTGTAAGCCCAGTCCCCCTTCAGGATGTCGTTCAACAAATGGCTGTTGCCGCACGAATATTCACCATTGACCAGATTATAGGCGCACATCACGGAGCCGGGCTTGCCCGTCTCGATGGCAATTTGGAAGGCGAGCAGATCCGATTCGCGCATGGCCTGTTCGTCGATCACGCTATTGGCAAAGAAACGGCCGGTTTCCTGATCATTGACCGCAAAGTGTTTTATGGTCGAGACGATGTGCTGATCCTGTATGCCCCGGATCGACTCACCCGCGATATTGCCGGCCAGCCAGGGATCTTCACCCGCATATTCGAAGTTTCTCCCATTTCGCGGATCGCGCGCCAGATTGACGCCGCCCGCCAATTGGACGTTCATGCCCTTGGCGCTTGCCTCCGTTCCTACTACGGCGCCGCCGTCATAGGCGATCCGGGTATTGAAAGTGGCGGCCAGCAAGATCGACGCCGGCAATGCCGTGGCGACGTCATTGGGCCGCGACATCAACGGATTGGTCACGCCGAGCGAAGCGTCGCTTTCCTGCAGGGCAGGAACGCCCAGGCGAGGAATGCCGGGGATAAAGCCGGCCGAGGAAACCGCCCCTTCGGGTAGCTTGCCATCCTTGAGGAACAAGGTCAGAGCCATCGGCCCATGAACCAGACCAATGCGCTCGTCCGGCGTCATTGCTTTTTCGAGCAGGGTGGCTCGCTCGTCGGCGGACAGTTTTGTGTTCATCCATGGCGACGTCGTTTGGGCCTGAACGTCGTGCGTGCTGACCGCCAGCAGGGCTGTACCTGCCATTGCGAGTTGCTTCAGGCCCAGCCTGTGAATTAACGAATTCATTTTTACCCACCCTGAGTGCGGCGCCATAACCCGGCGCGCTTCGTTTTTTGAAAGAGGGGCGCCTTAAGTGAGCCAGCACTTAAGGCGCCAAGTTCCGCGCCGCAATGAAGCGAGAGTGCTTCTGGGATGAACAGGCAGCGCTGACGTAAACTGCACTACGTCAGCGCTGCCGTCAAGTTCCCCGCTGAACCTGTAGCCCGTGGGGCGATGGGTGACGGCGAATGTTGGCACTACCCACTGGACAAGCGACAGTTATGATTGATACTTATACCAACCTGCACAGATACTGAGCCATGAGGTGCAGGTTGGTATTCGCATTTATTTCAGCTCAAGCGCCGCATGGCTCCTCGCAAAAGCTCGGGCGGGCGGTCGCCCTTGCCAAGTTGCAATGAGACAACGTCATTGCAACTTGGTGCTAAGAAAATCACAGGCAGTGCAGTTGGCTAATCTTACACTCGACGATCTTGCTAAGCGGGCGAACGTATCTGCGAAGACGATCTCGCGGGTCGTGAACAAGCTTCCCGGAGTCGGTCCGAAGAAGCGCGCCGAGATCGAAACCCTGATTCGTGAGACGGGTTTCAGGCCTAATTTCGGGGCGCGGGTGCTCGCGAGTTCGCGAAGCTACATCATATGCATGGTTGTTGAAGATCAGACCTCGCACTATTACTTTTCTGAACTTCAGGTGGGAATATCGCGAGCCTGCATCGCGAACGGCTACCATCTGATCGTCGAACCGGTGAGGGATGTGATTGACAAGGGCGTCGAGGCGATAGACGCAAGGTTCAGCGGCTTTCGTCCGGATGGGTTTATTATTGTTCCGCCCGTCTCGGAATCGATGCCGTTCATTGAGGCTTTGCGGGAACTGAAATTGCCGTTCGTCAGGGTGGCGCCGGTCGGCCACAAGACCATGAGTTCGTTCGTCGAAATGGACGACGAGCAGGCCGTCTATGAAATTACCAACTATCTGATCGGTTTGGGCCATCGCGACCTCGCGTGGATATCGGTTTCCAGACACCTGGCTTCGATGGGTCTGCGCGAGGCCGGCTTCCTGAGAGCCTTGCAAGACGCGGGGATCGCGTCGCGTCCTGAATACGCGTTGGTCCCCCCCGAAATGCCAGGCAGTGGGCACGAAGACGCCTTTCGCCTTCTGAGCTTGCCCAACCCTCCGACAGCGATCGTCTGCGGGAACGATTCGGTTGCCCTTGCCAGCATAGCGGCGGCCCAGCGGGCCGGCCTTGTCGTCCCAAAGGATGTCAGTATTGTCGGCTTCGATGACAGTCCAGGCTCGGAAAGTTGCTGGCCTCCGCTCACCACCGTCCATCAGCCGATCAGCACGATCGGCGAGAGGGCCACTGAAATCCTGTTCCGGCACCTCGACCGCGATCAGCCGCTCTCCAGTCTGATACGGCAGAAGGTCGACTACTCAATCGTCTATCGCATGTCCGCCGGTCCCCGTACGCCCAGGCGAAGAAGCAAGGCGGCAAACGCTGAAACCTGATCAGGTATAGTGCCTGTCTGGGCCATTCTCTCCAGCCCGGGTCGCGAAGTTCCAACATGCGGAACCAACTGTTGTATATTTAATACCTGCGGATAAAAAGGTATGTTACATATCAAATATTCAAAATAACATTTGCGCCGGACTTGCGTGGCGGCCAGTCGCAAGGTTTTGCCGAATGACGCGGATTGCGAACGAAAATATCCGTAAAAACAATTTGTTCCGTTGTCTGGTTAAATATTCATCCCAGCCGCGGTGACGCCGTGAGACGCCAGTATACGGACGTCCGGAGGGCATGGCCGCCTGGGTAGCGCAATTGACTTCGGCCTGGGCATCGGAGAGTCTTCGGGAAAATCGCACCCGTTTGCTCGGGCGAAAATTGTCAAACAGGAAGGATTTCAGATGGAGCGGGTATTGCTCAACCGGCGCTTTCTACTGAACGGAGCTGTTGCTCTGGGCGCCCTAGGACTGCTGCCCAGGTCGGCGTCGGCGCAAGGCGCGCCGGCCGGAACGACCGCGACCTCAGAGCCCTATGTAACCGTGAAACTTGCCCAGGGATCGCTCCGTGGGGGGCATAGCCGCGGTGCGATCGCTTTCAAGGGCATTCCCTATGCCGGCCCCGTTACCGGAAAGAACAGGTTCATCGAAGCCCCGGATGCGCCGAACTGGTCTGGGGTCCGGGACGCCCTGACCTTGGGGCCTCCAACCTTGCAGAAGCCAGGCGGTTCTTTCGGTGAAAATGAGCCGGCTGGCAGCGAGGACTGCCTGATTCTGAATGTCTGGACCCCTGCCGTCAACGACGGCAAGAAAAGGCCCGTCATGTTCTACATTCACGGTGGAGGCTACCACACCGGGTCGGCCGGCGCTCCGTCTCAGGACGGCGCCCATCTGGCGGCCGCTTATGATGTCGTCGTCGTCGCGTGCAACCATCGCCTCGGCTTGCTGGGCTACATGTATCTGGGTGACCTGGGCGGCGCAAAATATGCCACGTCCGGAAACCAGTCGATGCTCGATCTGGTAGCGGCACTGCGTTGGGTTAAGGACAATATCGAGACCTTTGGCGGCGACCCGGGCAATGTGATGATCTTTGGCGAGTCCGGCGGCGGCTTTAAAACCGGAACGCTCCTGGCGATGCCAGCGGCACACGGCCTGTTCCACAAGGCGAGCGTTGAGAGTGGCGCAGCACTGACCCGCTTGACGCGGGACCAGGCGACGGATACGGCCAGACGCGTTCTTAAAGGCCTCGGTATCGCGCTCAACGAATTGCACCGACTGGAAGACGTTCCAGCCCAGGCTTTTATCGACATTCAGATTGCAGCGGACCAGGGCAAGGGGGCGCTTGTTGATCCCCATGATCCGAAAAGCGATCGGCTCCATCGGGCGAATTTCAATCGGCCCGGTTCGTGGGGGCCTGTTGTTGACGGTACGGTACTGCCTGGAAATCCTTTCGACCCGGTGGCAACCCCCATCTCCGCCAACATTCCGATGATGGTCGGCCATAACCGCGACGAAGCCACCTTCTTCAATATGGGACGTCCCGATACGTTCTCCATGGACGGCGACGCCCTGAAGGCGCGACTATCCCGGGAGTTTGGCGAGTATTCCGATCGCATTGAAACGACATATCGCGGCCTTTATCCGGATAGATCGCCGAGCGAACTCTATATTGCGATCGCCAGCGATGTCTGGTTCGGAAACGACTCGGTGACAGCGGCCGAACGTAAATCTCTCCAGCCCGCACCGGTTTATCGATATCGCTATGACTACCCGTCGGACTTCATCATCCCGGGCACGAACTTCAAGTTCGGCGCCGGCCACGCATCCGAAATCAACATGAAGTTTTTCAACTTCGATCTTCGGGGCCTGCAGGGTTCGGGGCCCGGGGTGGCGAAGGCGTCGCGCAATATGAGCGAGATGTGGGCGACCTTTGCCCGAACATCAAAGCCCGGGGCCGCCGGACAGCCGGAATGGCCGAGATACGACCAGAGCACGCGCTCGACCATGGTCATAGACGTGGAATGTCATGTCAAGCGGGACCTGGAGGGGGACGCCCGGCGTCTCTGGGAAAGCATCGGACCAAGCGTATAGTCCACAAGGCCGGCCAGCGTTGCGCAGACCGGCTTTTACTTTGACCAAAATGGGTGTAATAACCCTTCAAACACTACGTCAGCGCTGCCTTAACAGTTAGCGGAAATGGCGTGCAGGACCGGTAAAAATACCAGTCTTGAATAAACAGGCAGGAGGACATCATGGGGTCTGCGAAAAGGTCGAAGTGCGGACATAGTCAACCCATTGCCCTGCTCATGACGGCGGCTTGCCTTGCTCTCATGCCGGCCGTTTCAGGCGCAGCCGAGCCGGATCCGCTCTCGACTGGATTTGAAAATCCGCCTCAATCCGCTCGCCCGCGTGTCTGGTGGCATTGGATGAATGGCAATGTCACCAAACCGGGCATCGAGGCCGACCTGAAATGGATGTCACGCGTCGGCATTGGCGGCATGCAGAATTTTGACGCGGCGCTCGAAACCCCACCCATCGTCGATAAGCGCCTCGTCTATATGTCGCCGGAATGGAAGGACGCTTTCAAATATACGGCCGAGCTGGCCGATCAACTGCATCTTGAGCTGGGTATCGCCGCGTCGCCGGGCTGGAGTGAAACCGGCGGCCCCTGGGTGAAGCCAGCCGACGGGATGAAAAAGCTTGTCTGGAGCACGACCCTTATCGAAGGGGGCAAGCCCTTCCATGGGCAGTTAGCCGCACCGCCCACGGCAACCGGTCCATTCCAGGACCTAGTTCCAGGCCTCTCGATCTTTGACAGACCCGGCGAACAGAAAAAGGCCGATCCGACCTATTACGGCGATGCGGCCGTCGTCGCTGTACCTGTCATGGACACGAAGCCGCTTTCCACACCAAGCTTTTCAGTCGGGGACAGGGTCCTTCAGGCTGGCGCACTGACAGACGGCGACTACAGGACTTCGACCGATGTCCCCATGGATTCCACCGCGACCCAGCCACAATATTTGAATATCACCTACACTACGCCGCAAACGATCCGGTCGGTGACCGTATTCGTAAAAGGCATGGGATCGGTTTTTGAATCCGAATCGTCGTCGCCGACATTTGAGGTCAGCGATGATGGCAGTGCATGGAGAGAAGTAACGCGGATACCGTTGGGCTCGGTGCCCACGACCGTGAGCTTTCCAGCTACGACGGCAAGATATTTCCGCCTGGTGTTCGAGCCGACTGCCGGTTTCGACATATCGTCGATTTGGGAGCCCGCGCCCGGGGCCATAGCAATGAACCTGTTTGGCGGCGCGCCCGCCAAAACCATCCCAGTCGCGGAGCTCAGACTTTCCGCCGAGGCGAAGGTTCATCGCTATGAAGCCAAGGCCGGCTTTACGATCGCCGGCGACTACTACAAGCTCGACAGCACAATTGATGAGGCCGGTGTCGATCTGGGACGAGTCATCGACCTGACCGGCAAGATGAACAAGGATGGGACCCTTGATTGGACTCCGCCTCCGGGGCGCTGGCGGGTTATCCGTTATGGCTATTCGCTGACAGGCACCGAAAACCACCCGGCGACAGCTGAAGCTACAGGTCTTGAAGTCGACAAATACGACGGAACGGCCGTCCGCAATTACATGAATACCTATCTCGAAATGTACGCAGACACGGTCGGTAAGGGCTTGATGGGACGAAAAGGCGTCCAGGCGATGGTGAACGACAGCACCGAGGTCGGACCGTCGAACTGGACACCTGACATCCTCGCGCAGTTTCAGAAACTCCGGGGCTATGATGCGCGACCCTGGCTGCCAGTCTTGTCCGGCGAAATCGTTGGATCGCGCAAGGCCAGCGACGCCTTTCTCTACGACTTCCGCCTCACACTTGGGGATTTGGTGGCCACACAGCACTATGGAACCGTCGCCGAAGTCGCCCATGCGCGCGGACTGACCACCTATGGCGAAGCCCTTGAAGGATCTCGTGTCACGCTGGGAGACGACATGCTCATGCGGCGTTATACGGACATACCGATGTCGGCCATGTGGGCCTTCAATATCAACAAGGGTGTCTCGCCCGTCTATCTGGCGGATATGAAGGGCGCATCGTCGGTTGCTCACATCTACGGCCAGAATCTCGCGGCGGCAGAGTCCCTTACGGCGGCGTTTAATCCCTGGGCCTATAGTCCTGCCGATTTGCAGCCGATGATCGATCTGGAGTTCGCCAGCGGCATAAACCGTCCCGTCATCCATACCTCGGTGCACCAACCTACCGACGATAAGCTGCCCGGGCTGTCCCTGATGATATTCGGACAGTATTTCAATCGGCATGAAACCTGGGCGGAAATGGCGAAGCCCTGGGTCGACTATATGTCGCGGAACAGTTTCATGCTCCAGCAGGGCCGGAACCTTGCCGACGTCGCCTACTTTTACGGCGAGGAAGCGCCGCTTGTGGCGCTCTATCAGCGTGAGCCGGTCAAGGACGCGCCGAAGCAATATGCCTACGATTTCATCGATGCCGAGTCTCTCAAATCCCAGGTTTCTGTTGAAAACGGTGAAATCGTCGCCCGT
Organism: Asticcacaulis sp. P2_C5; assembly: GCF_056404555.1. NCBI lineage: Bacteria > Pseudomonadati > Pseudomonadota > Alphaproteobacteria > Caulobacterales > Caulobacteraceae > Asticcacaulis > Asticcacaulis sp. P2_C5. Next base: position 68,255 of record NZ_JBFUDU010000003.1, read on the forward strand.
GGTGGCGCCCGCTATCGTGTGCTGTACCTTGGCGGCAGTTCGCAGGAGATGACCGTCGGCACCCTTCGCCGGTTGACCGAGCTTGTTACGGCCGGTGCCATCGTAATCGGTCGCCCGCCGGTCGCGACGCCGAGTGGCGCGGATAGCCCCGAAGAGTTTCAGCGCCTCGTTCGCACGCTCTGGGCCGGCGGCGCCTCGGCCAGCCTTGGCAAGGGCCGGGTGATCGATAGTGTCGAGATTGAGCCAGCTCTAAAATCGCTCGGCATCGCCCCCGACGTCGAACTGAAAGACCCGGCGGTCGGCGCTCAACTGCTCTTCGTCCATCGTCGCCTCGATGACGCAGACGTCTATTTCTTGTCCAACCGCTCGGCCGACAGGCAGGTTTCGGAAGCGCTGTTCCGCGTATCCGGCAAGAAGCCCGAAATCTGGCGTGCGGATACCGGCGCTGTCACGGCCGTTTCCTATAGGATTGAAGGCGACCGGGTCGTCGTCCCGATCGACATCGCGTCGCGTGATTCCTTTTTTGTCGTCTTCCGCAAGCCGTCGAATTCAGCGGGCGAGACTGTCGCAAATCCGACCCGGAGCCAGGTCGGCCAACTCAATGGTCCATGGGAGGTTTCCTTCCAGGGCCTGGCGGCACCCGGGCCCATGCGCATCGAAAAGCTGCAATCTCTTTCCGAATTGTCCGATCCGAAAGTCAGGTATTTCTCCGGCGTAACGACCTATCGGCAAGCCTTCACCTTGCCTGCCGCGGCGACGAAGAAAAAATCGGTAATCGTCAATCTCGGTACAATTGGCGACGTGGCCACCGTCTCGGTGAACGGTCAGGACGTCGGAGAGGTGTGGCGTTCGCCCTATTCCATCGACATTGCCAAGGCGCTGCGGCCCGGGGAAAATACGATCGAAATCAAGGTCGCCAATCTTTGGGTCAACCGCCTGATCGGGGACCAGCAGCCCGATGCGGAGAAGGTCACCTATACGGCCGCGCCCACCTACAAGCCTGACGCGCCTTTGCGCCCATCAGGCCTGATCGGCCCCGTTACTCTATGGACGCAGGAGGATTAGAATAGGTCCGCGGGCAGGAATGGCTAACGATACTGCCCGTGGGAAACCTCGCAGAATTCCGACATGTGAAATCAGGTGCGCCAAATATGGCACAGAATAGTTCTAATCTATAACAATATCGTGGGGTCATTGTTTTGGATTTGACGCATTCGTCAAATTGTCGTTTCCTGATGAGGCAGCATAGAGTCGAGCCAATCGGCCCATGCATGGAAACGCGGGGAATATGAGACGGAACGGGCGGCTTGCCTGATTCCGACATAACCCAAAACCAAGCAAATACGTCAGGACCTCGAATTCGGGGTGCAGGGAAAAGGAGAAACAAGTGGTCAAATCAATTACGTCAGCGCTGCCCCAAAGGGTCGTCGCACTCATGGTCGGTGTGAGCTTCTTCGCAGTCGCCGGCGCCGCCTCGGCGCAGGATGCACCCGCGGGGGCAGCGGCGGCGAAAGAAGACACGACGGTCGTCATCGTTACCGCCAACAAGCGTCGCGAGCCGGTTCAGAAGGTGGCGCAGACCGTTAACGTGGTCAGCGGACAGCAATTGCAGGACCTGCAAATTCGCTCGTTCCAGGAGGTTGCGACGCTCGTCGGCGGCGTCTCCTTGACGCGGACCAGCGGCGGCGAGCAATCCATCTCGATGCGCGGCATCAAGATGCCGAACAACGGCGGCACGGGCGGCGCAACGAATACGGTCGAAGTCTACCAGAACGAAGTGCCGATCAGCACGACCGACGCGTTTAACGCGCTGTTCGATATCGGTCAGATCGAAGTCCTTCGCGGTCCACAGGGCACGCTTCGTGGTCGGCCATCGCCTTCCGGCGCCATGACCATCGTTACGCAGCGCGGGAGCTTTATCTCCTATAACGGCTTCATCGAGGGATCGGTAACGGACCACAATGGTCAGAACGTTCAAGCCGCCTTTGGCGGTCCGATCAATGACAAGCTCGCATTCCGCCTTGCCGGCCTGTACGACGCCAGCGACGACAACGAAGTCAAGAGCCTTGGTAATGGCAAGCACTCTCACCACGAGACCACCGGTCTGCGCGGCAGCCTGACCTGGAAACCGACCGACAGTCTCGAAGTCAATCTGATGCACCAGTACATCAATGAAGATCGTGACTTCTATCGTTCGATTCAGGGCACGGCGCCCTGCGCCGGCGGTCCGATCCTCGTGAGCTCGGTCGGTTGCGGCCATAGTTATACCTACGCGGACCGCGTCTCCCTGAACACAGGCCCCAGTCCTGTGGAATACCAGGGGCACCTGACAACCCTCAGCGCCCGCTACGACCTGGGCGACTACCAGATCAACTATGTCGGCGGCTATAATGACTCGACCTTCGTCAATGGTCTGGACTTCGATTTCGCCGGCATCGGCCAGACCAATCAGATCCCGACCTGGCTGCGCGGCACTAACACCTCCAAGGTCACGACCCACGAACTGCGTTTTGAGTCGACAGCCGGCGAGTTCTACAACTTCACCTACGGTGTCTTCTCCAGCCAGTCCAAGAACACTGGCGATTTCGCCTTCATTCCGTTCTTTACGAGCGCTCCGTCGGCGTCCGAAAATCGCGATTACGGTGTCTTCACCAACCAGCGCTTCAATTTGAGCGAAAAGGATAAACTGTCGCTCGGCATCCGTTACTCACACTCCGTGGTCGATCGCCTGGGCTCCGGTCCCAACACCACCTACCAGGCCATCACCGGCAATGCGAGCTACCAGCACGAGTTCAGCAAGGATGTCATGGGCTACGTGTCCTACGGCACGTCCTTCCGCCCGGGGTCCGGCGGCGCCAATACCATCAGAAACCCGATCCCCAACAGCAATGCGAACTTCGATTCCGAACATTCGCAATCAACCGAAATCGGCCTCAAGTCCCAATGGTTCGAGCGTCGCCTGACGGCCAATATCTCGCTCTTCGACCAGAAGTACGACGGCTATATCGCGTCGATGTTCAACGTGGCCTGTACGGGCGTGCCGAATACGACCGGCATGTCCTATGCGACCAATGACGGCACCGCGGCCGGACCGACCTGCTTCGGAACGATGTTTGCCAACGGCAATGCCGTCAGCAAGGGGCTCGAGCTCGAACTGCGCTACAAGATCACGCCGGATTGGTCCGCCGGGATCCTCTACACCAATACGGACGCGCACTTCGTCAATGCTTTGCTGCCCTGTAACGACTACAATGGTGACGGTACGCCCGACGTGACGGGCACGCCGAGGGTACAGCAGAACAGCTATATCAGCCACTGCGTGTCCAGTCAGGTTCTGGGGCAACTGCCGGCCACCAGCGTCAGCGCCAACACGAACGTGGACTTCAAGCTGTTTGGCCTCAATTCCTACGCTCGCGCCAACGCGATCTATCGCGACAAGGCCTATTTCCCGCAGACGGCCAACTATATGCCGGCTTACACGCAGGTTAACGCCTATGTCGGCATCAAGGGCAAGGACGACAACTGGGAACTCAGCTTCTGGGCGAAGAACCTGTTGGATGAAGTCGTTCAGGATACCGACGGCGGTCCGTGGACGGTTTACGGCGTCCAGTCCGGCCTGAATATTGGCACGGTCACAAATCGTCGGGAGATGGGCGTCACTCTGCGCAAGGACTTCTGATTTGACTCCTCCTCCGAGGTAGACTGGAGCTGGGTGGTGAACAGATCGTGGTATCCCAGCCATGACCTGAGCCCTACGGGCATATGAGATAACTCTCACACCATCCGGCCCCTTTTTTCCTGGAGAGTTCGGTGATGGGCGGGATACCGCCGAATATACAAGTCGCCTCGGTTCCGGCCTTCATGGCCTGAACCGAGGTTCTTCTGTAAAGGTAGAAATTCTGCTCAACGGGTACGATCGCATTCGGTGGGTGAACCGGAGCGTTGAATGTCCATCCGCATGACCCGCCGCGTCCGGGACATGTTGGAATAACGGTCACTTCTGTCTACGGAAGGGGCCGACAACTGAGATTGGCGGCCACGTTAATGCTGCTGATCCAAAACGAGGAAAGCTTCAGGAATGCGGTACGTAAAATTCCCTGTGTTGGCTGCTTTGATTTCGGTCGTTGGCCTGTTGGCAGCGAGCGGCTCCCACGCCGAAGGTAAGTGGATCACTGTCCCGAACCTTGTACCCAAAACTCAGGTCGTTCTTCATTTTCGCAAGGATCTGACGCTGGCGGCCATACCGCCGTCCTTTCGCATCAAGGTAAGCGCAGATAATCGCTTTATCCTTTATGTCAACGGCCAACGTGTCGCCGAAGGGCCGTCCCGCGGGGATCTGAAACACTGGCGGTTTGAGACCATAGATCTGCGTCCCTATCTGAAGCCTGGCCATAATGTGGTGGCTGCCGAGGTTTGGAATGCGGTCGAAGACACGGGAAGCCGGTTTCATACAGAACCGTTGGCCCAATTGAGCGACCGAACTGCCTTCTGGGTAGAAGGGGAGGGGGCAGCCGAGGCTCTCGATACCGGCCAGCCCTGGCAGGTTGCAGTACAGCCGGGACATAGATTCGCTTCGCCCTTTCCCAACCTGATAAAGGAATTGGGATTCGTGTTTTACGCAGCGGGCAGCTCCGAAGACATTGACGGTTCCAAAGCCGATTGGAACTGGAACGGCGACCGCTTAACGACTGCCGGCTGGGTGCAGGCCGTTCCGGCCTTGGCGAAGGGTGAAACCAGCCCATGGACACTGGTGGCCGATGCCTTGCCGCAGATGTCGCACACATCTCAGTCCGCCGGGCCGGTCGTCCGTACGGATTACAAGCCCGCAGAGGCCTTCCCGGCAAAACCTGTCATGATCCCGGCTAACACGACCGTCACCTTGCTGCTCGACCAAAAGGTCGTACAGTCGGCCTATCCGGAGTTACGGGTTTCGGGCGGAAAGGGGGCGACCATCCAAGTCACCTATTCCGAGGCCCTTTATGACGCCGACAAGCGCAAGGGCGATCGCGCCGAGGTCGGCAACAGACAGGCAATCGGCGTTGAGGACACTTTCCATCTGGATGGAGGCAAGGCGCGCAACTACAGACCTTTGTGGTGGCGCACCTGGCGCTTTATGCAGGTGCAGGTCAAGACGGGCGCCGAACCGGTGACGCTCGACGACGTCAAACTGTTTGAGACGGGCTATCCTTTCGAGCCAAAGGGATATTTCAAGTCCAACGACGCGCAACTGAACCAGATCTGGGATATCGGCTGGCGCACGGTCAGGGTCGACGCCCATGAGACCTTCATGGACAGCTCCTATTGGGAGCAACTGCAGTATGTCGGCGATACGCGCATCGACAATGTCATCTCCTATGTCGTGACAGGCGATCCGCGTCTGGCGGTCCAGGCGATAGACGCTTACGGGCATTCGCAAGGCGAAGACGGAATGATTCAATCGGCTTATCCGTCAAGCACCGACAATGTCATCCCGCCTTTCGGCCTGCTTTGGCTCGGCATGATGCATGACTATGTGACATACCAGCCCGACCAAAGCGTCATAACGCGAAACATTGTCGGGGGACGCAAAATTCTCGATTGGTACGGGCAATATATTGCGGCCAATGGGCTGGTCACCATAACGCCGAAATGGAATTACATGGACTGGGCGGGGGAGGCGCAGGCCCCTTACGCGCCGACAGAGTTTGACCGGTTCCCGTCGTTCGACCCGGCAACAAAGACGTCGTGCCTTGTCTCGCTGGCCTATCTTGGCGGCCTGAGGGACATGGCGGCGGTTGAGACGGCCGCAGGCGACCCGGCCCTGGCCGAACGCGACCAGAACAAGGCGGCTGATCTGACAGCATCCATCCGGGCCCAGTGCTGGGATGAACAACGCGGCTTGTTCGCCGACTCACCGACAAAGAAAGTCTTCAGTCAGCACACAAATGCCCTGGCCGTACTTTACGATGTCGCGCCTAAGGATCGCGCGGGGGAGATTCTGAACAGGATTACAAAGTCAGACGGTATAGACGCGCCCGACGGCCTCGTGACCACGAGCTATTATTTTTCCTGGTACCTGATCAAGGCCTATAAGCATGCGGGACTGAGCAACCGCTATCTTCAACTCATTGATACCTGGCGCGATCTCGTAAAGCTGAACTATACGACCTGGCCGGAAACGAGAGGCGAATCGCGCTCCGACACCCACGCATGGTCGTCCCACCCGACCGCTGATCTGATTGGCATTGTCGCCGGCATTCAGCCCTCAGCGCCGGGCTACGGTGCGGTCGAAATCGCGCCGCATCTCGGCAAGCTAACGATTGTGGATGCTGCCGCCATGACTCCCAAGGGCCTGGTCTCGGTCTCCTACCGCAGAACATCGTCGGGCGCCGTAGACGCCGTTATCACCAAACCGGCGGATCTTCAGGGCCAACTCGTTTGGAAGGGTAAGATCTATCCGCTCTCCGGCACGAAATCCGAGTTTCACCTGCCGCAATAGCCCAGTCTATCAGTAATTCCATTCTAACAATGCAGGATTTCGCATCTGCATAATCTTATTTGCAGGCGCAATACGCCTCGACGTGAGGACGGTGAATCTATGAATTCGAATCTGATGATGCCGGCGCCAACTGACGATTCAGGTCCCGGGCGAACACTGGTGAGTTCCCAGACACTGGTGCGTGGAATTGAAATCCTCGCCGTCATCGCCATGGGTAGCCGTAACCTGCCCGAACTGGCGGAGGCTGTGGGCCTGACCAAGACCACAACTTACCGTCTGGCGACAACCCTTGTCGAAAACCGTCTACTGAATTTTGTGCCCAGGGTCGGTTACAGTCTGGGGCCGCGGCTGATGGAGTTCGGATTTCTCGCTTCCCGGCAGATGAGCCTTCCGCGCGTGGCCCATGATTTCCTCGTCGAACTGGCAGCTGCAACAGGCGATACCGTCCACCTCGGCATCCTCGATGACGACCGCGTCCTCTATCTGGACAAGGTAGCCGGGTCCAGACGGATCGAAGTGAGTTCGCGGATCGGCGAGCGGCAGCCACTGCGTTCAACGGGACTGGGAAAGGCGTTGCTCCTCGATCAGGCGCCTCGCGTCCTCATCAAGACCTACGAACGCGAGGCTAAGGAATATCCGCACTACAGCGCGACACTGGAAGAATGGCTTTATCGCATGAAACTCTATGCGACGAACGGATTTGCGCTCGATTTGGCGGAGAACGAAGACAATATTCGCTGCGTCGCGGCGCCCATACGTGACGCGACCCAGCGGATCATAGGCGCGATCAGCATCAGTTCGGCCGCTCAATATATGGACGATGAGCGCATGGAATTACTGCCCAGTTACGTCAAGGCGGCAGCGGACGAGATTTCCGCGGAATTTGGCTGGAAGGCTTACCCGGCGAACAGCACCCGGACAGTGCAGGGACGATAGACATGCTACTCAGCAATCAAAGAGTTCTGGTGACAGGAGCCTCGCGCGGTATCGGCCGGGCAACCGCGCTTGAATGCGCCCGACACGGCGCCGATATCGGACTGAACGCGTTCAAAGATCCGGAAGCGACCGCATACACCACAAAGTAAAATCCGATCCTAGAGCCCGAATTGCCGGCTCACGGTGGCCTGTTCCATGAGCCGGCCTATCCTGCCCTTCTGGCTGCCAGCTTTATGTCCACCTTGACCTTGGCGGGGATCACATCGGTAGAGGCGTAGTCGCCAGTCCCAACGCCGTAGACTGTACGATCTATGGTCGCCTGCGCCGTCATGGTGGCGACCTTGTCCTTTATGACCAGCGTAAAAGGCAGGTCGAGAGGCTTGTCCACGCCACGCATGTTAAGACGGCCGTGGGCAACGAAATGCGTGCTGTCCTTCCGCGTGAAGACCTCGGCAGAATACACAGCCCTTGGCGTCACGGCGATATCGAAGAATACCGGGCTTTTCAAAGTCGTGTCGCGATCGGCGTCGCTGGATTCGACGGAGCTCAGGTCTATTGAGACCCTTATGTTGGATCGGTCCACTTGATCCGGGTCAAAGTTGATTGTGGCGGCGTAGGTGCGAAACTCGCCGCTGACCGCTTCACCCTGGAAGCTCGTCTCAAAAGCGATCTTCGTCCGGCTGTTGTCGATCGTCCATGTCGGGATTTTCCCGGAGGCCGTGCTGCTTGCAGGTGCCGATGGCCCGTCATCCGCGGAGACCGAAGGGTTGTTCGCGATCGGTGAGATCGCGGCATCTGAGCCAAGACGGGGTGGCGCTGCATTTTGACTTTCCGGGGTACCGCGAAGAAGGCAAAAGCCCAGAATAGTAGCAAGGCCGACACTGCCTAGCGGCACGATCCAGCGCCAGTTGGCTAGCCGCTCCGCTTTCAGACCAGGCACCATGCGTTCGATTGTACGGTCCCGGTCGAGGAAATGATGTTTGAGGGCAGCCGCCACATGAAGCGGAATCATGCCGAAGATGAGCAGTCTGGCAATAAGCTCGTGGCTCAGTTCGAAGGTGTCGTGAAGAGGCACTGAATGGGGCAGGGGCAGGTGAGGGATAGTCAGCAAGCCAAAGAACGGAATTGGCCGGATGCTGGTCGAGACCATCGCCCAACCCGTAAGGGGCATCGCCATCATGGCGACGTAAAAGCCAATATGCAGCGCCCTGGCGCTTGCGGCTTGCCATTTAGCCCAGCGTCGTTCTGGGGGTAGTTCTGGGGGCGCCTTATAGGCCAGGCGCACAAAAATTCGCACGACGCTCAAGGCCAGCACCAGGATACCTACGGACTTGTGCAGATTGATCCGGCTCAGTCGCAGGGAGTCGTGATCACCAAGGCGCCAGCCCAGGAAAACCATGAAGAGCATGAGAAACGCAATTGTCCAGTGCAGCCAGCGGCTGTAGCGGTTGTAGGTCTCGGGCTGCATTGAAAATCCATGGAGAGGCGCCGGGCACAGGGTGCCCGGCGTCACAATTGCTGTCGGGAAAACGTTCGGAAGAGATGCCCGCGGCTATTTCTTCGTGAATTCCGCGTCGATCAGGATATCCACTTCATCGCCGACGGCCGGCAGGAAGGTCTTCATCCCGAAATCGGAGCGCAGAAGCGTGGCCGTGGCAAGAAAGCCCGCGCGCGTGTCACCCATCATGCCATTTCCGGTGCCGTTGAACGTCAAATTCAGCGTAACGGGCTTTGTCACACCGTGGAGCGTCAACTCTCCCTCAATCGTCGCATGGGTCGCATCGATGCGGGTCAATTTCGACGACCTGTAGGTGATCGACTTGAAATTCGCGACGTCGAAGAACCCAGGTCCTTTAAGATCATCATCGCGTTTCGCAAAGCCGGAGTTCATGACCGAAGGATCAATCGTGATCGAAAGGGTCGCCTCTTCCGGCTTCGACGGGTCCAGGTCAAAGCCTCCCGAAACCTTGTCGAAAGCGACGGTCGTTGTCGAAAAGCCCATATGGTCGACGCGCGCCTGAACGCTGGTGTGGGTCGGGTCCACCTCGTAGTGTCCGGCTGGAACGGCGGCGGGCTCTTTTGATGTAACGCCGGCGCCAGCCGCGACTGGCATCGCGGCGATCGATAGGGCAAATATTGTGATGGCGAAATTGGTCCTGGACACGACGTACCTTCCAATAGGGATGAAACATATCTATTATGTTTTATAACATATTGATCATGGCAATATTGTGGCCTTTGTAGCTATTAAGGCAGGTAAAATATGAAACTAATCAATCACTCCCGGAGCATATCGGGATCGAGGTCGTCACATTACGCAGAATCGGAAAAAGGCCTTGGCGCGAGCGGCTGTGTCCGAAATGGTCGATTTGTCGGCTGATGGCACTCAACATAAGTGTTTAGAGGACACGCATCGTCGAAGGCTCCACCTGACTGGGCAAGGTAAATGCCCATATTTGCCATAACATTATGGAGTGTGGTAAATCGTCTGAGCTAATATACTATTGAAATTTAATAGTATTTTGCAAATAGCAACAACCTTGCCTGGATCTGGGGGACAGCTTTTAAATTCAGCCCTTGTCCGCGCCGCCACACAACGGGAAGCTTGCCATTTTTGGCGGAGAGGGCCTGGCCCAGATCCACTCGTGGCATGGCGCGCGTCACAAGCGCCACGCCACGAGGGTATCGCAATGGTCAGGCCTTGGGCTTCAGATAGCCGTGCATGCCCAGCCAGCGCGCGAACGCGTCGAACCATCCGGTGCTTGTCGTTTCCTTCGGGTACATGCCGAAGCCATGGCCACCCTGTTCGTACAGGTGGAATTCCACCGGCCGCTTGGCGCCCTTCCAACTGTCGATCAGGCCGTATCCACCATTGGCGAAGAAGGGATCGTCGGCGGCCAGGGCGATGAACAGGGGCGGCGCATCGGCCGGGACGGTGACCGGCATCAGCGGGCCGTAGATGTCGCCGATAAAGGCCGGCTTGGCGTCTTGGCCGTACAGCGCCGTCGACAGGGTCAGCATGGCGCCGGCGGAGAAGCCGACCATGCCGATACGGTCCTGATCGATATGCCATTCACCGGCGCGCGAGCGGACGAGCGCGAAGGCGGCGCGTGCGTCAGCGATCTGCGGCGCCAGGGCGACCGACGGATCCTGCTGCATCGGCGGGCGCGGGGGCGCGGCGCCGGGCGTGAACATGGCGGTCATCGACTTTTCGAAATCACCCATGTCTTCCGGCGTCGGGTTGAGGCGGTATTTCAGCACGAAGGCCGCGACACCCCTGTCGGCCAGCGCCTGGGCGACGTCCCAGCCCTCGTTCTCCATCGACAGGGTACGGAAGCCGCCGCCCGGGGCGACGATGACGGCAGCGCCGGTCGCCTTGGCGGGGTCGGGAAGGAAGGGCGTCAGTGTGGCAACCGTGACATTGCGCGCGAAGACACTGCCGTACTGGCTGTGCCAGGCCTCTTGGGCCGTGGCGCCGGGCAGGTGTCCGGTGTTCAATTCAATGGCATTGGGCTGCGCCGGAATGGCGATGGGGGTCATCTTGTCGTCGAGTGCGCTGGCCGGGGAGGCGAGAACGCAGGCCAGGGCGATGACGCCCGTGGTGACGCCCACTTGTAAATGCCGAAAAAGGCAATGGGCGATCTTCAGCTGGAGCTTCGATTTCATGGCATTTCCTCTGATTTCTTTTTTTTGGGGGGCTACGGGCTTCGGCCGGCCCCAGAGCATCCGGCGGGAACCAGGCCAGGTGCTTGGGTATGCAAGACTAAGAAAAAAGGGCGCATCCGAAAATGCGCCCATCTGCTGCTTAGGAGGACCAGGCAGCGAGTTCAGGAGCTAAAAAATACAACACCACTCCTTGCCCTCTCGGTTAAAGGCAAGGACCCGACCAACAAATGTTAGCGGTCACACAGCGTATTATATCAGACAATTCTCGTCAATCGTCCCGCGGCCACTTCGACGCTGGAAAATCACAATTTTATTCCAAAAAACGCGTGCACGGTTGAAAATAATATAATAATATATTGATATTATTAATATAAATAGAAAGAAAAATAGATTCTTAAATTTCGCTAATGAAAGAAGTTGCCAAAATATTGCCTTGACACTCAATTCCGGCCTTGATTTTTGAGACATATTGTCAGAGGAATGGGGAAACCAATAATTATAAGGGAGACTTAATGCGCCAGGTGCTTTTTGGCCTATGCGCCATGCTTGCCGTCAGTGCTGTAAACTCCGCAGCGGCGCAGTCCGTTCGCACGGAGCAAATTACCGTTCATAGCCAGGCGCTGGAAGGCAATCTCGAAGGTAACGCGTCCGATCGGAAGGTCACGGTGTATCTGCCGCCCGACTATGATTCCGCCGCACAAAAGCGTTATCCGGTTGTGTATGCGCTGCACGGCTATTCGATCAATAACGAGATCTGGTCGAAAGAGATCAAAACGCCCCAGACGATCGACGCCGCCTATTCGGCCGGCGTGAAGGGCATGATCATCGTGCTGCCCAATTCCCAGACCCTTCACAACGGCTCCATGTATTCCAGTTCCGCAACGACGGGAGACTGGGAAACCTTCATCTCGAAGGACCTGGTTGCCTATATCGACAGTCACTACAGAACCCTGGCACGGCGCGAAAGCCGGGGGCTGGCGGGTCATTCGATGGGTGGCTACGGTACGGTTCGCATCGGTATGAAACATCCGGAAGTCTTCAGCGCTCTCTATGTCATGAGCCCCTGTTGCCTGTCCGCGCGCGGCGCGCCTTCGGCCGAGGAGGGGCTCAAGCTGGAAGCCTTGAAGACACCGGAGGAAGCGCAATCCCTGGGCTTTTTCGTCCGTGCGACCCTGGCGGTTGCGTCGGCGTGGTCGCCCAATCCTAACAAGCCTCCGTTCTATCTCGACTTGCCGACCAAGGATGGCGTGGCGCAACCCGACGTCCTGGCGCGCTGGGCGGCCAATGCGCCGCTGTCGATGGTGCATCAGTATATCCCGAACATGCGCCAATACGCGGCGATCGCCTTTGATGTCGGCGACCGCGACGGGCTCAAGACCGACACCGAAGCGCTCAGCGCCACATTGACAGCCTATCATGTCGCCAACAGCTTCGAACTGTATGACGGCGACCACGTAAGCGGCGTTGCTGACCGGTTTCAGAACCATGTCCTGCCATACTTCGCCGCACATCTGTCGTTCGCACCAGAGGCGCGGTGATGAAAGCTTTGGCGTCTGTCCCGGGCGGTGTTTTGGGTGTGCTCGCCATGGCGGGCGCGCTGTGGTCGGCGCCGGCCCTGGCGCTCGAGCCCGACCCGGTTGCACCGCACCAGGAGCCCACTCCTCATCTGGAATATGCCTTCGAAGAGGTGGTTCTGCTGGGTGAAGGCGTCAATCCCGGCGCGACGCCGATGGGCGAGCGTTACATCATTCCCATAACCGGCGGCAGGTTTGACGGACCGGGCGACGGGACGGGGATCAAAGGCGAGGTCAGGCCCGGCGGATGGGACTGGCAGCTGAAACGCGCCGACGGCTGTGTCTGGGCTACGGCCGACTACATGCTGCAGACCAGCGACGGCGCCATCATCAATGTGCGCAACCAGGGACCCATGTGTCCGCAGATGGGAACGGATCCCGCAAAGCCTATCCTCTTGACCCCGGTCTTCGAAGCGCCTCTGGGCCGCTATCAATGGCTGAACCAATCGGCGTTCGTGGCGCGCCTGGACATCATCACCGACGAAGGCAGACCCGCCGTCCGCATTCGTTTCTATCGAGTGCATTAGCCGCCTGGAAGCAGGTTTGTGGCCGCTATCTAAGGCCGGGATTTGTTGACGCCATTATCAATGTGTCTTCTCCTTTGAACTACGAGGTTACCATGCAAAACGAAAACGGCGCCATACTGTCGCGCAGGCAGGCCCTTATGACGGGCGTGGTCGCCAGTGTCCTGGCCACTACGCCAGCAATGGCCGAGACCAAGTCGCCGATCGCCTCGACCATCCAGGCCGGGCGTGAGGGCGCCCCACTTAATCCGTTCATCTATGGTGGCTTTCTCGAACATATCGGCGACCTGATTAATCACAGCCTGTGGAGCGAGGTTCTGGACGATCGCAAATTCTATCACGCGGTCGACTCAACACCGGCGCCCAAGGCGGAAGGTGCCGTGGCGCGGATGCGCGCCGTCAACAAATGGGTCCCGGTCGGGCCCGACGCGGCCGTGGCCATGGATCGCAACACGCCCTGGGTCGGCGAGCAGTCGCCAATGGTGACGCTGGCCAGGCCTGAGCCGCGCGGCATCGCCCAGTCCGGCCTGGTCCTGGCCGGGAAGAAAGACTATGTCGGGCGCGTCGTCATCGCGGCCGACGGTGCGGCCGATATTACGGCAACCCTGATCTGGGGTATGGCAGCAACGGACCGGCAAACGGTCAAGGTGCCGGCAGGGCCGGCCTGGAGCACGGTGCCAGTACGCTTTTCGCCCGAGGCCGACACGGCGGAGGCCAGGCTTGAAATCACCGGTACGGGCACGGGGACCTTCCGCATTGGCGCCGTCTCCCTGATGCCCGCGGACAATATCAAGGGGTTCCGCGCCGACACCATCGCCCTGATGAAGGAGGTGGATTGCAAGATCCTGCGTATTCCGGGCGGCAACTTCATTTCCAGCTATGACTGGAAGTATACGATCGGTGACCCGGACAAACGCCCGCCGATTCTCGACCCGGTGTGGAACTTCGCTCAACCGAACGACGTCGGGGTCGATGAGCTGCTGCAGATGTGCCAGTTGATCAGGGCCGAACCGAGCTGGTCGGTCAGCACCGGCTTCGACAGCCCGCGCTCGGGCGCCGAGCAGGTCGAATATATCAATGGCGCGGCCGATACCGAGTGGGGTGCGAAACGCGCCGCCAACGGTCATCCGGAACCGTATCGCGTCAAGTACTGGAACATCGGCAACGAGATGTACGGCCACTGGCAGATGGGGCATATCCCGATGAAGCAGTACGCCGTCAAGCACGCGCAATTCGCCGACGCCATGCGCAAGGTCGATCCGTCGATTTACATCATCGCGCCGGGCGGTTTCGCCGACGAAATGACGACGGGCCAGGGCATCTTCATCGAAGGCCAGCCCCAGGTCGAATTCGGATCGGAGCGCGACTGGGCCTACGGTATGTTCAAAAATGCCTGGGGCAAGTTCGACGCCCTGGCCACCCACGCCTATCCACCCGAAAACAAGAAGTTCGACGTCAAGACGGGCAAGCTTTTCGACGTCCAGCGGCCCCTGGTCGAATGGGCGCGTCAGCCGGCCAACCGCGTCCTGACCATGGTGGAATGCTGGGAAGAGTATAAGCGCCGCTTCCCGGCGCTGAACGACGGCAAGGTCAAGGTCTTCTTCGACGAATATGCCTACAGCTTCCGCCAGACACTGAAGACCTGCCTGGCCCTGGGCATGTGCCTGCATGAGTTTTTCCGCCATTCCGACTTCATCGACATGGCGGGCTACACCATGGCGACCGGCTGGATCGATTTCGACCGCACACGTTCGGTGATCAGCGCCACCGGCCGGATGTACCAGATGTACAACCAGCATTTCGGCACCATCCCCGTCGCCGTGACCGGCAATTCTCCCGTGCCGGCGCCGGAATACCCGGCCGGCGGTGACCAGCCGCGCGTCAATGCCGGCAGCCCGACCTATCCGCTGGATATTTCGGCCGCCCTGACAGCGGACCGCAAGGCCCTGGTCGTGGCGATCGTCAACGCCACGGAGCAGGCTCAGACCCTGCAACTGGGACTGGACGGCTTCAAGGTGCGAAAGGCCGGACGTAGCTGGAAGCTGACCGGCGCTTCGCTCGATGCGCAGAACCAGGTCGGCAAGCCGGCGGAGGTGGTGGTGACCGAAGGCACCTTCGGCACCGCTTCGCCACTGAAAATCGCGCCGACCAGCGTAGAGCTGTACGAATTCGCCCGCGCCTGAACGGTTGGGCAGACAGGAAACAGGAAATGACCATGAAGCAATATATTCCACGCCGCGCACGCTGGGCCGTCTCGGCATTAGCCCTGCTGGCCGCGCTTAGCGCTGCACCCGGCGCGTTCGCGCAAAATCCGCTCGAACGCGCACCCTACCAGGACGTAACGCGTACGCCCGAACAGCGTGCCGCCGACCTGGTGTCGCGTATGACGCTGGAGGAAAAGACCTCCCAGCTGATCAACGATGCCCCGGGTATTCCGCGACTGGGTGTCCGCGAATACAACTGGTGGAACGAAGGCCTGCATGGCGTCGCAGCCGCCGGACACGCCACCGTTTTTCCGCAGTCGGTCGGCCTGGCCGCGACGTGGGATGAGCCGTTGATTCGCCAGGTCGCCGACACCGTCAGCGTCGAATTCCGGGCCAAATATGTTGAAAGCCGGCATCGTTTCGGCGGCTCGGACTGGTTTCGTGGTTTGACTGTCTGGTCGCCGAACATCAATATCTTCCGCGATCCGCGCTGGGGGCGGGGCCAGGAAACCTATGGCGAAGACCCATATCTCACGTCCCGCATGGGGGTAGCCTATGTCAAGGGCCTGCAAGGGGATGATCCGGTCTATTACCGGGTCGTCGCCACGCCCAAGCACTTCGCGGTCCATAGCGGTCCCGAAGCCGGACGCCACCGCGACAATGTCGATCCGTCGCGCCATGACCTGGAAGACACCTACCTGCCGGCTTTCCGGGCGACGATTGCCGAAGGCAAGGCGGACTCGATCATGTGCGCCTACAACGCCATCGACGGCCAGCCGGCCTGCGCCAACGAGGACCTGCTGGTCACCCATCTGCGCAAGGACTGGGGCTTCAAGGGATTCGTGGTCTCGGACTGCGACGCCGTCGGCGACATCTATTACAAGACCTCGCACCACTACAAGGCGACACCGGAGGAGGGCGTCACCGCGGCCTACCAGATGGGGACGGACCTGATCTGCGGCAATGCCAACGAGGCCGACCACCTGACCGCCGCCGTCCGCCAGGGCCTGCTGCCGCAAAGCACCATCGATACAGCCCTGGTCCGGCTGTTTACCGCGCGCTTCAAGCTGGGCCAGTTCGACCCGCCCGCCAAGGTCTTCCCGGGCATTACCGCCGCCGACTACGACACCCCGGCCAATCGCGACCTGGCGCAGCATGTGGCGGAATCCGCCATGGTCCTGCTGAAGAACGACGGCAATCTGCTGCCCTTGAAGGCCGAACCGCGCACCATTGCCGTGATCGGGCCCAATGCCGACTCGCCCGACTCTCTGGTCGGCAACTATAGCGGCGACCCGTCGCATCCGGTAACCATCCTTAACGGTCTGCGCGCCCGCTTTCCCAATGCGGAGATACGTTATGCCCAGGGTTCCGGCCTGATCGATCCCGTCCTGGCGCCCGTGCCCGACGACGCCTTCTGCCGTGACAAGGACTGTCACGAAAAGGGTGTGACGGCCAGCCAGTTTGCCGCTTCCGACCTGTCGGGAACGCCGCAGTCTGCCGCAGCCGCCAATGCCCGACAGGCCTGGAGCGGCGAGCAACGCAGCGGATCGGTGCGCTTCGAGGGCTACCTGACGGCGCCGGAAACCGGCGAGTATCGCTTCCGCTACGACGCCAACGGCGGCTATCGCATCTGGGTCAACGACAAGCTGGTCGTCGATGCCTGGTGGGTCGACTGGCGTTCATCGATCGCCACAGGGACAGTCCACCTGGAGGCCGGCAGCCGCAACGCCATTCGAGTCGAATCCTTCCAGCGCCAGGACAAGGGCGATGAAAAACTGTTGTGGAGCCTGCCATCGGATAAAGGCGCCCAGGACGCCGTCGCCGCCGCGAAGGCCTCCGATCTGGTGGTTTTCGCCGCCGGCCTGTCGCAACGCGTCGAAGGCGAGGAAATGCGGGTCGAGACTCCCGGCTTCTCGGGCGGCGATCGTACCAGTCTTGACCTGCCACCCGTCCAGCAAAAGGTGCTGGAACAGGTCAGCGCGACCGGCAAGCCCGTCGTCCTGGTCCTGGTCAATGGCAGCGCGCTGGGCGTCAACTGGGCCGATAAAAACGTTCCGGCAATCGTCGAGGCCTGGTACCCCGGCGGGCAGGGCGGGGCGGCGGTCGCCCGCCTGATTGCGGGTGACTTCAGCCCGGCAGGCCGGCTGCCGATGACCTTTTATCGCTCGGCGGACCAACTTCCAGCGTTTACTGACTACAGCATGAAGGGCCGAACCTATCGCTACTTCAAGGGCGAGGCGCTTTATCCCTTCGGTTACGGCCTGTCCTACACCCATTTCACCTATGCGCCGGCGAAGGTTTCGGCCGCAAAGGTGAAGGGCGATGGGCAGGTGACGGTCTCGGTAAACGTCACCAACAGCGGCAGCGTAGACGGCGACGAGGTTGTGCAACTGTATCTCAGTCATCCCGGTGAAAAAGACGCGCCGATCCGCGCCCTGGCACGGTTCGATCGCGTTCATCTGAAGGCCGGTGAAACCAAGACGGTCAGCTTTACGCTCGACAGCCGCGCGCTCAGCACGGTGAATGCCGATGGATCGCGCACGGTCAAGCCGGGCAAGGTCAATATCTGGCTTGGCGGCGGACAGCCGGAAGGCCGGCCGGGGCTGGTCAAGGCGTCCGGCGTCGCGGCATCCTTGACCGTAACCTCCAGCCAGACCCTGGAGCCCTGATCATGATCACCCTGAAAAGCGCAGCCGGACTTATATTGGGACTGGCCCTGACCGGCGGCTGCGACGACTGCGTTGATATGGTTATCACCTACGGGCACAAGAACTTCTGACGGTCTCGTCCTGTCAGGTATCGGAGGAGGAAGCATGTCCATTTCAGACGGGCCATCCCGGCGCCGGGTTCTCGCAGGCGTGACGGCGCTGTCCGTGGCGTCGACGGTTCCGGCCATGGCCGGGACAACGGGACCATCGGCGTCAAACCGGCTGTGGTACCGGCAGCCGGCCGTGCGCTGGGAGGAGGCCCTTCCGATCGGCAATGGCCGACTGGGCGCCATGGTGTTCGGCCGCGTCGGCCAGGAACGGCTGCAACTCAACGAGGACACTCTGTGGTCGGGCGGCCCCTATACGCCGGACAGTCCGGAGGCCCTCTCCGCGCTGCCCGAAGTCCGGAAATTGATTGCCGAAGGAAGCTACAAGGAAGCGACGGACCTCGCCGGCGCAAAGATGATGGCGCGCCCGCTGTCGCAAATGGCCTATGGCACGCTCGGCGACCTCTTGTTGACCTTCGACGGACGGGATACGCCGGCGTCGTACCAACGCGATCTCGACCTGGCGACGGCCATCGCCGGCGTAATGTACGCAACAGCTTCGGGCACGATATGCCGGGAAGCCTTTGTCTCCGCCCCGGATCAGGTGATTGTGCTTCGGCTGGAAGCGAAAGGCCGGCGGTTCGGTTTCGACCTGGCTTACCGAGGGCCTCGCGACGTCAAATACACAGCGGCCAACTACAGCGGGTCGGCGACCCCCCTGGTGGCGGCACAGGCACCGGATTGGACGCGGCGCGAGGAGACGGGGGAAAACAGCGCGGATATCCTTATCCGGCAGGACGGCCCCGGGGCCTGGCTGATAACGGGGAAGAATAAAAGCGGCCCGAACCTTTCGCCGGCCCTGACCTTTGCCATACGCGTAAAGGCTGTCACCAATGGCGAGTTGTCGGTTTCCGACTCCGCCTTTTCGGTCCGCAGCGCGAGGACTGTTACCCTGGTGATTTCGGCCGCGACCAGTTTCGTGAATTTTCGCGATACGACAGGTGATCCGGTGGCCATCGTGCGCCGACGCAGCGATGCGGCTGCGGACAAGTCCTACCGGCGGCTTCGTGCCGACCATATCGCGGACTACCAGGCGTTATTCAATGGTTTCATGGTCAATCTCGGGCAGGGCAGTTCAGGATTGCCGACAGACCAGAGGATCGCCGCCTCGGAAACCGCCGACGATCCCGCCCTGGCGGCGCTGTACCTGCAGTACGCCCGATATCTTCTGATATCGTCGTCGCGGCCCGGCACGCAGCCCGCCAACCTGCAGGGGATCTGGAACGAAGCGACCAACCCGCCCTGGGGCAGCAAATACACGATCAACATCAATACCGAGATGAACTATTGGCTGGCGGGCGCGGCCGGATTGGCGCCGTGCGTCGAGCCTCTTTTGCGCCTGACCGAGGAGCTTTCGGTCACCGGCGCCGGCACGGCCAAAACCATGTACAATGCGCGCGGCTGGGTCGCTCACCACAATACCGATCTGTGGCGGGCGGCGGCGCCGATCGATGGGCCGATGTGGGGGTTGTGGCCGTGCGGCGGCGCCTGGCTGTGCAACACCTTGTGGGACCAGTATGACTACAGCCGCGACGAAGCCATGCTGGCCCGGCTGTATCCCCTGATGAAGGGCGCGTCGCTGTTCTTCCTGGACACCCTGACCGAAGATCCAAAGGGACGCGGACTGATCACCTCGCCGTCGGTATCGCCGGAAAACCAGCATCCCTTCGGCTCGTCGGTATGCGCCGGACCCGCCATGGATCGCCAGATTGTCCGCGACCTTTTCAGCCATACGGTCGCGGCCGGTCAGGCGCTGGGTCTTGACAGCGATCTGCTGGGCCAGATCGCCGATACGTCGCGGCGCCTGGCGCCGGATCGCATCGGTAAGTCCGGACAGTTACAGGAATGGCTCGATGACTGGGACGATGCGGCGCCGGAACAGCAGCATCGCCATATTTCCCATCTTTATGCGCTTTTTCCAAGTTCACAGGTCAATGTCCGGGACACGCCCGATTTCGTGAAAGCTGCACAGGTGACGCTCAACCGTAGAGGGGACCTGTCGACCGGCTGGGCTACCGCCTGGCGGATTTGTTGCTGGGCGCGAACCGGTGAAGGCGATCATGCTCACGCGATCCTGAAGTCCTTGCTGAGTCCGCAGCGCACCTATCCAAACATGTTCGATGCCCACCCGCCGTTCCAGATCGACGGCAATTTCGGCGGCGCCATGGGCTTGATGGAGATGATCCTGCAATCGTGGGGTGGCGAGATACATGTGCTGCCGGCCCTGCCGTCGGCCTGGCCCACCGGCCGGATCAGCGGCCTGCGCGCTCGTGGCAATATTACCGCTGACATCGCCTGGGGCGGAGGCAGCCTGACCTCATTGAAGCTGACGGGCCGCCCGGCGCAAGACATTGCTCTGCGTTACAAAGGCGAATTACGGTCGATCCGTCTCGATTCTAATGGCGTTTACGAGATGAAGGTCTGAACATGATGCACCGCCGCGGCCGGCCGCAGCGGTGTCAACGCGTTCCAAGCTGGTCGGCCGGTGACGGTAGAGGGGTGGGCCGGGGACATGGTGCAGATAGCCAGGACCGCGAACACCGCCGAGTCGGGCGACATCCTGGTAAGCTAGCGACGAAGACGGACGCGAATGGGCCGGCCGGTATAGCTAACCTCCACCCCCTGGCCGAGGTTTAGCGGCGGGTTGTCCTGTGAGACAAGATGCAGGCGGAATAGCCGCTGCTCGGGCATGCCGTTGAACCCACCGATCCTGCCGCCCAGGGCCAGCTCTCCGCTATGCTCCGACCAATGGAAAGGTATCGTCGTGCAGGCACCGTTTTCATAGGCGTAGGTCAGGCCGTCATCTTCATAGAGTTCGAAGGCGCCGTCGCACCCGGAAAACACCAGGATGTCGATAGCATGGCCGGTAATGTCCGCGGTCGACTGAACGATCGGGCCCAGCGGCAGCACAGTACCTGCCCGCACGTGAACGGGTATCTGCGAAAGAGGGGAGGGGACCTGGTGGATTTCGCCCCCGGCGCGATGAACGCCGCTCCACAGGTCGAACCAGCCGCCCGGCGTCCGGGGCAGATAGACCGGCCACGTGGTGACGTTCGGCTCAAGAACCGGCGCCACCAGCAGCGCGGGCCCGAACATGAAGCTGTGCGTCTGGGCCAGGGCCTGCGCGTCGGTGCGAAAGTCGAAAACAAGGGGCCGCAGCAAGGGCGTGCCCTTGCGATGGGTAATGGCGGCGAGACCGTAGATGTAATGGAACAGCCGGTAGCGCAGGTTAAGGTAATCGCGTGCCACGGCTTCAACCGTCTTGCCGTAGCGCCAGAACTCCGTATCCGTCATATAGCCATGGACGCGCTGCAACGGCAGGAAGGTCGCGTACTGGAACCAGCGGATGAAGCGTTCGTGGTAGGCGGTGTCGGTATATTGCGACGGGCCGGGCCGGAAAAACCCACCGGCATCTACGGTCCAGTACGGGTAGCCCGCCGCCGCCATGTTCAAACCCGCCGGAATCTGCCGTTTGAGGGTTTCCCAGTCATTGCCGATGTCTCCGGACCAGGTGACCGCCGCGTAGCGCTGCTGACCCAGAAAAGCCGACCGCGTCAGTGTGAAGACGCGGCGATCGGGGAAGTCTCGCCGCTGGCCTTCATAAACCGTCCGGGAAACCTGGAGAGGATAGGTCAGCCGATGTCGCTCGCCCCGTCCGACGAAGGTCTGGCGTCCGACAAGGTCATCATTTTCCGGTTCCGTCGCGTCCTGCCACCAGGCGTCTATGCCCAGCGCTGCCAGTCGCGTGCTCTGGTTTTGCCAGTAAAAGGCCGCCGCCTCAGGATTGAAGAAGTCGATCCAGTCCGAGTCGGGGATGTAATAGCCCTTCTCCGCCATGGCCTGGCCCAGCTCGGCCTTACGGTCCACCTTGGACCATACGGACAGCATCAGCCGCATATTCAGGCCGTGCAGGTCGCTAACCAGACCGGCCGGGTCGGGATATTGGGTCTCATCGAACTTCATGGCGTTCCAGCCATGCTTGCCCCAGTACTGCCAGTCCTGGACCATGACATCGACGGGAAGTTGCCGCTGGCGGAACTCGCGCGCGTTGTCGAGGATCTCATGCGACGACTTGAAGCGCTCGCGGCAGTGGATGTAGCCATAGGCCCATTTGGGTAGAATCGGCGTTTCGCCGGTCAATTGGCGATAGGTGGCCAGGATCCGCTCGGCGTCGGGACCGGCCATGACCACATAGTCGATGGCCTCGGCGACATCGGAACGCCAGACGGTTTGGTCACGCACCTTGTCGTAGCCGATTGACGGGGCATCCTCGGCATTCGCTATGACGCGGACTGTATGTGGCCCCGCCGACAGGTCGGCCATAAAGCTCGTGGTCGGCGGCAGCCACAGATTGGTCAGGTCGCAACAGACCTTACCGTCGATCTCGACATGGTGGCGCGAGGCCATCTTGCGTCCGATATCGAGCTGGAAGGCGTAGCGGCCGGGCTCGTCGAGGACGATCTCCTTTTGGAAAACCGCTTCCGTCCGGGCCAGCTTGGCATTTCCGGCATCCGTCGTGACGTCGACAACCTGCCCCTGGGCGTCGACGGCGACGCGGCTGAGTTGTGTCTGACGGGACGGGGGATTGAGGTCGCTTTTGCCTTCGTTGAGCCAGATAAGCCCGTAGCCGCGGCTCGACAGTGTGAAGGGCAGGCTGATCTGGGTATTGACCTGGGTCAGGCGGCGCGGCAGTTGCCGCAGGTCAAGCGCGCCGTCCTGGAAGCAGCCGGTACCGTAGATATGTTCGTCGGCCGGAGAGTCGAAAGCCTGTTCGGCAATGAACACCTTGTCCTCTCCCAGAGTTGACCCCAGAGTCGAAGACGTAAGTCGGCGCCCGTGGCGGGCTTCGCACAGGAGCAGATTTCCGTCCTTATCAAAAAATCGCAGGCCCTGGTCCGACGAGTCTACCTCGCAACAGATACCCGGCAGGATGAGGCGGACTGTGTCGCCCGAGGTGCGTTGCCGCACCTTGGGGCGATTTTGCTGGGGCAGGACTATGCTATCAGGCGCAGCGGCAAGTCCGGCATCGGCCGAAACGAAGCGGATGCGAAAAGCAGACTCGGTCAGGGCGAAGATTTGCAGCGTCCCATCAGGTGTCACGACGATATAGTCGGGATGGTGGGCCGACAGGGTCGCCGCCTTGGCGCTGATGACGGCCAGTCCCGCCAGGGCCGCACCAGCCGTCAGGACATGGCGGCGCGTCATGGGGGAGGCGGATACATCAGCGAGTTTCATTCGAGACCTTTTATTCACAAAACCAGGTGACGCATTTCGATAATCTTGCCCTGGCGCCCCTTACCCAGAGGTCGTCAGGGACATGCAGGTATCATAATTTTCCCACCATATCACGCATCCCGTTTGCAATTTGCAACTTTCTTATATAAAAATAAATTCCATATAAGGTAACGGGTGCGCCGAATGTTGACGATTTCCTGCAATAAGCCTCACGAACTGACGCTCGACGAACGGCCAATTCCGGTCCGACGCGACGGTGAAGTCCTGGTGCGAATTCGGCGCATTGGTATGTGCGGTACGGATTTCCATATTTTTTCCGGAAACCAGCCATACCTCTCCTATCCGCGGGTCATGGGTCATGAATTGTCCGGCGAGGTGCTGGATGCCGATCTTGACTCGGATATCCGGATTGGATCGACCGTGACGATCAATCCCTATCTGCACTGCAGAACGTGTCATGCCTGCCGGCGTGGCAAGCCGAATTGCTGCATGAACATCCGTGTCATGGGGGTCCATATCGATGGTGGCATGGCGGAGTACGTGTCCGTGCCGGCGGAGGCGGTGATCGATGTCGAAGGCCTCAGCTTCGACCACGCCGCCATGGTGGAATTCCTGTCGATCGGCATGCACGCTGTCCGGCGCGGGGCGATTACATCGGAAGACAGGGTACTGGTGGTGGGCGCCGGGGCCATCGGCATGGGGGTTGCGCTGTTTGCTCAAATGGCAGGCGCCGATGTCTTCCTGATCGATACCAATGCCGGCCGCCTCCAGCGGGCGCAGACCATATGTCCGGATATCGAAACTGCCCTGGCGGACGGCGATGTTCGCGCCTGGATGGAAGACAAGACCGACGGCGATTTCTTCGACGTGGTTTTCGACGCCTCCGGCAATGCCGCCGCTATGCAGCAGGGATTCGCCTATGTCGCGCACGGCGGCAGGTATGTCCTGGTCAGCATCGTCAACAAGGACATTACCTTCTCCGATCCCGAATTTCACAAGCGCGAGATGCAGTTGATCGGAAGCCGCAATGCGACAAGGCACGATTTCGCCGTGGTAATCGACATGATCCGAAACGGGGTCATACCGATGGACAGGCTTCACACCCATTCGTTGAACGCGACCGACCTGCCGACGCGGGTACCTGAGCTTCTCAAGGCGCCCGAAGATCTGCTCAAGGCCATCGTTACGATCTAAACAAAAAATACTGGCTAAAATAAAAAAATACAGGGAACGAACATATGCTGGAAGTCATGGCCGCGGCGGCCCAAATTTTGCTATCGTCTCCGGACGGCAGCGTCGAATTTCGGATCGCTAATGATGGTTCTGCTTACACCGCCTACCGCAAGAGGGAGGAGGTTGTTTCCGGCTCGCATCTGGGCGTGCACCTGTCGGGGGCGGCGGATTTTTCGAACCTCGTGCTTGTAAAGCGTACCCGGCAAGATGGGCACCGCACCTATCAACTGACGGCGACCAAGGCCGACTCCGCTCAGGACAATTTCAACGGCGAGCGTCTTACCTTCGCAGAAGCGCAGGGACTGCATCGTGAAATCTCGATCGAGATTCGCGCCTATAACGACGGCGTCGCCTGGCGTTACGTGCTTCCCGAAGGTCAGGCCGTTTCCCTCTCGGACGAAACGACGGAGTTTCGACCGGCGGGAGATCCGACCTGCCTCGTCTCGGAATACAGCGCGTCGCATGAAAACGACTGGAATCCCGTCGCAATAACGCAGCTCGACGCAACCAAGCTGTACGACTATCCCATCCTGTGCCCGTCCGCGAGCGGTCAGACCTATTTTGCCATCGTCCAGGCGGGGCTGTCGGGTTACACCGGTTCCGCGCTGAAGCCCGCCGACGGGGGGCTGCAAGTCCAGCTGTTCCACGGCATCGATCGCAAGGAGGTTGCGGTCGAATCAGCGAACGGCCTGCAAAGCGGCTGGCGCGTTATCATGATGGCCGACCGGGCAGGGGACCTGATCGAGTCGAATTTGATCGGAAACCTTTCCGCTCAAGCGACCGGCGATTATAGCTGGGTCAAGCCTGGAAAGGTCGCCTGGGACTGGTGGTCCGGACCGACAGTGGGGGACAAGCCTACGATGGAGCGGTACCGCCGCTTTATCGACTTTGCGGCAGAGTCCGGCTTTCCCTATTTTCTTATCGATGCTGGCTGGGCGCTGAATACCGGCCCATGCTGCGCGGCCGACCCGCGGACCGACATCACCCAGGGAGAGGCCGGCATAGACATGCCGGCGTTGGCGAAATATGCCGCGTCAAAGGGTGTTGGCCTGATTTTATGGGCGCACTGGAAGCACGTCGAGCCCCGGATGGATGAAGTGCTCGACACTTACCAGGCTTGGGGAATCAAAGGCATCAAGGTCGACTTCATGGAGCGGGACGACCAGGGGATGGTCGCATTTTATGAGCGTCTCGCCGCCGCAACGGCCAAACGCCACCTGTTGCTGGACATGCACGGCGCCTTTCCGCCCATGGGACTGTCCAGGACCTATCCGAACTACATAACGCAGGAAGGCGTGCTGGGAGCTGAGTATAACAAGTTTCCCTGGGGCAAGGTGACGCCTTCGCACAATGTCAAGCTGGCCTATACGCGCATGCTGCTGGGGCCGATGGATTACACGCCGGGCGGATTCCGCAATTCTTATCCGGACACCTATGTGCAAACCGAGGTCTTCCCGTCGACGCGCTACACCCGCGGCCAGGCCCTGGCGCAATATGTCGTTTACGACAGCCCGCTCCAGATGGTGTCCGACGATCCGTCAGCCTACGAAAATGCGGCGGGATTTGACTTCATCAAGGCTGTGCCGACAGCGTGGGACGAGACGCGCTTTATTGCCGGAACGCCAGACAGCTACGTCATCGTGGCCCGGCGCAAGGGAGCCAAATGGTATATCGGCGCCCTGAACAATGAGGTGGCGCGGGTTGTCGATGTCCCGCTGGCATTCCTCGCAGGCGGTTCGCATGACGCGGTGATCTGGCAGGATGGCGCCAATGCCAACGACGTTAACCGAACGGAGAAATCGGTCACGCGCAGCGACGTTCTCAGGCTGAGCCTGGCGCGCGGCGGCGGGGCTGCGATTGAGATCGCGAACTAATACCAACCGGCACAGATACTGACACATAAAGTGCTGGTTGGTATTCGCATTTATTTCAGATCAAACGCCGTCGCACGGGCGCCCCCGATGGCTCCTCGCATAGGCTCGGGCGGGCGGTCGCCCTTGCCAAGTTGCAATGAGTCAACGTCATTGCAACTTGGTATAAGGCCCGCTGGAAAATAACTGAATCGGTTCGTGTGGCGACCTTCAACTAAGTTTGCGATCGAAGTCGACATTATGAAGCGGTTATTTCCAACAAACCTTAAGGAAAGGTGCCCGCGCGGGCGGGCCTGAACCAGGATTAAAGTCGACTTTTGACCCTGCCGTGCGCTGCGCGGCGGGTGCGATTCGCGTGGAAATGACCAGATAAGCCAGACATAATTGGCTCATAACCCAGACAATTGACGAGCGCTGTCATCGTTTCACCAGGAAAAATAAATGCTGAAAATTCAGCAGATTGTATTTCGCAGTCGACATAAATGGCTGAATAGTTTCCGCTATTCCTATTAAATTAAATAAAAACAACAAAATAATTTGGAATTCTGTGTGCTCGGCCGGGGGTGGCGGTCCATATTGCGATGCCATATATGAAAGTAAATATATTAAATGGTAGTGGCTAGGTGTCGCAATCACGCAACGCCCCGACATTTTTCCAAATATTGTCTGACTTTACGCTTGAAATAATGTGAGCGCTATCATAACCTTGTTCCATCACGGTGCGCGGGGCGTTCGGGGATGTTCTGACGTACGAAAAACGGCGTCCGGCCTGTGAGCAATATCGATAAAAATGTCTAGCCAGACGGCTCGTATCTTAGCGAGCGACACAAAATTTCCTCGGGGCCAAAGAAGCCAAACGAGGCAGGGAGACTACAAGCATGAAAACTTCACGAGATAATTTTGGCCAAAACCAGAGCGTCGCACGCCGCCGTTCCCGCATCGGCAGGATGCTGCTCGGCTCGACAGCCCTGGCGGCTGCGATGCTGGCGACGTCTGCTTTTGCGCAAGACGCACCCGCGGGCGATACTGGCGCTGCCGCTACGGGCGACGAGACGGTTGTCGTCGTTACCGGTATCCGCAAGTCGCTGGAAACGGCTTCACAGATCAAGCGCAAGGCTGACACCTTCGTCGATTCCATCACGGCATCGGACGTGTCGGCGCTACCGGATGCCAGCGTAGCTGAGGCCCTGGGGCGTATTCCGGGCGTGTCTGTGACGCGTTATTCGATCCTGCCGCAGTACAACACCGGCGGCGCCGGCGGCGCGAGCGGCGACTTCCCGTCGGCTGAAGGTTCGGGCAACCTGATCCGTGGTCTGTCGTTCGTTCGCTCCGAATTCAATGGTCGCGACCAGTTTACCGCCAACGGCGGGCGCGCGCTCGACTGGTCCTCCATCCCGCCTGAACTCGTCGGCGGGGTGGATGTCTACAAGAACGCCTCGGCCGAACTGATCGAAGGTGGCGCCGGCGGTACCATCAACCTGCGCACCCTGGCTCCGTTCGACCGCAAGGGTTCGACCTTCTCCGTCAGTGTGGACGGCACCTATGCCGACCTGCGCAAGGAATGGGCGCCGACCTACAGTGTCATGGGAAGCAAGCGCTGGAGCAATAGTGCAGGCGAATTTGGCTTGCTGGGCTCCTATTCCCATTCCGAGCTGAAATCGAACATCAATGACTGGCAGATCGGTGCGCCGATTCCGCGCGTCGATCCGACGGTTCAGGAGACACAAGGGCCTGGCCAATTCACAGGTGTTCCGCAAAGCAGCGTCATCGGCACCATTCCGGTATTCCAGCTGCGTCACAACGAGCAGGACCGCGAGCGCACCAGCTATTATCTCGCTGGGCAATGGCGCAACGATACCACCAGCATTACGATCAAGTATATCAACGTTGAGAACGGCACGAACACTGTCGAGCATACGGTCGAACACCTGCCGGATGCCGGCACGCCGACCAATACGCTGATCTCCGGCACCAAGCCGACGACGTTCACGACCATGCCTAACGGTGATGTGGTCCTGACGGGTCTTACGCAGCCTGCTTCGGAACCCTACAACGGCACGGTTGCACTCTGCAATATCGGCTACTCGGGCGCCGGCGGCTGCAGCCAGCCCATCGGTATCGGCAAGATCATGACGCAGGGCTGGATCACGGGAACGGGTCCTGACGGTGGCGCTTACGGCTACGGCATCAATACCCTGGGCCGTGGCGTGGTTGATCAGTCGAAGACCGAGGATTTCAGCATCAATCTGAAGCACAGTTTCAGCGACCGACTGAAGCTGAACCTCGATGCGCAATATACCAAGGCAACAGCGGCTCAGACCGAAGTTTGGGCGGGCGGTCAAACGCACTTTATGATTAATGAAGTGGCCGACCTCGATCATGGTTCCGTTGAATTCGTCATGGATCCGCGCGGCAACCAGATCACCGCTGTGAAGGCCGGCATGACACCGACCACCGCAAAAGACAATACCGCCGATCCCAGCGTCTATTGGTGGCTCTACAACGCCGACAACCATCAAAAGGGCGATGGCGATCTCTTCGCGCTGCGCGGCGACCTTGCCTATGAATTCGCCGACAATAGCTGGTTCAAGGATGTCAAGTTCGGTGCTCGCTATTCCGAACGTAACCAGACCAATGATACCGCCAACCAGAACTGGTCGGGCGTGGCACCGTCCTGGATCGGCGGCGGCGCAACACCGTTGAGTGCTCTGCCGGCGGGTATGACCGAAGTCGACGACTATGCGGACTTCTTCCGCGGCGGTCTCGTCCAGGGCAAGAACACCGGCTTTGTCTATCTCAACCGCGACTATTTGCTGAACTACGACAAGATGGCGGCGTTCATCACGGCCCAAAGCGGGACCGGCGGCCTGGTCCAAGGCTCGTTCTGGCAGCCGCGCACCCCGCTGTTCCCGGATGCCAACCATTCGGAGATCACCGAGAAGACGACCAACTTCTATGTTCAGTTCGATTTCGATCATGATCTCGGCAATGGCCAGTCGATCGAAGGCAATTTCGGCGTCCGCTATTCGAAGACCGATCTGGAATCGGCGGGTAATCAGGTCTTTGTCCCGTTTGCCGCGAAGTCGACCTGTACGCCTGGCACGGACGCCAATGGTGTGGTCACCACGACCTATGCCTGCTCGCACAACGCCCCGCAGGACTTCCTGCCGGGAACGGCCGCCTATCTCCAGGGGGCTCCGCACTCCATAAGCTACGGCACGAGCGACGATCACTGGCTGCCGTCGTTTAACATCAAGTGGAACCTGAACGAGGACATGCTGATTCGTTTTGGCGCCAGTCAAAACCTGACGCGCGCCAATATTGCCGATCTGCGTGCCTACAACACTTACGGCGCCAACACGACAACGGTGAACTGGCCGGCCGGACACTGCGCCTCCCTCGGCCTGCCGACGACCTGCAATGACGGTAACCAGAACGTAACCCTGAATGCGATCAGCGCCGGGGGCGGCAACCCGCGTCTGCGGCCGACGACTTCGGACAACTTCGACCTCTCCTACGAATGGTATTTCCCAAGCGGAAATATAACGACGGCGGTGTTCTCGAAGAAGTTGCACGACGTTATCCAGGGCGGCTCCGAAACCATAGGCAACGTTACGCTGGACGGAAAGACCGTGCCCATCGTCTATGGCGGCCAGGTTAATACCAAGGAAGTGGGTGTGAACGGTGTCGAACTCGCCTACCAGCAGTTCTACGACTTCCTGCCGGGCTGGTTCTCCCACCTTGGCGCCCAGGCCAACTTCACCTATATCGACGCAAGTACGGACCCGGATCTGTCTTGCGCGAATAACGGCGAGCCCTGCCGTTACAACATCACCGACCTGTTCCAGCAGTCCAAGTATCTGGCAAACCTGGTCGGCATCTATCAGGATGATACGTTCGAAGCCCGCCTGGCCTATTCGTGGCGCAGCCGGTACCTGATCGTCAAGGGCGACTACATGACAGGCAACCCGACCTATAACGAGCCGGCGGGTTTCCTGGATGCATCGTTGAAGTACAACATGAACAGGCACCTGCAATTCCGTACCTCAGTTGAAAACCTGCTCGATACGACCACGAAAGCGGTCATGCAGGTTGATCAGGCGGGCAATACCCGGCCTCGCTTCGCGATCAAAAATGATCGCCGGATCGTGGTTGGCCTGCGCTACCTGTACTAAATTCGTCTGAAAGTGTGGGGGCGGGATGGTTTTCTGTCCCGCCCCTTCTTTACCTACGCGTGTTATCTGGTCCGTGAGGTTACCAATGAAGAAGTTTTCCCTTGTCGTTGCGGCCTTTGTCGCCGTGATCGCTGTCTCGGGCGCCGAGGCTAAGGACTATAAGGTCGCCGCAAAGCCAGGAAACCCTGGTTATTTCAATGTACTTGAAGAAGGCGGTTTCTGGACGGTCGGCTATACCGGTGAGCCCGGGCAATCCAATCGTGAGATTGCCGAATATGCCTTGAGGCGCGCCGGTGATCTTGCCGCCGAGCAACATCAGGAATGGTTCGCCGTGTTGCAGACCACTAACCGGATGGTGCAACTTGGTGTCGCTGACGACCTGCAAAACCGCGCTGGTAATTTTATGGGCTCGGGCGCAGGCGGGACGACGGGGGCTCCCGTCGCAGGTGCGCCGAGTACGGGTTCGCGTGGTAACGAGGGCACCTTTGGTGGCGCTTCTGTGCCGAACGAAGTGCTGGAAACCTGGCAGCCCCGCAAGGTGCGTCAGACGCTCCTGGTGATCGAACTGGGGTCAGGCGATGATAAATCGTTTCCGGGGCTGGATCACACACCGGAAATTTTCCCGGCTACGCCCGCAACACCGGCAAAATAGTATAATGACGATAGACGAGCCTGCCTTCAGTGCGGATCGGATGGCAGGGTCGGCTATGGAAGTTGCGGTACATGAAGTCGGGCGTTCGAAATCAAAAATTATCGTTATTGACGACTTTCTGAGCCATGCCCAGGACGCCGTAGATGCCGCCGCAGCGCTGCCCGACTTTCCGCCTGAAGGCAGGACGGCCTATCCGGGCAGGCGTCACCAAATTGGGCCGGGGGACAAGGCTTCGTCTTGTGTCGTTGATATATTGAGAACGGCTGGCCCTCTCATTCAAAGCCATTATAATGCAGACAATTTCAGGGTGTTCGAAGCCAGTTTTTCGCTGGCCACGACGCTGCCGGAGGAAATGAGTCCGAGACAGCGCGTTCCCCATTATGACTTGGTTGACCCGGACTATCTGGCCATTCTGCTTCATCTGCATCGCGTTCCTGACACCGGCACGGCATTCTACCGCCATGTCGCAAGCGAAGTGGAACAGGTAAGCATCGATAATGTCTCTGAATTACGAAGTCTTGTACAGGCGGAGCTTGCTGAATATAGTCCCATGCCAATAAGTTCCGGAGGGCACTCGAACGCGCACTACGAAAATGTATTCCAGGTTGAGGGGCATTTTAATCGCCTCGTAATCTACCAGGGATGTCTGCTTCACTCAGGCTACTTTTCGCCGGACTTCAATTACAGTAGCGATCCTCGAACGGGACGACTGACGGCAAACGTTTTTATCCAGACGTCCAGAGGCGGCGTTTGACGCACGCGAGACATTACTATCAAGTTTGAAGCCGATATCGGTTTCGGTTAGGTTGGAATTTTGAGATGCCGCAGCGTTCAAACAATATTGAAAAGATCTGCATTCTGGGCGGGGGCACCGCGGGGTGGATGACGGCGGCCGCCCTCTCCCACAAGCTGAAAGGCTTGCCGATCCGGATCGAACTGGTCGAGTCCGATGAAATCGGCACGGTCGGTGTCGGCGAAGCTACGATACCGCTGATCCGGAAATTCAATGAAGCGCTCGGTATCGATGAAGCGATCTTCATGAAGGCGACCGAAGCGACCTTCAAGCTGGGCATCGAATTCTGCGACTGGGGCCGGGAGGGCGACCGGTATATCCATCCATTCGGCGACTACGGGCAGCCCATCAACGGCATTCCGTTCTACCTGGCGTGGCTGAGATTGCGGGAACTGGGCGAAACCGCCCGGCTGGACGAATGGTCCTATCCCATCCTGGCGGCCGAACAGGGACGATTCCAGTATCCGACGACGGACTACGGTACGGTCGAGTCGAGTTTCGGTTGGGCCTATCAGTTCGACGCATCGCAGTACGCCCTGTTCCTGCGGCGATACGCCGAAGCCAACGGCGTCGTCAGGACGGAGGGAAAGGTCCGCGAGACCTTCTGCCATTCGGAAACGGGTTTCGTTGAATCCCTGGAACTGAACGGAGAGCGCAGGGTTGCGGCCGACCTTTTTGTCGATTGCTCCGGATTTCGCGGCGTCCTGATCGAACAGGCGCTTGAGACCGGCTATGACGACTGGAGCTGCTGGCTGCCGTGCAACCGGGCGATCGCCGTGCCCTGTGAGTCGCGAGGCCCCCTGACCCCGTTCACCCGCGCGACGGCGCGCGAGGCCGGATGGCAGTGGCGCATCCCGCTGCAGCATCGCGTCGGCAATGGCCACGTCTATTGCAGCAGCTTCATTTCGGACGAACAGGCCGCCGACCAACTGCTGGCCAATCTCGAGGGGCCGACCTTGGCCGCGCCGCGCCAGCTCTTTTTCACGACGGGGCGCCGCCGCAGGTTCTGGAATAAAAATGTCGTCGCGATCGGTCTGGCGGCCGGCTTTCTTGAGCCGCTGGAATCGACATCGATCCACCTGATCCAGGAAGGCATCACGGAACTGCTGCAACTGTTTCCGGACAAGTCGTTCCAGCCTTCCGACGCCGATGAATATAACCAGCGCATGGGACTGGCGTTCGAACGCGTACGCGACTTCCTGCTGCTCCACTATGTCGCTAATCAACGCGAAAGCGGCGAGATGTGGCTGCATTTCCAGAACCTCAAACTGCCGGACAGCCTGGATGAGAAGATAGCGGCGTGGATGGCGCGCGGCCATATCATCAAATACGAGTTCGGAACCTTCCTGCCGCCGAGCTGGCTGGCCGTGCTGCTGGGGCAGAACCTGGTGCCGCGAGGCTATGATCCGCGTGTCCTCGCCATTCCGGAAGAGACACTGATCGCCCACGGCCGGGCCACGCGCGAAGCCGTGGCGGCCGCGGTCCGCCAGACGCCCGATCATAGCGCCTATATCCGCCGCATCGGCGCCGGGTCGGACCGGGCGCCCCTTATCGCAAGCGTGGAGTAGCTCCGTGTCTCAAACACCGATCGTTCATATCGCCGTCTGTGGTGGCGGACTCGCCGGCTACATGACGGCTACGGCATTATCCCGTCATCTCCCGGCAAGGCACCAGATCAGCTTTATTGCGATCGAAGACTCGCCGGCGGCCGATATCTTTTACGGCAATGTCACGTCGCCGTCGGCCTACGACTTTAATCTGTCGGCGGGCGTCACCGAACCCGCCCTGGTCAGGCAGAGCAGCACCGCCTTCTCCCTGGGCACGCAATACGAAAGCTGGGGAGGGGAAGAACGAACCTGGTTTCAGGGCTTTCAACTGCCCTTACCCATTCTCAATGGCGTCCAGTTTCACCAGTATCTGACCCGTCAGGGCGAGTATGATCTCGAGCCTTATCTGGTTTCGGCGACCGCGGCCAAACGTGGCGCTTTCGCCCATCCGCCTGAACAGGCCACTCACCCGTTGAGCCGGGCGGAATATGGCTATAACATTGATGCGACCTCCTATCTGAGTGTGTTTGCTTCGGTCATGGATGCGGCCCGCGTGCGCGTCATCCGTGCCGGCATCACCGGGATTGAGCTCGGTCCGGATGGTATAGACGCCTTGCGCCTGTCTGACGGCCAGACGATCTCGGCGGATCTATTCATCGACTGTACGGGGCCCGAGGCCACGCTGTTGAGCCGGCTCGGCGCCAGGCGTCTTGGAGACAGACGGCTGGGCGCCGTCATGAACCAGACACCATGCGACCATCTCGGCCCCGCGATGCGCACCCTGACGGGCCGGTCCTTCGGGTGGCAGTCCGTCACGCCGTTACAGGGCGCGACGGCAAGGCTGACGGTGTTTGCTGAAGACGACGAGGACCTGGCCCTTGAGGCGCACGGCGGCGATCCAGATGTAAAGGCCAGCGCTGTCTTGGGGCGTCAGGCCGAGGCCTGGATTGGCAATTGCGTCGCGATTGGTCAGGCGGCGGCGGTTGTCGAGCCCTTGACGCCGGCGCCCGTCATGCTGCTTCAGCGCGATATCGAGCGTCTGGTTTCGCTCATCCCCTTGTTTCGCGACATGTCCATGGAACGTCGAGAATATAATCGGCAGTTCGAAAACGATTACGAACATGCGGATCTGTTTCATCGCGCTATGTTTGCCACCACGCCCGTGGCGGGATCGTCGTACTGGGAAGCGGCCCATACCCAGCCAAACGCCAAGCTTGATCGTAAACTCACACAGTTCCTGAGCCGCGGTGTTCTGGTGTCCTACGACCTGGAGCCGTTCACGCCAGAGGACTGGACAATCCTGCATTATGGCATGGGACGTCGCCCCCGCCGCAGCGATCGTCTGGCGGACCCGCTGCCCGAGAACGAGGTGAAGCAATATCTGGCGAACATGCAAGGCAGCATCGCGACGATGGCGCGAACCCTTCCCGGTCACCAGGCCTATATGAGCGGGCTGAAAAACTTCCTGGCGCGGGAAGGTGCCTGATCCATGGTGACGCCCATAAAAGAGATTGTTATTGTCGGCGGCGGGTCCGCGGGGTGGATGACGGCGGCCGCGCTGTCCAGTCTGCTTGCCCCCAAGGATGTGTCGATTACGGTGGTCGAGTCGGATGACATCGGGATCATCGGCGTCGGTGAAGCCACAATTCCGGACATTATTAATTTCAACAAGTTGCTCGGTATCGACGAGGACGAGTTCATCCGGGAAACGAACGCGACCTTCAAACTCGGAATCGAGTTTATCGACTGGGGACGCAAGGGCGACCGCTATATCCATCCGTTCAGCAGCCATGGCGTGGACATGAACGGCTTCGACTTTCATCAGTTCTGGCTGCACAGCCGGGCCGCAGGCAACACGCATCCTATCGATGACTACAGTATGTGTGCTGTTGCGGCGCGGCACGGTAAGTTCGTCCATCCCGATCCCAATCCGCGCTCCATAGGCTCGCATATCCGATACGCCTATCATTTCGACGCCAGTCTCTATGCCAAGTACCTGCGCGCCTACGCTGAAAAACGTGGCGTGCACCGCATCGAAGGCAAGATCCAGACGGTCGTCCAGGCGCCTGAAACCGGCCATATCGCCGGACTCATGCTCGAAAATGGCGTGTCCGTGACGGGCGAGTTCTTTTTTGACTGTTCCGGCTTCCGGTCGCTGCTGCTGGGCCAGACACTGGGCGTGCCGCATATTGACTGGAGCCACTGGCTGCCGTGCAACTCCGCCCAGGCGGTGCCTTCGAAGCATGACGGACCGCTTCTGCCCTATACGCGAGCCACGGCCAAGTCATCCGGGTGGCAGTGGCGAATACCGACCCAGGCGCGGACCGGGAACGGGCATATCTATTGCCGCGACTTCATTTCCGATGACGAGGCAACCTCGGTCCTGCTCGCCAGCCTGGACGGTGAACTGCTGGGATCGCCCCGGACCATCCGATTCACCGCCGGCCATCGGCAATCCTTCTGGTCGAAAAACTGCATCGCCATCGGCCTGTCGGCCGGCTTCCTCGAGCCTCTGGAATCGACATCGATCTATTTGATCCAAGAAGGCATCAGCCGCTTTATTTCCCTCTTTCCGGATGCATCCCTGCCGGACGTCTTTCGCGACGAATATAACCGCTTCATGCGGGTTGAGTTCGAACAGGTGCGTGATTTTATCATCCTGCACTATTCGGCGACGGACAGGACCGACAGTCCCTTTTGGGACTACTGCCGGACCATGTCCATACCGGACAGCCTGAAGCACAAGATCGCTCTGTTTCGCGAAGGTGGTCGCGCCTTTCGCCTTAACGACGAACTGTTTTCGCGCCCGAGTTGGGTGGCGGTCTTCCTGGGGCAGAATATCGTCCCCAAGGCGTGCGATCCCGTCGTCGCCAACCTGCCACCGGCAGAAGTCACGGAAAGCGTCGAGTCCATGCGCCTCGCCATGATCAAGGCGGCGCAGATGATGCCGTCGCATGAGGAATATCTGAGAAAATACAGTAAGGTTGGGGTTGGTTGATCGCCGGTCTTTGCAAGGCGCCGTGATGCACGACCTGCGCATCCGACAGATTGTCATCGTCGGCGGAGGTCTGTGAAGGAATGGTGGAGCTAAGCGGATTCGAACCGCTGGCCTCCTCATTGCGAACGAGGCGCTCTACCAACTGAGCTATAGCCCCATGCCTTCCACGAAGTGCCGTCTTATTACGGCAAGTTCGACGCATGTCAAGCATGCGTTGACTTGTTTGGCTTAAGGAATCCCCTATAGTCACTTCGTCACGTCTGTTCGGGAAAAGGTTGCATGATCGGGTTCATTTTCTTCATATTGAATGGCTTATTGAGCTTTATCTCTTTCATGCTGATTGCCAGCGCCATCGTTAGCTGGCTAACCTATTTCGGGATCATCAACACACGCAATCCCACCGCTTATCGGATCGTGGCGACTCTCGATCAATTCACGGCACCTATTCTGGAGCCGTTTCGCCGGCTTGTCCCGTCTCTGGGTGGCTTTGATATCAGCTTCATTCTCTGCCTTCTGGTCATTCGTGGCATGCAGTATTTTCTGTTGCCGATTGCGCAGGAAAACCTGACGCGGCTGCTTGGCTAGCGGTCTTGGCGCGCCTCTTCATCCGCCTGACGCCCAAGTCTGCCAAGGACGGCATCGACGGTTGGGCTGAGGATGACAAGGGGCGGCGCTACCTGAAAATCCGTGTCCGTGCCGCGCCCATCGAAGGCCGGGCCAATGACGCCCTGATCGCCTTGCTGGCCAAAAGCCTGAATGTGCCAAAGTCGCGGCTGTCGCTGGTGGCCGGTGATACGTCGCGCCTGAAACAGGTCGAAATCGATGGCGTGACGGATGAGGCTCTTGCGGCGCTGGCCTAAAAAGAAAGCCCCGCCAGCTTGCGCCGGACGGGGCCAGTTTACACCTTTGCGAGGTGGCGACTTACGCGGCTGCCAGGGCAGCTTCGCGAATCTGGTCGGTGATGGCCTTGGCGACCTGCGAACCCGAAGCGGTGCCGCCAAGGTCGCGCGTCAGGACGCCCTTTTCGACGACGGCGTCGATGGCAGCGTCCAGCGCATCGGCTTCCTTCATCAGGTTGAGCGAGAAGCGCAGCATCATGGCGACCGACTTCAGCGTGCCGATCGGGTTGGCGAGGTCCTTGCCGGCGATATCCGGCGCCGAGCCGTGGATCGGTTCATAGAGGCCCTGACCGGTCGCGCCCAGGGAGGCCGAGCCCAGCAGGCCGATCGAGCCTGGCAGGACCGAGGCCAGGTCGGACAGGATGTCGCCGAACATGTTTTCGGTCAGCACGACATCGAACGAACGCGGCCGGGTGACCAGGTGCATAGCCATGGAATCGACCAGGGCATGCTCGAGCTCGACGTCGCTATAGTCTTCCTTGTGCAGACGGATGACGGTTTCGCGCCACAGGCGGCTGGTCTCGATGACATTGGCCTTGTCGACGCTGGTCACCTTGTTGCGGCGCTTGCGGGCGGCGTCGAAGGCGACGCGGGCAACGCGCTCGACCTCGGCCACCGTATAAAGGCATTCGTCGGTCGCGGTCGTTTCCGTCCGTGTGCGCTTGCCGAAATAAAGGCCGCCCGTCAGTTCACGGACGATCAGCATATCGGCGCCTTCGACGATCTCGGCCTTCAGCGGCGAGCGGTGGACCTGCGACGCCTTGACGTCCATCGGACGCAGATTGGCGAACAGGCCCAGCGACTTGCGCACGGCCAGCAGGCCCTGCTCGGGGCGCATCTTGCCGAGATCCCACTTCGGACCGCCAACGGCGCCCAGCAGAACAGCATCGGCGGCCAGGCAGGCAGCGTCGGTGTCTTCCGGGTACGGATTTTGAACCGTGTCGATAGCGATGCCGCCGATCAGTTTTTCGGTGAAGGTGAAGCTATGGCCATAGACTTCGCCGATGGTCTTCAGGGCCGATACGCCGGCGGCGGCGACTTCGGGACCGATGCCGTCGCCGGGCAGGACGACGATATTGAAGCTAGCCATGATCAGGCGGCCTTTCCGTGAGTTTGTTCGTAGTGTTCAATTTCGGGCATGCGCTTCAGCAGCCAGCCCATGGCGTCGACGCCTTCCAGCAGGCACTGGCGTGCGAAGGCTTCGACCTGGAATACGAAGACAGTGCCGTCTTCGAGGCGCAGCTCGCACGATTCGAGGTCGATGGTGACGCGCTGCTGCGGATTGGCCAGCAGCTTGTCATAGGTCACCTTGTCGACCACGACCGGCAGCAGGCCGTTCTTCAGGCTGTTCGACTTGAAGATGTCGGCGATCTCGGTCGAGATGACAGCCTTGAAGCCATAATCCATCAGCGCCCACGGCGCGTGTTCGCGCGACGAGCCGCAGCCCAGATTATTGCCGGCGACCAGGACGCGGTGCTCGGTCGGATCAATGGTGTTGAGGATGAAATCCTTCTCCGAGCCATCGGCATTGTAGCGCCAGTCGTTGAAGGCGACCTTGCCGAGGCCGGCCTTGGTCGTCGTCGTCAGGAAGCGGGCAGGGATGATCTGGTCGGTGTCGATATTGGCTTCGTGCAGGACGACGATGCGCGACGATACGGTATTGTTGGGTTGCTCGTTGGACATCTTACGCTTCTTCCAGAGTTTCGAGCGCCATAAACTGGCGCGGATCGGCGACGTGGCCGGCGATGGCCGAGGCGGCTGCCGTGGCCGGTGAAGCCAGCACGGTGCGCGAACCCGGCCCCTGGCGGCCTTCGAAATTGCGGTTGGAGGTCGAGACGGCCAATTGGCCCGGCGCGACGAAATCGCCGTTCATGGCGATGCACATCGAACAACCCGGCAGGCGCCATTCGGCCCCGGCTTCGAGGAAGATCTTGTCGAGCCCTTCCTTTTCGGCCTCGATCCGCACCCATTCCGAACCCGGAACGACCAGGGCGCGGACACCGGCGGCGACCTTGCGGCCCTTGAAAATCTCGGCGGCGGCGCGCAGGTCGGCCATGCGGCCATTGGTGCACGAACCGATAAAGACGACGTCGACCTTGGCGACATCGCGGCTGTCGCCGCCATGCAGGCCCATATATTTCAGGGCGCGTTCCTCGTCTTCGGTGGTGGCCACTGGGACGCCACGAACGATGGGAGCGCCCATATCGGGCGAGGTGCCCCAGGTCGCCATCGGCTCGATGGCCGAGCCGTCGATGCGGATTTCCTTGTCGAAGACAGCGCCTTCGTCGGAGGCGAGGGCGAGCCAGGCTAAAGCAGCTTCGTCGTAGGCGGCACCTTGCGGCACATATTGGCGGCCGCGCAGCCATTCGACGGTCTTGGCGTCGGGTGCGATCATGCCGCAGCGTGCGCCGGCTTCGATCGACAGGTTGCACACGGTCATGCGGCCTTCCATGTCGAGGTCGCGAATGACATCGCCGGCATATTCCAGCGCATAGCCGGTGCCGCCGGAAAAGCCGAGCGTGGCGATGACGGTCAGGGCGACGTCCTTGCCGGTGACGCCGGGCTGGAGCTTGCCGTCGACCGTGATGCGCATGGTCTTGGGCTTGCGCTGGGCCAGGCATTGGGTCGCCAGGACATGGCCGACTTCCGAGGTGCCGATGCCGAACGCGATACAGCCGAAGGCGCCATGGGTCGAGGTATGGCTGTCGCCGCAAACCACGGTATAGCCCGGCTGCGTCAGGCCCATTTCCGGGCCGATGACGTGGACGACGCCGCGGTTTTCGGCGTCATAGCCGAACAGGCGGACACCGTTCTTGGCGGCATTGGCTTCCAGTGTCTCGACCTGCTTCTTGGCCTGGGGCGTGACATAGGGGCGATTGCCGTCGGCATCGGGACGCAGGGTCGGAATCGAGTGATCCAGCGTGGCGAAGGTCCGGTCGGGCCGGCGCACCTTGATGCCGCGCGCATCCAGCTCGGAAAACGCCTGGGGCGAGGTCACTTCATGGACGAGATGCAGGTCGATATAGAGGACCGCGGGCTTGTCGGCCGCTTCCGGTTCCACGACGTGGGCATCCCACACTTTTTCAAACAACGATTTCGCAGTCATAATTTTTGTCTCGCTTGGCGCTGAGCCGGATGCTGAGCAAGGCCCCCACCACCACATCTCACTCTCATTGGCGTTCGCCAATTCGAGTTCGTGCGGTCCCCCTCCCCACGTGGCGGGGAGGTATAAGTATTCCTTAGTCTTATACCTCCCCGTGAGCGGGGAGGGGGACCGTCCCAAAGGGACGGTGGTGGGGGCCTTACCTTAGCTCACTTGGGTTTTCATTCGGCCGGGACAGTGGCGTGGATAGGCTCCAGCCAGCCGAACCGGTCTTCGGTGGTGCCGTTGAACAGGCCATGGAACAGGGTCTGCAACCGCTTGGTGATCTTGCCCGGCCCGCCGACGCGGGTCGGAATATCGTCGATGCTGCGGATCGGCGTGATTTCCGCTGCCGTGCCGCACATGAAGACCTCGTCGGCCAGGTACAGCATTTCACGCGGCAGGGCCTGCTCGATGACCTCGATGCCGTCGGCCTTGGCCAGGCGGATGATCGAGTCGCGCGTGATGCCGCCCAGGATGGACGAAGCCACCGGCGGGGTGTGGATCTTGCCACCCATCATCAGGAACAGGTTTTCACCCGCACCTTCCGACAGCCGGCCGTCGGTGCCCAGGCCAATGCCTTCGACATAGCCGCGGCCCCGTGCTTCCTTGCCGATCAGGTAGGACGACAGGTAGTTGCCGCCCATCTTGGCCGCGTTGGGAATGGTATTGGGCGCAGCGCGCTGCCACGACGAAACGCAGACATCGACGCCCTTGGTCAGGCCTTCTTCGCCCAGATAGGCGCCCCACGGGAAGGCGGCAATGGCCAGGTCGACCTTGATATTGTCGCCCTTCGGCGTGACGCCCATACCGTTTTCGCCCAAGAAGGCGATCGGCCGCCAATAGGCGCCCTTCAGGTTGTTGGCGACGATGATGTCCTTGGCCGCGGCGATCATCTGATCGAGCGTGAACGGGATCCGGATGCCGTAGATGCGGGCGGAATCCTCCAGGCGGCGCATGTGGTCGGTCAGGCGGAAGCCCATGGGACCGTGCGGCGTGTCGTAACAACGGATGCCCTCGAAAACGGACGTGCCGTAATGCAGGGCGTGGGTCATGACGTGAATGTTCGCGTCTTCCCAATTGATGATCTGGCCGTTCATCCAGATTTTATCGGCGAGCTTTTTCATAGTGAGGTTTCTTTGATTCGAAGATTTGTATCGGGGGAAACCGCTTTCTTA
This sequence comes from Asticcacaulis sp. P2_C5, assembly GCF_056404555.1. NCBI lineage: Bacteria > Pseudomonadati > Pseudomonadota > Alphaproteobacteria > Caulobacterales > Caulobacteraceae > Asticcacaulis > Asticcacaulis sp. P2_C5. The sequence goes on from NZ_JBFUDU010000003.1 coordinate 110,175, forward strand.
CGCTCATTGACCGGCGCCAGAAAGACGGATTTTTCGAAGGCAGCGCACAGGGCGCGTAATCCGGCCCATACCGGGTCGGGGCCGCGACCACGGCCCCGATAAACCTCTCCCTCGATGGTTAGACTGATTTCGGCAAACGCCCCGCTGTCGAAATCGAAACCCGTCTGGGTGATTTCGCAATCGGCGACGCTGGCCGCGATTCCATAGGCCTTGGCCAGGGCGTCCAGCCCGGCGGCAAAGACATTGCGGCCTTCGCCGCGCACGGTTTCCACGCTGCGATCGTCATGCAGCAGGTCGAGCGCGATGTCGGTGCGGTCGCGACCGACATGGCTGCGCACGGCCTGGATTCTGGCTGTGTCGCCGTTAGCCGTGTTGCGGCCGAGCAGGGCGCGCAGTTCGGCTTCGTCGATCTCGCCGATCTCGTCGGCCCGGCGCTTGAAGGCGGCAAAGACTTCGCTCAGCCCGCTGTCGTCGAGCGCGTGCCCAAAGGCCAGGGCCTGTTTGGCGACGGCGTGACGGCCGGAATGCTTGCCCAGGACCAGGTTCGACTTCTCGACCCCAACATCTTCCGGGCGCATGATCTCATAGGTGCGGGCGTCGTTCAGCATGCCGTGCTGGTGAATGCCGGATTCATGGGCAAAGGCGTTCTTGCCGACGATCGCCTTGTTGCGCATCAGCACGCTGCCGGTCGCGCGGGCCAGGCGGCGCGAAATTCCGGCCAGGCGGCGGGAATCGATGGCGGTGTGCAGGCCGTACAGGTCCGGACGGACCTTCAGCGCCATGACGATCTCTTCCAGCGAACAGTTGCCGGCGCGTTCGCCGATACCGTTGATGGTGCATTCGACCTGACGGGCGCCGCCTTCCAGAGCGGCCAGGCTGTTGGCGACGGCCAGGCCCAGGTCGTCGTGGCAATGGGCCGACAGGATGACGTCCGGATAGTCCGTCAGGGCCGCCTTGAGGTCGGTGAAGACCTGGCGAATCTCGGCCGGGGTCGCATAACCGACCGTATCGGGGATGTTCAGCGTTCCGGCGCCGGCCGCAGCGGTGGCCCGGCAGATCTCGGCCAGGAAATCGGGCTCGGTGCGGATGGCGTCTTCTGGCGAAAACTCGACCTCGTCGAAGATACCGGCGGCATAGGTGACGGCGCGAACGGCGGTCTCCAGCACTTCGTCGCGCGACTTCTTCAGCTTGGCGGCGCGGTGAATGGGCGAGGTGGCGAGAAAGATATGGACGCGGCGTCGCTTCGCCGGTTCCAGGGCGCGGGCCGCCGCGTCGATATCGCTGACCAGGGCGCGCGACAGCGAGCACAGCACGGGGCCACGGGCATCGTCCATAACTTCGCTGGCGATGGCGCGAATGGCTTCCTCGTCGCCGGGGGAGGCGGCGGCAAAGCCGGCCTCGATGATGTCGACGCCCAGTTCTTTCAGGGCGTGGGCCATCATCAGCTTGTCCGCAACACCCAGCGAAAAGCCGGGCGCCTGCTCGCCGTCCCTTAAGGACGTGTCGAACACGAGGACTCTATTCGTATCTTTTGTCAGCGAGCTGACGGTCATGCGCGTATCTCTTGTCTGGCCGGAACGGGCGCGGAAGCCCCCCTCGGATCTTCGGAGAGGCGCTTGATGCCGTACAGGCGGTCGATCTGAAGGCCCAGGGTGTCCGGGCTGCGGGAAGCGTCACGCGGACGGGCCGTAATGGTCAGCCCGCGCCGGTCCTCGCCGAGATCGTAGAGTTCCATCTGGTCGATGTGGAAGCCACGTCTCTCGACGAGGCCCAGAATTCGCAGCAGCGTCCCTTCGAGACGATCCAGCTCAATATGAATCAAGTGGTTCATCCCAACGCTCCTCCATCATTTCCGCGTTCGACGCACCCGGCGGCACCAGCGGCCAGACGTTTTCGCGCGGATCAATCAAAACATGCAAAAGGGTTGGCCCTTCAGCGGCCAGCAGCCGGTCGATGGCGCCCTCGACTTCGTGGCGATGGGTGATGCGGAAGGCATCGAGCCCGAACGCCTTGGCGACAACGACGAAGTCCGGATTGTCGGACAGGTCGATTTCGCTGTAATTTTCCTGATAGAACAGTTCCTGCCACTGACGAACCAGGCCCAGCGACGAATTGTCGAGCAGGACGATCTTCAGCGGGATCTGGTAACGGTTCAACGTCGCCATTTCCTGGATGTTCATCATGAAGCTGCCATCGCCCGACACGGTGACGACGTGGGCGTCCGGGCGCGCCAGCTTGGCGCCGACGCCAGCCGGCAGGCCATAACCCATGGCGCCGGACCCGCCCGAGGTCAGGTGGGCGCGGTTGTGGGAAAATTCGCAGTGCTGGGCGACCCACATCTGGTGCTGTCCGACGTCGCAGCAGGCGATGAACGCTTCTCCGGCCTTTTCCGACAAGGTTTTCAGCAGGCCCGGCGCATAGACGCCCTTGCCCGGCGCGTTATATTTGAAGCGATGCTCCCACTTGTCGGCCTTGCACTTCTCGACCCATTTCTGGATACCGGAGACCCCAGAACTTTGGACTTTTGGCTTCAGGCCTTCGATGGCCAGCTTCAGGTCGCCGACGATCGGGGCGTCGGCGTGGCGCAGCTTGCTGATCTCGGCCGGATCGATATCGGCATGGACGACCTTGGCGTGCGGCGCAAAAGCATTGAGCTTGCCGGTGGCGCGGTCGTCGAAGCGCGCACCCAGGGCGATCAGCAGGTCGGTATCCTGGACGGCGATATTGGCGGCGCGCGTACCATGCATGCCCAGCATGCCGAGGAACAGATCGTCCGTGGTCGGAATCGTGCCCAAACCCTTCAGGGTCGAGACGACGGGGATGCCGGTGCGGGCCAGCAGGTCGCGCATGGCCTGGGACGCGCCGGCCATTTCGACGCCCCCGCCGATATAGAACAACGGCTTCTTGGCGGCTTCGATCAGCTTGACGGCGGCGGCGATATCGTCGGCGGCCGGGGCGGGGGCCACCCAGGTCGGGAAATTGGCGGGCGATGAGGTGGCCGTGCGGGCGGCGGCGACGTCCTTGGGGATGTCGACCAGGACCGGGCCCGGGCGGCCTTCGGCGGCGATCGCAAAGGCGCGGGCCAGGATGGCCGGGATATCGCCGGGATCGCGGACCAGCCACGAATGTTTGACGATGGGCAGGGTCAGGCCCAGGATGTCGACTTCCTGGAAGCCGTCGGTCCCCATCAGATGGGTCGAGACCTGGCCGGTGATACAGACCAGGGGAACGCTGTCCATATAGGCATTGGCAATGCCGGTGATCAGGTTGGTGGCGCCGGGACCCGAGGTCGCCATGCAGACGCCGGTCTTGCCGGTGGCGCGGGCATAGGCGTCGGCGGCGAAGGCTGCGCCCTGTTCGTGACGGACCAGGATATGCTGCAGGCCGGATCCGGCCAGGGCGTCGTAGATCGGCATGATGGCGCCGCCCGGATAGCCGAACAGGGTCTCGACCCCCAACGCCTTTAGCGTGGAGATGACCAGTTGCGCGCCTGTGGGTTCGTTGCTCATAAAAGCCGTCTCGACAGAATTATTGACTAAACACCGCGAGCTCTGCTCGCGACATGCAAAGACTCGAAAAATTTCTGAAGGGCCGTCCTGCCTGGCGGCGAGCCCGAGGAAATTTTTCTCGATATTGGACCACGGAAAAGTACACCGAGGCGAAGCCGAGGGACTTTTCCGTGATAGTAGTTTTGGCGGCAGGCGCGCCTACACCTGCCGCCGTCGTTTAGCGCCGCAGTTACGCGTCGACGCTTTGTTTGTTCTGCAGCCACGACATGCGCGAACGCAGGTCCTTGCCGACGGTTTCGATCTCGTGTTCCAGATCCTGGCGCATCAGGGCGTTGTAGCGCGGACGGCCGGCCATGTTTTCGAGAATCCAGTCGCGGGCAAAGTCGCCCGACTGAATGTCGTTGAGCACTTCACGCATGCGCTCGCGGGTTTCTTCGTTGATGATGCGCGGACCCGAGACCAGGTCGCCATACTTGCAGGTTTCCGACACGAAGCTGTGCATCTTGGCGAAACCGCCTTCATACAGCAGGTCGACGATCAGCTTCAGTTCGTGCAGGCATTCGAAATAGGCGATTTCCGGACGGTAGCCGGCTTCGACCAGGGTTTCGAAACCCATCATGACCAGTTCGGTCGTGCCACCGCACAGGACGGCCTGTTCGCCGAACAGGTCGGTTTCGGTTTCTTCCTTGAAGGTCGTCTCGATGACGCCGCCAACCGTGCCGCCGATGCCGCGGGCATAACCCAGGGCCTTCTGCGCCGCCTTGCCCGACACGTCGCGATCGACGGCGAACAGGGACGGGACGCCGCGGCCGCGCAGGTATTCGCGGCGGACCAGGTCACCCGGGCCCTTCGGGGCAACCAGGATGACGTCCATGTCGGCGCGGGGAATGACGCGGCCGTAGAGAACCGAGAAGCCGTGGGCGAACAGAACCGCGCAGCCCTGGGGTGCGTTGGGCTCGATGACGTCCTTGTACAGGTCGGCATGGGTCATGTCCGGCGTCAGGAAGGCGATGATGGTCGCGTCCTTGACGGCGTCGGCGACCGACAGGACCGTGTGACCGTCGGCCTTGGCCTTGACTTCACCGGCGCCGCCGGCGCGCAGGCCGACCACGACATCGGCGCCCGAATCCTTGAGGTTCGAGGCGTGGGCGCGGCCCTGGCTGCCGTAGCCGATAATGGCGATACGTTCACCCTTCAGGCTGTCGGGCGAAACGTCGTCATTGGTATAGATCTTCACAGTGGTCTCCGTAGTCTCTTAAGTTAGGTAAAGTCGGGGGTGTATCAGAAGGCTGTCTATTAAGTGGTCGCATTTTTACGCAAAAGTGGCGGCCACTTTTGCTAAAATGCTCCGGCATTCGTCACGGATGTGACCATGCGGGCATATTTTTCCAGGGCGCCGGCGCCGAATGTGGTCTTGCCGGGCTTTTGCACCTTGGCGGCGCGGCGCAGTTCGATGTCGGCGAAGACGTCGATATGCCGGCCGGCGATGTCGATATGGATGATATCGTCGTCATTGATATAGGCGATCGGACCGCGCGCGGCCGCCGAAGGGGCGACATGGCCGATGATGGCCGCACCGTCGGTGCCGCCCGTGCGGCCGTCGGTGATGATGGTGACGCGATCGATACCGGCGGCCTCGATGGCGGCGGTGACGGCGCGCAGGCCCTCGGCGGTGATATCGTCGCCGTCCTGGCGGATGATCATGATGTCGCAGGCGCGGACCCGGCCGCGCGCAATGCCGTCCAACGCCTCATCCGTCGATCCGAAGACGCGCGCCGGACCGTCGAAAATCTCCGCGCCGAAGCCGTCCAGCTTTACCACGCAGCCTTCCGGAGCGAGCGTGCCATGCAGGATGGCGAAGCCCGAAGCGGTGGCTGGGGAATTCTGGCGCTGGAACTGGGTCAGGGCGGTCATGGGACTAATCTTTGTTATGATCGGTGAGTGTCAGGCGTTTGGCGTCGGGCATATGTTAAAAATCCCGCTCTTTGTGGGAGCGGGAGGATGGTTTATCCTCTCAAAGCGATGGTTCAGACCTTCGCTACCACTCCGCATGCAGGGGGCTAATTACGCCCCCAATTAGAAGCGATACCAGGTCTAGTACGATGACAGCCATAAGGAAGGAGACCGCCAGAGCCGTCAGCTCTTGCGCCTTGTCCTTCGCGATGGTGATGGCCTTGGCCATGGTCAACGTCTCTCCTACGCAAGCCGTAGCGGCTGCGTTAAGCCATATAACCCCAGATAGGACGGAAATGCAAAGGAAAATTTGGAAAATTTTTTCTCAACTTGTCCGTATTACGGCGATGCAGCAAACGAATTTTCCCATATAACGCCGTTTATTGGATTATTTTTCCGCGTTCCTGGCTAATTAGCCTTAAAAAGGGGCGTGACCCTGCGAAAACGCGAAACGATTTTGCCGTGGTATCGTGCGCAACCACTGCCCGGCTAAAGGGATTTTGCAGGACGGAAAATCACCTGGCGTGGTAAGAGAGGGCAAAACAATAAGGGAGGATACCATGTTCAGAGCCTTGTTGCTCACGGCAGGCCTGCTGCTGGCCCAACCCGCTCTCGCTCAGACCACCGATCGCAAACCCGGCGATTACCCTTTGACACCCGATTCCCTGGAGCAGGCGAGCGTCGCCAAAGGCAAGCTTCTCGGACCCTACGAATTCCACGGCCAGGCCATTCCCGGCACAGTGCGGCAATACTGGATCTATGTGCCCTTAGGCTACGACGCAAAGGACCCGCCTAATCTCCTGGTCTTCCAGGACGGCCAGCGCGCCACCAATCCGCAAGGCTCGCTACGCATTCAAAATGTGCTCGATAATCTGATCGCCAAGGGCGAGATTCCCCTGACGCTCGGCGTCTTCGTCACCCCCGGGAATCTAAGCGAACATTATCCAACCGATCTCGGCATGAAGAATCCCAACCATCGCGCCGAGGAATACGACGTGCTCGACGATGCCTATGGCAGCTTGCTGCTCGACGAACTGCTGCCCGAAGTGACTAAGACCTATCCGGTCAGCCCCGACCCGCGCCGCCGCATGATCGGCGGCACGTCCAGCGGCGCCATTGCCGCCTTCACCGTGGCGTGGAATCATCCCGACGCGTTCGGCAACGTCATCAGCATGATCGGCTCCTACACCTCGATCGCCTATAAACCCGCTGCTAATGGCCAGCCGGCGCGTTTCGGCGGCGACACCTATCCTGGCGTGATCCGCAAGTCGGCCCTGCGCCCCATCCGCATCTTTATGCAGGACGGCAGCAACGACCTCGACAACGAGCACGGCAACTGGTTCCTGGCCAACCAGCAGATGGTGGCGGCGATCAAATGGGCCAATGCCCACGCCGATGAAACCGGTGACAAAGGCCCGCGCTACGATCTGAAATATGTCTGGGGCGACGGCGGCCACTCTGACCAGCACGGCGGCTCACTTCTGCCCGACATCCTGCGCTGGATGGACCGCAAAGATTAATGCCGACAACAACTGTTGTGCCGGAATGTAGTCGCTACTGCAGTCCACAGACTTGGCTATCTTGTTGAATCTGCATGCTTATCCAAATACAGTCAGTCCTCCACCGCTTGCGGGGGAGGTGTCAGCGAAGCTGACGGAGGGGGGATTCTACGGCCTCCTATGCGTCATGACTGTTGTCGGCGAAATCATTTCAAACGCCAGTCCGCAATGCTAAATTTTGAACCAGTCCCCCCTCCGCCGCCGTCGGCGCACGCCACGGGGCGCCCCGCTCCCCCGTAACGCCCTGCGGGCTACGGTGGAGGACTGGCTTTTGAAGATGCGGCAGCGATATATCTGCATGTCTTACCAACGGGGAAGGGCGGATTATCTAACTCCGCACTTCCATCCGCACGCGTCACTGCTATATAAGCCTCACCGACAAAGCCTTACGCTGCCTCCATTTGCTTGCATTGGTAACCATCATGCCCGCCTATCGTTCTCGCACCACCACTTTCGGCCGCAACATGGCAGGCGCACGCGCGCTGTGGCGGGCGACCGGCATGACAGACGGCGACTTCACCAAGCCGATTATCGCCGTGGTCAACAGCTTTACCCAGTTCGTCCCGGGCCACGTCCATCTCAAGGACCTGGGCCAGCTGGTGGCGCGCGAGATCGAAGCGTCCGGCGGCGTCGCCAAGGAATTCAACACCATCGCGGTCGATGACGGCATCGCCATGGGCCACGGCGGCATGCTCTATTCGCTGCCGTCGCGCGATCTGATCGCAGACAGCGTCGAATATATGGTCAATGCCCACTGCGCCGACGCCATGGTCTGCATCTCCAACTGCGACAAGATCACGCCGGGCATGCTGATGGCCGCCATGCGGATCAATATCCCGGTCATCTTCGTCTCGGGCGGGCCCATGGAGGCCGGCAAGGTCGTGTGGGCGGACGAGAACGGCAATGCCAAGACCCATTCGCTCGACCTGATCGACGCCATGATCCAGGCCGGCGACGATCGCATCTCGGACGCCCAGGTCGCCGCTGTCGAAGCGGCCGCCTGCCCGACCTGTGGCTCGTGCTCCGGCATGTTCACCGCCAATTCGATGAACTGCCTGACCGAAGCCCTGGGCCTCAGCCTGCCCGGCAATGGCACGACCCTCGCCACCCATGCTGATCGCAAGCGCCTGTTCGAAACGGCCGGCCGGCTCATCGTTGACATTACCAAACGCTATTACGAAAAGGACGACGCTTCGGTCCTGCCGCGCAGCATCGCCACCAAGGATGCGTTCGAGAACGCCATGGCGCTCGATGTCGCCATGGGTGGCTCGACCAACACCGTGCTGCATATCCTGGCCGCGGCGCAGGAAGCCGGGGTCGACTTCACGATGGCCGATATCGACCGGATTTCGCGCTCGACGCCGTGCATCTGCAAGGTCGCACCGGCCTCGGCCGATGTCCATGTCGAGGACGTGCACCGTGCCGGCGGCATCATGGGAATCCTCGGCGAGCTGGCGCGCGGCGGTTTGCTGCATACCGACGCCAAGACGGTTCATAGTCCGTCAATGGCCCATGCGCTCAGCTACTGGGATATTCGCCAGACCAATGACGAAGAGGTCACGGAATTCTTCAAGGCGGCGCCGGGCGGCGTGCGCACCACCCAGGCCTTCTCGCAGGACCGGCGCTGGGACGAACTCGATCGCGACCGTATCGGCGGGGTTATCCGCTCGAAGGAAAACGCCTTTACGCGCGACGGCGGCTTGGCCGTGCTCTACGGCAATATCGCCGAGAAGGGCTGTATCGTGAAAACGGCCGGGGTCGATGAATCGATCTGGAAGTTCAACGGTACGGCGCGCGTCTTCGAATCCCAGGACGAGGCGACGGCGGCGATCCTTAACAACAAGATTGTCGAAGGCGATGTGGTGGTCATCCGCTACGAAGGCCCCAAGGGTGGACCGGGCATGCAGGAAATGCTGTATCCGACGACCTATCTGAAATCGAAGGGTCTGGGCAAGGCCTGCGCCCTGCTGACCGACGGACGTTTTTCGGGCGGCACCTCGGGGCTTAGCATCGGCCATGCCTCGCCGGAAGCGGCCGCCGGCGGTCTGATCGCCCTGGTGAACGATGGCGACACGATCGAGATCGATATCCCCAACCGCTCGATCCATTTGGCGATTTCGGATCGCGAGATCGCCGAACGCCGCGCCGCAGAGGAACACCGCGGCAAGGCGGCCTATACGCCGCACAACCGTGACCGCGTGGTCTCGGCAGCGCTGAAGGCCTATGCCGCCATGGTCACCTCGGCCGACACCGGCGCGGTGCGGGATGTAAGCCAGTTGTAGGGTTTTGACCACGAACCACACGAACCGACACGAACATGTCCGTGGTCTGGTCGGCCTTTCCTGCGCTCTGCTTTGAAGGCAGAAAAGGATTGAACACGGATAAGGCACGGATGCCGCTACGCGGACACGGATAGGCACGGATCGCTGAGCCTGTGGACTGGACGCTCTATTCCCTTTTCGAAGCGCGTAGCGCTTCTTCAGTGCTTGACGTGTTGTCGCGGTCTGAACCAACTCACCTGAATATCAGTGCCTTATCCGCGTCCGCGTAGCGGCATCCGAGCCTTATCCGTGTTCCATTCTACTAACTTGAAGGTCGTGTAGGTTGGTGAGGTTCATGGTTAAACCTTACTTCTTCGCTGCTTCGAACTCCGCCGCCTGTTTCATCCAGTTCTCGCGCACGATCCGCGTCGGGAACTTGATCCGCTCGGCGACCCATTTGATGTTTTCCGGCGTCCAGGCTGCGATCTGGCGGAAATGGTAGATGCCCAGGGCATGAAGTTGCACCTCATTGACCGGGCCGATGCCGGTGATATCGAGCAGGGCGTCGGGCTTGCCACCCTCGGCGCCTTTCAGGCGGGCCGGTTCCGCCGGTGCTCCGGCTTTTTCGATAGCGTGCTCGACCTCGGCGACCGTCATGGCTGCCAGGGGCGAAACCTTGAAAGCCAGTTCAGATCGTGCGCGTGCTGCCGTCTTCGGCTTGGCCTTGGGCGTTTCAGCCTTGGGAGCAGGGGCGGTAACGACCGGCGCCACGACCGGCTCTGGGACGGGGGGCTTGACCACGACCGGTTCCACAGGCTTCGCCTTTGCGGTCGTTTTGGATTTGGGCGGAGGTGCGGCAATCGGTTCGGCGATAACGGGCGCAGCGACGACCGCCTCGGCAACCGCCAGGTCGGGCTTTGGCGCTACGGGCGGCTTGGCCTTGGCAGCCGGCTTCGGCTTGGTGACGGGTGCTGCGGCCGTCACCGGCAAGGGTGCGGCTTCGGCGACCGGTTCGTCGACAACAGGCGCGGCTGTAAGTTCAGGCCCGGACTCATTGGCCGCCGGTTCGGCAGGCTCATCGAGGAAGCGCGGCACGGGGCGTGGTTGCGGCTTGTCGGCCGGTTTGCGACTGAGCAGATAGCCGATACCCCGCCCGGCGAGATAGGCCAGGATTAACAGAAGGGCCGATTTCAGCAGAAAACTGGACATGGTCTATAGTCTCCTCATTTGCCGAAGCGGCGGGCGGCGTATTCGGTGACGATGCCCAAAACCAGGGCCAGCAGCAGCCACCAGCGCAATTCATGAAGCAGGTACATGAGCAATACTCCTAACGCGCGGAATTGAGGGTGAAGACGACACGGCGGTTCTTGTTGCGTCCGGCAAAGGTCTTGTTGGTCGCGATCGGGTCGGCACTGCCGAGGCCACGCGCCGACACCTTGCTGTCGGGCCAGCCCAGGGCGGTCAGGGCGTTCATCGCCGCCACGGCGCGTCCGGCCGAGACCAGCTTGTTCTGGGCGTCGGATCCGACATTGTCGGTATAGCCGGTGATGGTCAGGCGCACCGGTGTCGGGCAGCTGGTCAGGACGCGATAGACGTCGCGGATTGTCCGGCGGCCCTGCGGCGTCAGTTCGTAGCTGTCGAAGCCATATTGCACGCCCTTACGGGCGATGATGGCGGTGACGCGGTCCTGGCAGCGACGTCCGGCGCGGTTCAGCGGTTTGAGCGGCGCTTCCGGCGTCGTGGCCACGACGGCTACCGATGACGCGGATGAAGATGAAGCCGATGATGCCGAAACGGAAGACGACGAAACAGCCGCCACGGAAACCGACGCCGAGGACGCCACGGACGCAGACGCCGACTGTCCGCTAACGGCGCTTTCCGACCGGCTGGCGTCGCCGGCAAAGGCCGACAGGTCTGCTGCGACGGAGGGCTTTGCCGCCGGCGCGGCGGCTTCAGGTCCCGGCTTGACCTGGCTCAGCGCAAGTATGCCGACGATCGCCAGCCCCGCCCATCCGGCGGCATAGATAAGGCCCGTCTTCATGGTACAAATCCTCCCTGGCCATCTGTCCGTTGCGGTCAGGAATCGGCCGCAGCGATATGTCGATCGTCCTTGTCAGGACAATTTGCGGCGGCTTCATGGCAAGTCTTACATTAGCCCTTGGGCGACTATATGGGCATCCGGTGCCTGGGTAATGGTAATGACGCCGAACTGATTGACCGGAAACAACATTGTCGCCCGGACGCGGATCTGTGCCGCGACCGGCATGATGATCGGCTCCGGCACGACCTGTACGGGCGGAGGCGGCGCGGGTGGTAGCGGTTCAGGTTCGACCGCGGCGGGCGGCACCGCGATCGGTTCGGCGACTGCGGGAACAGGCTCCGGCTGATGAACGGGTTCAGTGCCATGATAGGCCGGATAGGTTTCGGTTTCCTCGTCGAGCGTCAAGCTCTCGGCGCGCGGCGCCGGCACCCGTTGCGTCGTCAGGGCCGATATGGCGCGACCCAGCCACAGCCCGCCGGTGAAGGTCACCGCCAGCAGAATCAGGGAATGCAGCCACAGCCAGGCCATCTAGCGCCCCCAGCGATGGGCAGCGAATCCGAACACCGCCCCGAGCAGCAGGGCGGCGAGCAGAAGCCAGCGCAGATCATATATGAGATAAAGCACCTATGGCCCCTCATTGTCCTGGGGCTGCAACACGAAGTCGACGCGGCGATTCTTGGCGCGGCCTTCGTCTGTCGTATTGTCGGCGATGGGATCCTGGGCGCCGAAGCCCTTGGCGCGTACCGCCGCCTGGGGCAGGCCCAGGTCGATCAGGGCGAAGGCGGCCGTTTCGGCCCGCGCGGTCGACAGTTTCAGATTGTCGGCGTCCTTGCCCTTGTTGTCGGTGTAGCCGTCGACATGCAGCACCAGGCCGCCGGGACAGAACTTCACCGTTCTGACGATGTCGTTCAGGATGGCCTGGCTGTCGCCGGTCAGTTCGGCACTGCCCGTCACATATTGCAGGCGCCGGCTGGCCACGGCCTGGGTCACTTCCTGGGTGCAGGTGCGCGCCGCCTGTGCGGTCTGCGCCACGGAAGTCGCTTCGGCGGCCGCGCCATCCAGCCTGGCCTGCATGCCGTCGATCGAGACGTCATCCATATGAACGCGTGTGACGGGTCCCATCAGCAGCCCGCCATAGGCGCCGCGATCGGCCAGTCCACCGCTGATGCCCCGTGCCGTTTCGACCGCCTTCAGCATGCGTTCGCGCGCCGTTTCACCTGACGCCAGCAAGCGCGGCAAGGCATCATCGCGATAGGACAGGGTGGCCGACTGTCCGTCCATATGAACGTCGAAGCCGCTGAGGCCTTTTGCCAGCAAGCGTTGCTCGATCTGGTCGCGCAACATCGACTGCAACCCCGCGGCGCGATGGGGCAGGGAAAAGGCCACGCACAGTCCGAAGACCAGCCAGCCGAGACAGTAGATCCAAATCCTTGGCACCCCGTGCAGCCCCGCAACGAGTCTCAGTGGGAAAAAGGGTACAAGGAGGATGCCGAAAAAACAACGTGGTTAACAAATCATTAAGATTGTGTGGCGCGCTTGCCCGCTTTACACATATCGGACGAGTGAGTGGCATGGCTGGGGAGCGGATTATGGATCGGCGTGTGTTGTTGGCTGGGTTGCTGGCGTTGGGTGTGCCTGTCGAGGCCCTGGCCAGGATAAAGCTGACCGGCAGCCAGGCCGATGCAGGCCTGCGCGACCTGTTGAAGACCGGTACGACATTGGCCGTGACGCGGGTGTCGAAGACGAACGGCTACTGGGGCGACGACGCCATCCGCATTCCCTTGCCGAAAACCCTGGGCAAGCTGCAAAGGACGCTGAAGCCGCTCGGCATGTCGGGGGTGCTCGACGATGTGCATCTGCGTATGAACCGCGCTGCTGAAAGTGCCGCGCCCATCGCCAAGGGGTTGTTCATCGACGCCATCACCTCGATGACGGTGAAAGACGCGCTCGGTATTGTGAAGGGCGGACCGACCTCGGGCACCGACTATCTGCAGAAGACGACAACGCCGCGCCTTACCACGGCCTTCACGGTACCGATGGAAAATGCCCTGCAATCGACCGGCGCCGTCGAATATCTCGATCGCGCCATCCGCCGCAACAACCTGCAGACCGTCATCAAGACCGACGCCAAGACCTATCTGGGCGAACACGCTGTCGGCTTCGCCCTGACGGGTTTATTCCACTATGTCGGTGTCGAGGAAACGGCCATCCGCCGTGATCCAGCCAAGCGCACGACCGATCTTTTGAAAAAATTGTTCGGCTGAATGATAGACGGCGTTCGAACTGGCGGGGCCGGTGCGGGTCGACTTACGTTAAGCTGGAACACAGATTCCGCAGATTAACACATATTTTTCAGTAGTTTATCCTGAGTTTGCAGTGGTTTTTGGTCGCGTGACGATCTTTATGGCCTTCGGCCAACGCACGATGCCGTCGCGTAAGTCACTGAAAAAATCTGTGCTAATCTGCGAAATCTGTGTTCCAACCTTGCGATGCTTCAGGCCGCATGGTGCCGCAGGACTGGCTTCAATTGCCTTTGCATCGTCGAAATGTGATCAACGACCCACAAAAATAGTTTCCGTTCGCGTCAAGTTGTGATTTAGTCCGCCTTACAAGGCCGCGACAGCCGGCCACAAGCCTCATGCCAAAAAGTGGATGCCACTTTTTGGATAAACATGAGGCGTCAGACATATGCAGAGATAAAGGGAAACGCCGTGCAGGGTTTGATGATGGATGGGCCTTTGCTCATCCCCGCCATACTGGACTATGCCGCCAGATATCACGGCGCCAAGGACATCGTCTCGCGCAACGAGGATTCGAGCCTGCATCGCTATACCTATGCCGACGCGGCAAAACGGGTAGCCAAGCTGGCCCACGCCCTGACACGGCTTGGTCTCAAACGGGGCGACCGGATAGCGACCCTGGCGTGGAACAATTACCGCCATTTCGAGCTATATTATGCCGTGCCCGGCGCCGGGTTCGTGTGCCATACGATCAATCCGCGCCTGTTCCTCGAACAGATCGAATTCATCATCAACGACGCCCAGGACCAGTATATTTTCGTCGACCCCAGCTTTGCACCGCTGGTTGAGGCGATGATCATGAAGGTGCCCAGCGTCAAGGGCGTCGTCGTCATGGGCGCGCGCGCTCAGATGCCCGGCAATATCCTGCATCGCGCCATCTGCTACGAAGACCTTATCGCCGACATGCCCGAGCACTTCGACTGGCCGATGCTCGATGAAAAGACGGCTGCCGCCCTGTGCTACACCTCGGGTACGACCGGCAACCCCAAGGGCGTGCTCTATTCCCACCGTTCAACCGTGCTGCACGCCATGGCCGTCAACCAGCCCGGCATGTTCGGTTTCACGCCGGACGAGACCGTCATGCCGGTGGTACCGATGTTCCACGTCAATGCCTGGGGCGTACCCTATGAGGCGGCTCTGGCCGGAGCGCGCCTTGTCCTGCCCGGGCCGCGCCTCGATGGCGCCGGCCTGCTCGAAATCATCCGGGCCGAAGGGGTCACCATCGGCGCCGGCGTGCCGACCATCTGGATGAACCTGCTCAATCACTGCGCCAAGGAAGGCCAGTCGGTCGCCCCGATGCGCCGCGTCGTGGTCGGTGGTGCCGCCTGCCCGCAGGCGCTGATCGAAGCCCTGGCAGCGCACAAGGCTTTGGCCGTCCACGCCTGGGGCATGACCGAGACCTCGCCGCTGGGGGCAGTCAGCACCCTGTCATCCAACCACACCGACCTCGATCCGGCCGAGCGGATGAGATTGATGCTGAAACAGGGCCGGGCGCCGTTCGGTGTCGAAATGCGCGTCACCGGACCTGACGGCGCCGCCCTGCCCTGGGATGGCGTGGCGCGCGGTGAGCTGGAGGTACGCGGACCGTGGATCGTTTCGGGCTATTTCAACAATCCCGACCGCGAGCAGTTTACGAAAGATGGCTGGTTCCGTACGGGCGACATCGCGACTATCGATGGCGAAGGTTTTATGAACATCGTCGACCGCTCCAAGGACGTCATCAAGACGGGCGGCGAATGGATATCCTCGATCGAACTGGAAAGCCTGGCCATGCAGCATCCCAGCGTCCGCGAAGCGGCGGTGATCGCGCGTATGGACAGCAAGTGGAGCGAGCGCCCGCGTTATATACTGGCCCTGCATCCGGGCAAGACGATCACCGGCGCGGAACTGCGCAAGACGATCGAGCCGTTTGTGGCGCGGTGGTGGATTCCGGAAGACTATATCGTGGTCGACGAGATCCCGCACGGTGCAACAGGCAAGATCCTGAAGACCGTCCTGCGCGAACAATACGGCGCCGAGCACCATCCCCTGGCGCAGAAGTTATAGAATTTGGCCACGGATGACACGGATAGGCTGCGCCTTACACGGATATCCGAGTCAAGATTGCCGCTTGCGGTGTGCCATCCAATATGTCGAGACGAATGTCGCCCTTCGGGCATTGTCGCATCAACGCGCTCGAATATCCGTGCAAGTCTGCGCCCTTCGCGCAGGCTATCCGTGCCATCCGTGGCCAAGATCTATCGAACACTGCCACCACACATACCGTCGAAATTACCCGAAAGTTCCTGTCTGTTCGTGACGTTCGTGGTCCAAAAACCTTTACTTCACCATGCGCCGCCGCGACGGCAGCTTATCTTCCGACTCGAGATACGGCAGCACATCCTCCGCCACCATCGGCAGGGCGAAATAGTAGCCCTGGACATAGACGCAACCCAATTCGCTCAGCACTTCCAGCTGTACCATTGTCTCGACGCCTTCCAGGATACAGGCCAGGCCCATATCGCCGCACAGGGCGACCAGCGACTTGATGATCTTGTGGCTGACCGGATTGGTCGTCACATCGGCGACGAAGCTGCGGTCGACCTTCAGCTTGTCGAGCGGCAAACGGTGAACGTGACTGAGCGACGAATAGCCGGTGCCGAAATCGTCCAGTGAAATCCCCACACCCAAGGCCCGGAACGCGATAACCGCCGCGCGCGCCTGCTGGAAATCATAGGCGATAGAGGTCTCGGTGATTTCGAAATCGATCCGTCGCGGCGCCACGCCGCTGCGGTTAATCAGGGCGATGATCTTGATGACGCTCTCGGCGGCCGAGATATCATGGGCTGACAGGTTGAAGGAAATCCGCACCGTGTCGGGCCACTGCACCGCCGCCGCCAGGGCCTTGCCCAGCAGGATCAGGGTCAGGTCGCGAATGATGCCGGTGCGCTCGGCCACGGGAATGAATTCGCCCGGGCTGACCAATCCCAGAACGGGGCTCTGCCAGCGTGCCAGGGCCTCGAAAGCAGTGGCGCGACCGGTCCGGATATCGATGATCGGCTGAAAGGCCAGCGACAGTTCCGATTCCAGGGCCGCGGTCTGCAGCGCCTGTTCGATCACGCTGTGGCTGCGGATCTGTTCCTCATGGCTGGCCGAAAACAGGACCATCTGGCCGCGCTGATGGCGCTTGGCATAGTACAGCGCATAGTCAGCGCGCTCGAACAGTGATTCCGGTGCATTGGCAGACTCCGGGAAGCGCGCCACGCCGATCGAGGCGCCGATCATCGCCTGCGATCCGCCGATGGCGATGGGCAGGCGGACCGCGGCGGTCATGGCGTGGCACAGCGCCTTCAGGCGTTCGTTCGTATGGGCATCGGAATGGGCGTTGGCAGGTGCGTCGGACGGCGTATCGCCCATGATGAAGCCAAACTCGTCACCACCCAGTCGCGACAGCACAATCTGGCGCCCGCCGGCGCTTTGCAGCCGGCGACCGACCTCGGCCAGGACGCGATCACCGGTCACGTGGCCATAGGTGTCGTTGACGGGCTTGAAGCCGTCGAGGTCGATAATGCCGACGGCAAACCCGCCGCCTGCCCCTGACGCCTCGGCATGCCGGCGTTCCAGTTCGGCGAAGAACCAGCGCCGGTTGGGCAGGTCGGTCAGGCTATCGAGATTGGCGATGCGGAAATTTTCATCGGACAATCGCCGCGTTTCCGCCTGTGACGCCACCAGTTTGGCGAAGTCGCGCGAATAGACCATCAGGATAACGATCATGGCGACCGACACCAGCGCCAGGTTGATCGCCACCGCCTTCAGGCTGGGGTGGCCCTCGATGAAGAAAAACAGGATGAATGGCGTATTGGCGAATATCGTGACCGATAAGGCGGCCGGGCGCAGATGCATCAGGCAGAAGACGCAGCCGATAACGGTCAGGGCCATGCAAAATACGACCTGGCCGCGGGCATAGGCATCGCCGTACGGGTACAGCAGCAAGCCCCAGATGGTAAAGCCCAGGGTGAGAAAGGCTGCCAGCCGCGACGTCGCGCGCATGTGCTTGATGACATAGGCGTCGCTAAAGGACGTATTGCGGTGATGCCACCACCACATGCACCGAACGCCGCACAGGGTGCAGAGCGCGGTCGGCAGATAGACGGCCAGCCACGGCGGTGCGAATTTGGTGAAGGTCCACGCCGCTGCCAGCGAATTGGTCGTCAGGATAAAATAGAGCAGCGGGATCTGTTTGGAAAAGGCGGCATATTGCGCCCGGACCAACTCCATGTTGTCCGTCGGCACGCGAAACAGATCTATAAAGGCAGTGAGAAGGCGCTTCAAACCCGATGACCACAGTTCTGGTGGATGGCTGCGTGTTCGCAGTCCCCTGTCTGGTCGACCTTAGCAATTCGGCGTAACTAATCTGTTAGTGGGCGGTGCAATTTTAGGATACGGTAACATCCTGCCACGAAAAAGGCGCTGGTTCAAAGCTCATGGTTGTCTTTTATGGGCGAAGTCGAACCGGTGGCAAGGCGTTGCACAGATCCAGCGCTCCGGCCGGGCGAACGAAAAACGCTCCGCTGCGGTTGGCCCGGGCCGACAGCCAGGCGTCGAAGGTCGGCGTGTCGCTGTTCAATATCTGCCAGTGCGGCTGTTCGGCGATGGGCAGGTCGGCGGCCATTCGCGCTGAGACGATCTTTACGCGTTCCGGACCTTCCTTGTAGAAGCCCAGTGCCTCGGTCCCGCGGGGCCGTGCCGCCAGGCCATCCATGCCCGACAGGATCCGGCCGACGACAGCGAGATTGCGGTCGAGGTGGCGTGGCGCATGGCCGATAATGGTGTAGAGCTGGGTTGAATTGCCGGTGTCGGGCGCCAGGTCGCGCGCCACACCGATCATGCCGTAGCAGTGGACCAGCCAGGCGTCCTTGCCGTCACTGGCCACCGGCCACGACCCGACATGGCCGACCTTCGCGGCATAGGCGTCGCGATACGGCATGGTCTTGAAACCAAGCCCTTTCAACGGCATTTCGTACTCCGCCGGCGGGTGCTCGGTAATGCCTTGGGCGACCGTCTTGTCCTCGTCGGGCCGGCCCCACTGGACGACATAGTTGTCCTGGACACGCAGCACGATGGCGCCGTCGAAATAGCCGCTGCGCACAAGTTGGCGGATATTTGCGACATGCACGGGGGCAAACGCGCCGGCCAATTGATAGGTAACCACCGTGCCGTCCTCCAGCGTCATGATCACCAGGTCCTCGGCGGCGACATCGCGCCACGCCGATGGGCCGGACGCGTCGAGAATGTCCTGGGGTGCGGGCGCCGGTTTGGGCGTGTCCGCGGCACAGGCGCCACCTGCCGTCAGGGCGAAAGCCAGCGATATGGCCTGGAGGCCCAACCGAAATTCATGCCGTTTCATCTGTGCCTCGCCTTTGGTTGCGAACGCAACTTAACCCACGGCGTGAACCCTGCAACCGAAAACTGAACTCCACTGTGCGAAGCGGTAAAATAAAACCACAAGCGAAGGCGCAACCCGTTTTCCCCTAACGCGCGAGCTGACGCAGGGGCAATATGCGTTTAGCTTGACGGTTGGTTTTCAACTGGTAAGTTCCCACCAGATAACAGGGGTCGGTACGCGTCTATACAGATGGCGGCGGCATAGGGAAACGTCATAATGAACTATAATCTTGAGGCCGGCGTCGAGACGCAGGTCAGTGTCGGCCATGACCAAAATGGCGTTGAAACCGTCACCAAGCTGGCCAATGGCAACTATGTCGTCACGTGGAACGGCGGCGATCTGGTTCCCGGCCTGGTTGCCGGCTGGTACTGGGCCGACGTCTATACCCAGATGTACGATGCTGAAGGCAACAAGATCGGCGACCAGCACGTCGCAAACACCATGACCGACGAGGACCAGGCCAGTTCACAGGTCCTGGCCACGGCCGACGGCGGCTATATCGTGGTTTGGGAGTCGGATCAGTATGACCTCGACACCATTCCCACCGGCGAATTCGTTACCATCGATCAGTCGATCCACGCCCAGCGCTTCGACGCCTGGGGCAACAAGATCGCCTTCGACACGACGTCCCCGGATACCGGCGAAGTCACCCTGTCGACCGGGCCTTTCGGCACCTTCAACTTCCTGCCGACAGCGGTCACGCTCAGTGACGGCAGCCTGATTATCGCCTGGTACATCGGCACCGATACCGGCACGAGTCTGGTGACGCAACGCTACACGGCTGGCGGCCAATTGACCGCCACGGTTTCGGCCTCGTCCTTTAATGCCCAGCCATTCAAGCTGACGGCGCTGAATGACGGTACCTATTTGACGACCTGGGGCGATTACCTGAATCCGGGGACCAGCCAGGACATCTTCGTCCAGCATTTCGACGCGTCCGGCAATGCGCTGGCGCCCAGGGTCCAGGTCAATACCTATACGGCCAACGTCCAGAGTCTGCCTTCGACCACGGTCCTGGCCGATGGCGGCTATGTTGTGGTGTGGCAGAGCCGTCTGCAGGACGGCTCGCTGTACGGCGTCTATGGCCAAGCCTTCAACGCCGCCGGCGCCAAGGTTGGCGGGGAATTTCAGGTCAATACCTATACCGACAACAATCAGTCTTCGCCGACAGTGCAGGCGCTCGATGACGGCAGTTTCGCGGTGGCGTGGCAGAGCACCCTGCAGGACGGCAGTGGCAGCGGCGTCTACTTCCAGCATTTCACCGCCGACGGTACGCGCATCGGTTCCGAAATCCGCGTCGCCGACGAGACTATCGGTAACCAGAGCCGGTCGCACATGGTGGCGGTGGATGGCGGCGTCGCGATCACCTGGAGCAGCAGCGACGTCAACGGTATCCAGACGATTTATGGGCGGACCTTCCTCGCCGAAGGTCAGCATGGTGACGAAGGCGATAACAAGATAATTGGCACATCGTCCGCCGATGTTCTCTATGGCCATGAAGGCAATGACACTCTGATCGGCACGGGCGGAAACGACCTGCTGATCGGCGGTTCGGGCCACGATGTCCTGGACGGCGGTGCAGGCAACGACACCCTGCTCGGCGGGGACGGCGACGATAGATACCTCGTGGACAGTCTGGGTGACAAGGTCGTCGAGCATCTGAACAGCGGCCTGGCCGATACGGTCGTTTCCCTGATTTCCTACGCCCTGGGTGATAACCTCGAGAACCTCGGTTTGCTCGGTACCGCCAATCTCATCGGAACCGGCAATGCACAGAACAATGGTATTGCCGGGAATGATGGAAATAACCTGCTGACCGGCGCTGTCGGCAACGACACCCTTATGGGTGGCATGGGCGTCGATACGCTAATGGGCGGTGACGGCGACGACATGATCGCCGACTTCGAAGGCGGTAGCAGTACCAGCCGCGACGTCCTCGATGGCGGCAATGGCAATGACCGCTTCGATGCCGACGCTTATGAGCGCATCGACGGTGGCGCAGGCAGCGATTGGGCCAGCGTCGATTTCGACAGCTATTATACAAATGCGCACCTCGGTATCACCCTGAACCTGACAGCGGGGGCCTCAGGCGGCCAGGTCAATTTTGTCACCGGTGGCAGCATTGTCCGTCTCGAAGGCGCGACCATCTGGGCGACGGACGGCGTCGACAATATCGCCGACGCCGCCTGGAACGGCGAACTGTATGGCGCCGGCGGCAATGACCGCCTCCAGGGCTTCGGTGGCGACGACGTACTGATCGGCGGCAATGGCGTCGATTCGCTGGACGGCGGCGAAGGTCGCGACTGGCTGTTCGGCGGTGCGGGTGCCGATACCATCCGCGGCGGCGCGGGCGACGACCAGGTCGGCAACTTTGAGGGCTATTTCAAATTCCTGATGTCCAAGAATCCCGTCTCGGTGATCCCCACCATGCCGGCCAGCCTGACCGACTTCCAGTTGCTGGCGGCGGACGACCAGAACGACGATGGCGCAGACACCCTTGCCGGCGAAGACGGCAATGACGTGCTGCTAGGCTGGGGCGGCAATGACCGCATCGACGGCGGTACGGGTAATGACGTACTGATCGGCGGCGCGGGCAGCGATACCTTGCTGGGCGGCACCGGTGACGATCTCTACTTCGTCGATAACGCAGGCGATGTGGTGACCGAAGCTGCCAATGCCGGCACCGACACGGTTTGGTCCGCGGTTTCCTTCACCCTGACCGCAACCGTCGAAAACCTGATGCTGCAGGGCAGCGACAATCTGAACGCCACGGGCAACAGCCTGAACAACGGCCTGACCGGGAATTACGGCAACAACCTGATCGACGGCCGGACGGGCAATGACACGATGACGGGCGACATGGGCAACGACACCTATGTCGTCGACAATGCCGGCGACCTCATTGTGGAAGCCTCGGGCACCGAAGGCGGTACTGACCTTGTCCGCTCTGCCATCAACTACGCCCTGGGCGAGTCGCTCGAAAACCTGACCCTGACCGGTACCGCGACGATGGGCTGGGGTAATGAACAGAACAACGCCCTGACAGGTAATGCCGCGGCCAATCTGCTCGACGGCGGGGCAGGGGCCGACACAATGACGGGCGGCCTGGGCGACGATACCTATGTCGTCGACAACACCGGTGATATGGTGGTCGACGGTGCCGGACAGGGCAATGACACAGTTATGTCCAGCGTCTCGTTCGCTGCCGGCGCCCAGTATATCGAAACCATCACCCTGACCGGTGAGGCCGATATCGACGTCACAGGCAACGCCATCGCCAATGTTCTGAACGGCAATGGCGGCAACAATCGCCTGGATGGCGGCGCCGGTTCTGATACGATGTCGGGCGGCGTGGGCAATGACAGCTACTATGTCGACAGCTATGGTGACAGTGTCGTCGAACTGGCCGATTCCGGCAACGACACCATCTACACCTCGCTGCGCCTGACGCTCGGCAACAATGTCGAAAATATCGTCCTGCTGGGCAGCGGCGGTGTTGCGACCACCGGCAATGCGCTGAACAACAGGTTGACCGGCAATGCAGGGGCCAACAGCCTGGTGGGTCTGGACGGCGACGACGTCATCGACGGCGGCGCGGGCATTGACAACATGGCCGGTGGCCTCGGCAACGACACCTACTATGTCGACGATCTCGGCGACCGGTTGACGGAGTTGAAGGACCAGGGCACCGACATGGTCTATGCCTCGATCAATTTCGCCTCGGGCAGCCAGTATGTCGAAGCGGTCAACCTGACCGGCTCGGCCGACTTGAGCCTGACCGGCAATAGTGTAGCTGAAACCCTGACCGGCAATGCCGGGGCCAATGTCATCAGCGCCGGCGCCGGCAACGACACAGTGGACGGCGGTGCGGGCAATGACAGCCTGAGCGGTGGTTCGGGCGCCGACCGCTTTGTCTTCGGCCTGGCTTCCGGCGCCGACGTCATCACCGACTTTGGCATCACTCAGGATACGCTGGACCTGCACGCCTATGCGGGCGGTGTGGCGTTCGGTGGCGGCATCACCCTGACACAGGTCGGCACCGCGACGGTGGTAGATCTCGGCGGCGGCAACACCATTACGCTGAACAATGTGGTGGCCACAAGCCCGTACCTGTTGGCGCATATCGCCTGGTAAAAGACGTGACGTCCATGGCTCCGGGCTTCAATCCGCTAGAGCGCAATCCGATAAAGTGGATGCCACTTTTCGGTTAAATTGCGCGACAAAACAAAAAGTTAGAGCGAAATGACGATTCTACCTAAAGTCATTTTGCTCTAGCCATGGGCTCCCTTCGCTTGTTTGAACTCGGCGATGGCAGCTGGGTTGCATTACCCGCCGCGGACGTCGCGTAAAGTCATTCATATAACTATAATCCAATAACTATAACCCAAGGGAATTTCCGTGACCTCCAGCTTTATCCCCACACCGGAAACGCAGGTCAGCCCCACGGCCTTCACCACGGGTGACATTACCCAACTCGAGGGCGGCAACTACGTCCTGACTTGGTCGGATTTTGTTTATCTGCCCGATAGCAGTTACGAGACCAGGCTCTATAGCCAGGTGTTCAACGCCGCCGGTGAAGCGGTAAGTGCGGCCGTGCTCATCGGCTCGCCCGACACCGAAGCCTACACATTCGATGACGCGGCGCAGGTCCTGGCGATGGACGATGGCGGTTATGTCGTCACCTGGCGGCACCAGGATTCCCACCTATCCGTCATGGCCCAGCGCTTCGATTCCGCCGGCCACCACGTCAGCTTCACCAAAGGCGGAAGCGACACCGGTCCCGTGACCGTGATGACCGATAACGTCGATTTGCCCGCGGCGACAGTCCTGGCCGACGGCAGCTTCGTCATCTCCGCCCTCGACGGGTCTGATAATTCACGGCCTCTGGTCCGTTACGATGCCGACGGCAACCATCTACAGACCAAGGTGTTCGCCATGGAGGGGCACTATAATTCAGGCGCAGTCCTGACGCCCCTGTCGGACGGCAGCTATCTCTTCACCTCGAATACCATCTCCAGCGGCGTACGCAGCGACGTCCTGGTCGAACATCACGCCGCTGACGGCACCCTTATAGGCGATCCCATCCTTATCGTCTCGCGGGCCCTCGATTTCAATGACCCCATGCCGACGATCGCGGCCTTCGACAGTGGCTATATCGTCGTGTGGGCAGGCAGTGACGGCGACTACCACGGCGTCTACGCCCAGCGCTTCAGCAATGACGGCACCCGCCTCGGCGATGAGTTCCTGGTCAATAGGCTGATCTACGGCGCCCAATACGGCGCTTCGGTCGCGATCCTGGCCGATGGCAGCGTGGTCATTGCCTGGACCAGCTCTGACCAGGACGGCCACGTCCGCACCTACTACCAGCAGTATGACGGCGACGGCGGCCGCATAGGCGGCCAGACGCAAATCGGCGAAGAAATGTATCAGGGAAATGTCCATATCGAAGCCCTCGCGGTCGGGGGCTTTGTCGCCTCCTGGCTTGGCTCTGCGGGCGGCGATTCGGCCGTATATGCCCGTCAGTTCGCCATGGCCGATGCCGGTACCGGCGGCAACGACACCCTGACCGGCGGCACCGGCGATGAAGGCCTGCACGGCCTGGCGGGCCGCGACCTGCTGAATGGCCTGGCTGGCAATGACATTCTGGACGGCGGAACGGGTTTCGATACCCTGACCGGCGGCACGGGTGACGATACCTATGTCGTCGACCACGCCCACGATTCCGTTATCGAACTGCTCGATGAGGGCGCAGACACGGTGGAATCCTCGGTCACCCTGACCCTGGCGGCCAATGTCGAAAATCTGATCCTGACCGGCGTCGATAACATCGGCGGCACCGGCAACGCGCTGAACAACACACTGACCGGCAATGCGGGTAACAATCTCCTGCGCTGCGGCGATGGCAATGACGTGCTGGACGGCGGCCTGGGCGCTGACACCCTGCTGGGCAATCTCGGCGACGACACCTATATCATCAACGATGCTGACGACCTGATCCGGGAATTTGCCGGCGAAGGCACCGACACCGTCCTGTCCAGCGTTTCCTTCGTCCTGGGCGGGGCCTATGTCGAAACCCTTACCCTGACCGGCTCGGCCGATATCAATGGTACCGGCAGTAGCCTGGCCAATGCGCTGTACGGTAACACGGGCCGCAACCACCTCGACGGCGGCGCCGGCAGCGACACGATGGCGGGCCACGACGGTAACGATACCTACTCTGTTGACAACAGTGGCGACGTCGTCGTCGAAGCCGATACCGCGGGCATCGACCTTGTTCTGTCGTCGGTCAACGTCATCCTGGCGGCCAATGTCGAAAACCTGACCCTGACCGCGACAGGCGATATTGCCGGCGCAGGCAATGCGCTCGACAACATCCTGACGGGTAATGACGGCAACAACCTGTTCAATGGCGGCGCTGGCGACGATCTGGTCGATGGCGGCGCCGGCGCGGACACCTTGCTCGGTAATCTCGGCGACGACACCTTTATGGTCGACGACAGCGATGACCTTGTGCGCGAATTCGCCGGCGAAGGCAACGATACCATCCTGTCCAGCGTTTCCTACGCTCTGGGTAGCGCCTATGTCGAGGTTCTGACCCTGACGGGTTCGGGCGATATCGACGCGACCGGCAATGCCATCGCCAATACTATGACTGGCAACGCCGGGAACAACAGCCTCAATGCCAGCGCGGGTAATGATACCCTGGACGGCAGGGCCGGCAATGACATCCTGACCGGCGGCAGCGGAAACGATAACTTTGTCTTTGGTCAAAACTCCGGCGTCGATGTCATTACGGACTTCGGCATCTATGGCGATACTCTGGACCTGCACGCCCTCAGCGGCGGCGTCGCCTATGGTGGCGGCATTACCCTGACCCAGTCCGGCGCCGACACCATCGTCGATCTCGGCGGTGGCAATACCATCACGCTGAACAACGTTTTGGCGACCAACCCGGCTCTGCTGACGCATATCGTCTGGTAATATAGGCATAACAGAACAGAATAAGCGCCCTCCGGTCCACAGATTCGGAGGGCGTTTTTGTATGTTGAGTGTCATATGCGGCCAGCAGAACATCACACACGTCTGAAACCCAAGACTGCCAAGGCTATCCGAAATACGACGGCGCTTTCCCTATGCGGCAAATTATTACCGCATTTTCCCGTACTGATACATTGACCCGGCGCGTTTACCCTCTATGGTCACCGCTGCAAACGATTGCTTTATGGCCGGGGAACGGCCTCTAAAATCATCTTCAACGCGCCATATGATCAGGAATTTTAGTGACCAATATTCTTACCCCCATGCCCGAAACGCAGCTCAGCCCTGCGGCCGACTACACCTCAGACATTACCCAGCTCAAGGACGGCAACTACGTCGTGACCTGGACGGATTACGTTCAGATATCCGATAGCAGTGGCGTGACCAACCTCTATGCCCAGGTGTTTAGCGCCGTCGGTAACGCGGTCAGTGCAGCCGAACTGATCAGCCCGCCCCGCGCCGGAGCCTACGCCTTTGATGACGGGGCGCAGGTACTGGCTATGGACGACGGCGGCTATGTCGTCACCTGGCTGCACTACGATTACAGCTCGTCCATCAACGCCCAGCGTTTCGATTCCGCCGGACACCACGTCAGCTTCATTCAGGGCGGAAGCGACACTGGCCCCGTGACCTTACTGGTCGAAGCCGGCGATATGCCGGCAGCGACCGTCCTGACCGACGGCAGCTTCGTTATCTCCGCCGTCGGCTATTCTGCCGACACGCGGTTCTTTCTCCACTACGCCGCCGACGGTACGTATCTTGAGAGCAAAGCGTCCACCACAGCGGGTTACTATCATCTGAACGGCGTCCTGACAGCCCTGTCGGACGGCAGCTATCTGATGGCGTCGAATACCACTTACAACTATATCCACTATGACGTTCTGGTCGAACATCATGCCGCTGACGGCACGCTTATCGGCGATCCCATCCAAATCGTCTCGCAGGCCTACGATTTTTATCCCGCCAATCCGAAGATCGTCGCCTTCAATGGCGGCTATCTTGTCCTGTGGGAAGGCAATGACACCAGCTACATGGGCATCCTGGCCCAGCGCTTCACCAATGACGGCACAAGCGTCGGCGATGTATTTCTCGTCAATACGACGATCGATTACTTCCAGACCAATCCGTCGGTGGCGATCCTGAGCGACGGCAGCATGATTGTCGCCTGGAGCAGCTATGACGGTTACTCACATACTTTCTACCAGCAATATGACGTCGACGGTAACCGCGTGGGCGGCGAAACACTCATCGGTACAGACGACGCCCAGAGCAGTGTCCACATCGAAGCCCTCGCGGCCGGGGGCTTCGTCGCCACCTGGATCGGCGACCAATCGACCGTCCAAACGCGTCAATTCGCCCTGGCCGATGTGGGCAGCGATGGCGCCGATACCATGACCGGCGATGCCGGCGACGACGTCCTGCAGAGCCTGGGCGGCCGAGACGTGCTGAACGGCCTGGATGGCAATGACTGGCTGGACGGTGGCGCCGGCTTTGACACCCTGACCGGCAGCACCGGCGATGACACCTATGTGGTCGACGAGGCCCATGACTTGGTTAGCGAACTGGCCGATGAAGGTACGGACACGGTGCGCACCTCCGTTACACTGACCCTGGCGGCCAACCTCGAAAACCTGATCTTGACCGGCGTCGACAACGTCGGCGGCACCGGGAATGCGCTCGACAACGCGATTACCGGCAATAGCGGCGACAACCTGCTGCGCAGCGGCGACGGTAATGACGTGCTGGACGGCAGCTTTGGGGCCGATACCCTGCTCGGTAACCTCGGCGACGACACCTTTATCGTCAACGACGCCAATGACCTGATCCGGGAATTTGCCGGCGAAGGCACCGACACCGTCCTGTCCAACGTCTCCTTCGCCCTGGGCGGGGCCTATGTCGAAACCCTGACCCTGACGGGCGTGGCCGACATCGACGCCACCGGCAACGGCCTGGCCAATACGCTGAATGGCAACAGCGGCAACAACCACCTCGACGGCGGCGGCGGCGCCGATACCCTTGCTGGTGGCGCCGGCAACGATACCTATAGTGTCGACAGAGCCGGTGGTGTTGTCGTCGAAGGCGATAATGCAGGCATCGACCTGGTCCTGTCCTCGATCAACCTGACCCTTGCGGCCAATGTTGAAAACCTGATCTTGACCGGCGTCGACAATGTCGGCGGCACCGGCAACGCGCTTGACAACACACTGACCGGCAATGCCGGTAATAATCTCCTGCGCGGCGGCGACGGTAACGACGTGCTGGACGGCGGCCTGGGCGCCGACACCCTGCTGGGCAACCTTGGCGATGACACCTATACTATTGACGACGCCAATGACCTGGTGCGTGAATTTTCCGGAGAAGGCAACGACACCGTATTGTCCAGCGTTTCCTACGCTCTGGGCGGTGCCTATGTCGAAACCCTGACCCTGACTGGCACGGCCGATATAGACGGCACCGGCAACGCCCTGGCCAATACACTGAACGGGAACACTGGCAGCAACCACCTCGAAGGTGGCGCTGGCAATGACACCTATTCCGTCGACAACAGCGGTGACGTGGTGGTCGAAAACAGCAATGCGGGCATCGACCTGGTCCTGTCGTCGGTGAGTTTCACCCTGGGGGCCAATGTCGAAATCCTGCTCTTGACCGGGACAGCCGATGTCGACGGCACCGGCAATGGCCTGGCGAATATTCTGAACGGCAACACTGGCCGCAACCACCTGGAAGGTGGCGCCGGCGATGACACCTATGTCGTCGACCACCGCGGCGATGTCGTGGTCGAAAACAGCGATGCGGGCAGCGACGTCGTCTGGTCGTCGGTGAATTTCACCCTGGGGGCCAATGTTGAAAACCTGATCCTGGGCGGGGTGGACAGCCTTGCCGGCGCTGGTAATGGGCTCGACAACGCCCTGTTTGGTAACAGTGGCAATAATCTGTTGAACGGCGGGGGCGGGGACGACAGGATCGATGGCGGCGCCGGCGCGGATACGATGCTGGGGAATCTCGGCGACGATACCTTTACGGTCGACGACGGCGCCGATCTGGTGCGCGAATTCGCCGGCGAGGGCAACGATACCATCCTGTCCAGTGTGTCCTATGCTTTGGGCAGCGCCTATGTCGAAGTCCTGGCCCTGACGGGTTCGGCGAATATCGACGCAACCGGCAATGCCATCGCCAACACCGTGACCGGAAACGATGGTGCTAACAGTCTCAATGCCAGCGCTGGTAATGACACCCTGGACGGCGGGGCTGGCAATGACATCCTGACCGGCGGCAGCGGAAACGATAACTTTGTCTTTGGTCAAAACTCCGGCGTCGATATCATTACGGACTTCGGCATCTATGGCGATACCCTGGACCTGCATGCCCTCAGCGGCGGCGTCGCCTATGGTGGCGGCATTACCCTGACCCAGTCCGGCGCTGACACCATCGTCGATCTCGGCGGCGGTAACAGCATAACCCTGAACAACGTTGCGGCTACCAACCCGGCCCTGCTGTCGCATATCATCTGGTAACAGGCGAGACTGGTAACCGGCGCGAGTAAAAATGCCCGGCCTGCCCTTGTGCAGGCCGGGCATATTCTTTATGAGTCGCGTTATCTTATTTCAGTAATATCCTCCGGTTATAACGGCCGCCATGATTTCAGCTCTCACACGCTTCAAGATCAACCCGGTCATGGCCGCAGCACTGAAACAGTGCCGACCGCACTTCGTCAATGCCGCCATTTTCAGCTTCTTCATCAACCTGCTCAGCCTGGCGCCGACGCTGTATATGCTTCAGGTTTACAGCCGCGTCGTCTCGACCGGCGGGGTGATGACCCTGGTCTACCTGACCCTGATCCTGGTCCTGTCGCTGGGCACCATGTCCTTCCTCGACAGCGTGCGTTCGCGCCTGCTGATGCGTTCGGGCGTGCGAATCGACAAGATCCTGGCCGGTGAAGTGCTGAACCACCTATATGCCCGAATCGGCAATGGGCGTCAGACTACCGGTTCGGCCCTGCTGCGCGAATTCGATGCTTTCAAGCAGACCTTGTCGGGCGCCGGTATTGTGGCCCTGTTCGACCTGCCGTGGATCGTGCTGTTCCTCAGTCTGTGCTTCTATCTGCACTCGACCCTGGGCTGGCTGACCGTCGGCGGCGGCGCCTGCCTGGCCGTTATCACCTGGTTGTCGGAGCGCGCTTCCTACCGCTACATCACCCAGTCGGCCGAGGCCATGTCCAAGGCCTATCAGCGCCAGGAAGCCACCAGCCAGCGCGCCGATGTCGTCCGCGCCCTGGGCATGCGCCGGGCCCTGGTCGATTTGCAGCTCAATGAACGCCACTCGGCGCTCGATGACCAGATCCGCGCCAATCTCAGCGTCGGCGGCTTCTCCACCACCTCGAAATTCCTCCGCCAACTGCTGCAGTCGATTGCCCTGGGCGTCGGCGCCTGGCTGGCCATCCACCAGGAAATCTCGTCCGGTGCCATCTTCGCCGCCTCGCTGCTGATGTCGCGCGCCCTGACGCCGATGGAGCAGGTGATCAACAATTGGCGCAGCCTGATCCGCGGCTACAATGCCTTCCGCCTGGTCGACAAGGCGCTGAACGAACAGGCCGAAAAGACCCTGACGTCACTGCCGCGTCCCCGTTCGGTGCTGACCGTCGAAGGCCTCAACATCGTTCACCCGGAACAGAAGGCCTATATCCTTCAGAACATCAGCTTCCAGGTCAATCCGGGCGAAATGCTGGGCATTGCCGGGGTCTCGGGCGCCGGCAAGTCGACCCTGGCCCGGGTCCTGGTTGGCTGCGACGGCTACGATATCGGCACGATCCGCATCGATGGCGCCGAGCGCAAGGACTGGGATCCGGAAGTGCTGGCGAAATATGTCGGCTACATGCCGCAGGACGCCTCTCTGTTCGCCGGCAGCGTCCGTGACAATATCTGTCGCTTCGAAACCGGCGATAATGACGAAATCGATGAAGCTGTCATCGCTGCCGCCAAGCTGGCCGGCGTGCATGAGATCATCCTGCAACTGTCCAACGGCTACAACACCATGCTGGCGATCAACGGCCAGGGGCTGTCGGGTGGCCAGGCGCAGCGTGTCGCCCTGGCGCGGGCGCTTTACCGCGACCCGGCGATTCTCGTGCTCGACGAGCCCAATGCCTATCAGGATAGCGCCGGTGAAGCCGCCCTGATCAGCGCCATGAGCGGCGTCTGCGCCCGCGGCGGCTGCGTGATCGTCATCGCCCACCGCGCCATGGTGCTCGACCGCGTGACGCGCCTGATGATGCTGGCCAATGGCCGCGTCGCCTTCCTGGGCACGCCGGCGCAATATGCCGAGGCGCTGCGTAAACAACAGGCCGGCCAGCAGGCCGCCACAAACCTGGCGCCCATCGCCGGCGGCAAGACGAGCTGATTTCAGGTGAACGAAAACATGGCACACGGCAATCTCGATGGTACGACGGGTGACGCATTGAACGCGCCGCGTCCTGAACCGCGCGCCAAGCCGATGTGGCGCAAGCTGACCGACACTTTCGGCATCACGCGCGGCGGTGACGGGGCCGATGATCCGACTACCGATATCCGCTTCGGCCTGGGTATCGTCTTTGTCTTTTTCGTTGTCCTGCTCGGCTGGGCCGCCTGGGCGCGCGTCGATTCGGCCGTCTATGCCCATGGCACCATCGCCGTCATCGGCAATCGCCAGGAAGTGCAGCACAAGGAAGGCGGCATCGTCACCGGCCTGTTCGTCAAGGAAGGCGACATGGTCCACAAGGGCCAGGTCCTGATGACCTTGTCGGGGGACGAGACCGAAGCCAATGCCAATGCGCTTTTGGCGCAATATATCGACCTGAAGACGCGTGAAGCACGGCTCATGGCTGAACAGCGTCAACAGGGCGGTTTTGCCGAACCTGTTGAATTCGCCGAACTCGGACCGGAGCTGCGTCCGACCATCGACAGCGCCATGGACCTGCAACGCAAGACCATGGCGGCCAGCCGCAGTTTCATGGCATCGCAGCTTTCGGTCCTCGACCAGCGCGTGACTCAGACTCGCGAACAGATCATCGGCAACCAGGAACAAATGTCGTCTAACACCCAGCGCCGGTCGCTCACCAAGGAAGAACTGGCCGGTGTTGAAGACCTCAATGCCAAGGGCTATGCGCCGACGACCCGCGTGCGCGCCCTGCAGGAATCGATCGCCGGCCTCGAAGGCGAATACGGCGCTCTGAAGGCCCAGGTGGCCTCGGCCCAGGCGTCGATTGGCGAAACCCAGATGCAGGCCGCCGGTGTCCGCAAGCAATATCTCGACCAGGTCATGTCCGAACTCCAGGACACCCAGGGCCGTCTGAAGACTATGGAACCGCAACTGTTTGCGGCACGCCAGTCCTACGACCGCCTGCATGTCCGCGCCACGGCGACGGGCAAGGTGATGGGGTTATCGGTGTCGACGGTCGGCGGCGTTATCGCGCCGGGCCAGAAGCTGCTGGATATCGTTCCCGACGCCACGCCGTTGGTTATCCAGGCCATGGTCGAGGCCAAGGACGGCAACGACGTCCAGCCCGGTCAGGAAGCTCAGGTCCGCTTTACGTCACTGCATGAGCGCGATGTCCCGATCCTGATGGGCAAGGTGCTCGATGTGTCGGGCGACAGCTTTGTCGACAAGGAAAACAATCGTTCCTTCTACACGGCGCGCGTCCAGATTAGCCCGGAAACCTTGGCGACCCTGAACCGTATCCGTGAGGCGGCCTTGAAACCCGGCCTGCCGGTGGAAATCGTCGTGCCGCTGCGCAAGCGCACGGTGCTGCAATATATCCTGGAACCGCTGAACCAGTCTCTGTGGAAGACCTTCCGCGAGAGCTGATCTTTAAGGAAGTGCCGGGCGGGGCACTTAAGGTCAGAGTCATATCGACGATATCGGGACTACAAACACTCTGATTACTACACCGCTAGAACGCTCGCTCTGGGCTTCAGCAACAGCTTCAGAAAGTCTCCTTGGGTTGGCATGGTCTCGACCATGGCTATGACAGCCTGCCGGCTCTCTTCCATAAACCGCGCCAACTCAGCAACCGGCATATCGGGCAAGTCCGGATCGAGCGCGTCCGGCAAACCGCCCTGGCCCAACATGACGGCGAGCCAGCCCTGCATCGGGAAGGGATGATCCTTCGGAATGCTCACCCGTCCCTTGGCGGCGAACTGCGCCATATTGGCGGCCACCGCGTCGGGCACGTCCATATCACGGCAATAGCGCCAGAATTCGGAATCATCGCGCACCGACCGTTTGTAATGCAGGATGATAAAGTCGCGGATATTCTCGAACTCAATGTCAGCCTGTTGATTCAAGGCCGACACAGTGTCCGGTCCCAATCCCGTATGCAGCAATGCCCCCAACAAGCGCAGGATCGCCGTCTGGATCATATAGATGCTGGTCGATTCCAGCGGTTCCAGAAAGCCCGACGACAAGCCGATCGCCGTACAGTTTCTGACCCACACCCGGCGCCGCTTGCCGGTGACAAAGCGCAATCGCCGTGGCTCAGCCAGGGCTGGTCCTTCCAAACCCGCCAATAACCGCCGTTCGGCCTCGTCGTCGTCCATGAAGCGGCTGGCATAGACGTGGCCATTGCCGACGCGATGCTGCAACGGAATGCGCCACCTCCACCCGGCCGCATCCGCTGTTGACCGCGTATAGGGCGCCGGCGGTCCGGCATGTTCACTGGGCACCGCCACGGCGCGATTGCACGGCAGCCACCGGCTCCAGTCGTCATAGCCGGTCTTTAGCGTCTGTTCGATCAGTACACCCTGAAAACCGCTGCAATCGACAAAGAAGCTGCCTTCGATCGCGCGGCCGTCTGCCAAGGTCACATCCGTGATATCGCCGCTGTCGGCGTCCTGGCCCACCGCCACGGCCTTGCCTTCGATTCTCACGACACCGCGCGCCTCGGCATAGCTGCGCAGATAGCGGGCATACAGGGCCGCATCGAAATGGAAAGCATAGCCCATCGGCCCGACCGCCATGGCCTGGCCGCGCCGCGGCAGCATGAAGCGGCCTTCTACCGACGCCACACAGGCCAGGTTATAGTCGTCGATCGGAAACGCCTGACCGTGACCCTTGGCATAGCGCATCCACAGCGGTCCGAAGTCCGGGCTTTGAACGTCGGCGCCGTAGTTGGTGAAGGGATGCATGTAGCGCGCGCCAAGCCGGCCCCAGTCGACGAACTGGATACCCAGCTTGAAGGTCGCTTCGCACGCCCGCATGAAGTCGGGGACGTCGAGGTCCAGCATGGCATTGAACATGCTGATCGACGGTACGGTAGCTTCGCCGACGCCGATGATGCCGATCTCTTCTGACTCGACCAGCACGACCGACGTCTGCGACATGGCCTTGATCAGCGCCGCCGCCGTCATCCAGCCGGCCGTGCCGCCGCCCAATATGACGATCTTCTTGACAGCCCCCGGCGCCATCCGTCCTCCCCGATACTATTGTTATGTCGGACAATATATCGCAGCACTGGGAAAGGGAAGTCTAACTTAGGCGACCTCAGACAAGGCCCCGACGCCACCGTCCACGGCCAGGGCTTCGAAACGCTTGCGCACCGTGCAGTGAAAATCCCGTGACGTGATGGTGTCGACGGCCATCCATTCACCGGTCATCTTTTCGCGCGTCAGGGTCAAGCGGACAAAGCCGTTGTGGCCGTCGTCCGCCGCCAGCACTTCGTCATTGCGCGTCGCCATGGCGTCGGCCAGTTTCAGGTCGGGCAGCCAGGCGTCCAGCCATCGCGTCGGCGAGGTGACCGAGGTGATGCCCATCTCGACCGCCACTTGGACACCGCCGGCGTCGTGCAGTTGATTGGCCCAGGCTGTATGGCTGTCGCCGGACAGAACGACCATGCGTGCCCTGGCCGCCTTGACCAGGCTATACAGGCGCTCGCGCTCGGCCGGATAGCCGTCCCAGGCATCGAGATTCCACGGAAAGGCATCGGCACGTCCGAACAGGGCCAGCATGGCCTCCATCTGGCTGCGCTGCCCGGCAGGCAAGACTGTTCGCAGCGTGGCGACCGCGCCTTCGCCCAGCGCCGCAGCTATATCGGGACCGGCGGTGCGGGCCATGACCACCTGATTGCCCAGGACCTGCCAGCGCACGCCGGCCTGGACCGACGACTGCAGGGTCGCGCCCAGCCAAGCCCGCTGTTCAGCGCCCAGCAGTTCGCGTCGCGGATCGTCGAGTTTTGCCCGCATGGCGGCGAAATCCGGAGTGCCGTCCGCCCCGGCCAGATCCTCGCCGTAGTCGAGTTGCTTCGTCCGTGCCAGCAGCCGTGTCTCGGTCATGATCAGTTCGGCCAGGTCTCCGAAACGGAAGCTGCGGTAGATGGCCTCGGGCAGCCGGCCAGGCGCGGCATCGCGGATCGGCATCCATTCTCCATAGGCCTTTAGCGCCGCCGCCTTGCGGACCATGAAGTCGCCTTCGCCGGCTTCAGGGTCATGGTTCTCCGCCCCGCTGGTCCACGGATTGTTGCACAGTTCGTGGTCGTCGAAGACACAGATCCACGGCGCCCGGGCATGGGCCGCCTGCAAATCGGGATCGCGCTTGTACTGGCCGTGGCGCGTGCGGTAGTCGTCGAGCGAGACGATCTCGTGCGGCGGCTGGGGATTGCGATCCAGCAGGCGGCCATTGCCCATGCCGTAATCGGTCAGGCCGGCGCCGTATTCGTAGATATAGTCGCCCAGGTGAACCACGGCATCGACCCGGTCCAGGTCGGCAATGGCGCGATAGGCGTTGAAAAAGCCGTTGGGGTGCAGCGAGCACGAGGCGACGGCTAAAACGACCTTGTCCGCTACCATCTTGTCTCCCTGGCGCGGCAGTGTGCGCGTCCGCCCGATCGGGGAGACGACATCGCCGACCGCGAAGCGGTAGACATAGTCCTGTCCGGGTGCCAGGTCGGCGGCGTCGATCTTGACCGTATAGTCGCGGCCCGAGTCCGTCGTGAAGCTGCCTTTCGCGGCAATATCGGCAAAGCTGTCATCGTGGGCAATTTGCCAGGTCACATGGATCGGCATCTCAGCCCCGCTGATCCGGGTCCACAGTATGACCCGGTCGACCAGCGGATCGCCCGAGGCGACGCCGTGGTCGAAGCGCAGGCCTTGCGGTGGGGAGGTCGCCACAGCGGAGGCCCCGAGCGCGGGCGAGGCCGCCACAATGCCGAAGCCCAGCAGGGCTCGTCTGCGATTGAAAGCCATATCGACCTCGTAACCGTGTCAGTTACGCTAGGCGGATAGGGTGATTTCACGACAGGGGTTTAACAGCTACGTGACGGTTTTTCGGCGAAAACCTTAATAATCCGACCCTGACACTCCACGTCAGCAGTCATCGGCCGCGTCCTTGCACCCTGGGCACCCATGCGCCATAGAGAACGCACCGTACAAAGGACGTTGGAATGAACGATTCGATCATCACCATCGAGAAGCTCGAAAAGACCTATAAGGGCGGCCTTCATGCCCTGAAAAGCGTCGACCTCGAGATCAAACGCGGCGAGATCTTCGCCCTGCTCGGACCGAATGGCGCCGGCAAGACGACCCTGATCGGCATTATCTGCGGCCTGGTCCGGCCGACCTCGGGCAAGGTGACGGCTGACGGCCACGACATCGCCGACGACTTCCGCAAGGCGCGTTCGGCCATCGGCCTGGTGCCGCAGGAACTGGCGACCGACATGTTCACCACGGTGTGGGACACGGTGTCTTTTTCGCGCGGCCTGTTCGGCAAGGCGCCAAACCGCAAGCATCTCGAAAAGGTCCTGCGTGATCTGTCGCTGTGGGACAAGAAGGACAATAAGATCGCCACCCTGTCCGGCGGCATGAAGCGTCGCGTACTGATCGCCAAGGCCCTGGCGCACGAACCCCAGATCCTGTTTCTCGACGAACCGACCGCCGGCGTCGATGTCGAACTACGTCGCGACATGTGGGAGATGGTCCGCAAGTTGCGCGAGAGCGGCGTGACCATCATCTTAACCACCCACTATATCGAAGAGGCCGAAGAAATGGCCGACCGAATCGGCGTCATCAATAAGGGCGAGATCATCCTGGTCGAAGAGAAACACACTCTTATGCGCAAGCTGGGCCAGACCCAGGTGACGATCGGCCTGAAACAACCGCTGGACGCCGTGCCGCCTGGTCTTGCGAAATGGCCGCTGAAGCTCAGCGACGACGGCCTGACCCTGTCCCTGACGCTGAAGGGCGAAAGCGACGACACCGAAAGCGACGCCGCTGGCCTGATCAAGGCCATGGCCGCCCTGAACCTCGACTTCAAATCGGTCGATATGAGCCGTTCGTCGCTCGAAGACATCTTCGTTAGCCTGGTAGGAGGGAAGTCGCTATGAACTGGCACGCTATCAAGGTTATCTACGCCGCCGAACTGGGCCGCAGTATCCGCACCCTGTTCCAGAGCCTGGCCACGCCGGTCATCTCGACCTCGCTGTATTTCATCGTCTTCGGTTCGGCCATCGGCAGCAAGATGGGTGCGGTCGGAGGTGTTTCGTATGGCGCCTTCATCATCCCGGGTCTAGTCATGCTGACCCTGCTGACCGAAAGCACGTCCAACGCCTCGTTCGGCATCTATCTGCCGCGCTTTACCGGGACAATCTACGAAGTTCTGTCCGCGCCGGTTTCCGTGGTCGAAGTCCTGGCCGGCTATGTCGGCGCGGCGGCGACCAAGTCGGTCGTGCTGGGTTGTATTATCCTGGCGACCGCGCGCCTGTTCGTGCCGTATGAGATAGTTCACCCGCTCGCCACCTTCGGCTTCCTGGTGCTGATCGCCGTGACCTTCTCGCTGTTCGGTTTCGTTCTGGGCGTATGGGCCGACGGTTTCGAGAAACTCCAGGCCGTCCCGATGTTGATCCTGTCGCCGCTCGCCTTCCTGGGCGGCACCTTCTACTCGATCAAGATGCTGCCGCAGCTGTGGCAGACCATCACCCTGTTCAATCCGGTGGTTTATCTGGTCAATGGTTTCCGCTGGGCCTTCTACGGCCAGGCCGACGTCAATGTGTGGATCAGCCTGGGCATGACCTTCACCTTTATGGTCATCTGCCTGAGCATTGTCGCCTGGATCTTCAAGACCGGCTACCGCCTGCGCACCTGAGATGATGCTTTCCATAGAACCCGCTGTTATCGCCGATCTCGATCAACTGCATCCCGTCATCGAGCGCGCCTATCGTGGCGATGCCGCGCGTGCCGGCTGGACCCACGAAGCCGATCTGCTTGAAGGTCAACGCACAGATACGGCCACGCTCGAAAATATCCTGCGCGATCCGGCCAGCCGGTTGCTGATCGCCCGCGATGGCGACCGCGTCATTGGCTGCGTCCAGATCACCAACAAGGGCGACGGCCTGGCCTATCTCGGCCTGTTGTGCATTGATCCGGTCCTGCAGGCCGGCGGTCTCGGCAAGCAATTGATCGCGGCGGCCGAACGCCACGCGGCCGCGACGTTTGGGGCGACCGCCATGGAGATGACGGTGATCCAGCAACGGCTTGAGCTGATCGCCTATTATGAGCGCCGGGGTTATGTGGCGACGGGCGAAATTCGCGACTTCCCGATTGTCTTGACGCCGCCCTTCTTCATGACGGTCCTCGTCAAGCCGTTGGAACGCGACTCTGCCTGATATTTTGTCCGCGCGTCTGGCTACCGCTTGCGTATGCGACAGTTACCGTAGTGCTGTGAAATCTCGTGACTCATGTTCCTATTTTGTGCTAGATATACGTTATGAGCCTGTCATCCGATCAAAGAAACCTGCTTGCCGAATATTCCACCGGAAGGGCCAGTGCCATTGACGTACGCCGCGCCTTGGGTGGTGTAACTTACGGCGAGTTACTGATTATGCTGGCGGGGGAAGGCCTGAGCTTCCCCGTAATGCCTGTCGCTGGCCGGGAAGCACAATTGGAAAAGGCAAGACTTTGGCTATTCCCGAAGCAAAGCCGTGCCGCCTAAGATCAAGCTGTTTGTCGTTGACACAAGCCCGTTGATAACTCTCGCGGCGGCGAAGTCACTTGATTACCTTCTCTATATCGAAACTGCGGACATCATTATTCCCGACGCCGTTCTGTATGAAGCGACACATGATGCCGCCCGGCTAGGGGCCGACGATATTCTGGACTGGGCGCAACGCCATCATGGCCAGGTCGAATTCGCACCCACCCAGGCCTACCGCATCTTCGATGCTGCCAGGCAGTTCGATCCTACCTTGCGTCAGCCCAATCTTGGCGAGCAGGCGGCCGTAGAAGTCATCGAGCAACCCGGTCGTCTTACGGCTGAGGAGCAGGGCATATTGTTGTGTGAAGAAAGCGCCGTGCTTCGACGCATTACCGTTCGGGATCGCGATAAGATAATTGAACTCAGTACGATTGATTTTCTTCGTATTCTGGAAAGCGAACATAGAATTCAGTCTTCGGACGCCGTCTTACAATTGGCTCTGGAAGCAGGGCGCAAGGCCAGTCAGAAGCAGCATATTGACAAACAGTCGCAAGCCGTGCGCGAAGCTGTTCATGCCTTGGTGCGCAAGCCCAGCTGACTGCGCCGTTCCATATCAGCCCTTCATCCACATATCCCGCGCTCTTACGGCCGTATCGGTGAAGTCGCTGAACAGTCCGTCGACCCCCATGGTGAACAGTTCGAGATATTCCGCCACGGCATCGCCCTTGTAGAGCGGATCCAGCCGGTCGTCGCGCAGCGTCCAGGTATGGACCTTCAGCCCGACCGCATGGGCGTTGTCGATAATGGCCTGACGATGGACGGTCCGGCCGTTGGTGACCCCAATCAGCCAGCGTTTCCAGGGCGCCACGATATCGGCATAGGTCGCAATCTCCGCCAGGCCTTCCGGCGTCAGTTGCGCATGATTGTCGTCAATGCGCCCGGCCACCACCCAGTCATAGGGCTTGTCCGACGGCGCCTTCAAAACGATGTCACCGGCCGTATCGATATCCGATCCGTCAACCAGTTGCATCAGGCGCACATCGGTCTTCTTGCGCAGCGCTTTCAGATTGGCCGTCTCGAACGACTGGACGATGACCGGCGACGTCCGCGACGTCAGGCCTGCGCGGTTCAGCACGTCCAGCAGTCGATCCTCCAGAGCCAGCCCCAGGCTGGCATGAAAGGTCGGATGCTTGGTCTCGGGATAGACGCCGATCGTCCGGCCGACGGTCTTCGACTGGCTTTGCGCCAGGTCGACAACCTCCTGCAAGGTCACGACCGGGTACAATCCGTCATGGCTGTGATCGCGGTCGGCAAAGGCCTGCCGCGCGCGCAGGGTGCGGATCTCGTCCAGTGTAAAGTCGCAGGCAAAAAAGTCGGTCATCTCGATGCCGTCGAGCAAACGCATGCGTTTGCGATCGGCGAATTCAGGTCGGGTCGTGACATCGGTGGTGACCGACAGCAGAGGTTCGTGGCGCACGATCAGATGGCCGTCCTTCGTCGCCACCAGATCGGGTTCGATAAAATCGACGCCCATCTTGATCGCCAGTTCATAGCCGGGGATGGTATGTTCGGGCAGGTAGCCCGGCGCGCCGCGATGGCCGGTGATTAAAGGCGCCGTCCGCGCATCGGCGCGGGCGAGTGAGGGCAGGGCTGACATGACGGCAGCGGCTCCGAGAATCTGGCGGCGGTTCATGGCGGACATGATAGGACCCTTTGAAGGAAAAAAGCCAGCCGTGGTGGTGCACGGCTGGCAGTCTGGCAAAGTGATAGACTCCAAGCCCTTTTCAGGGCTTGGCAAGCACGACCGTGCGCCCGAGCTTTTGCGAGGAGCTCTGCGGCGCATGAGCACTTAGAAACTCTTACGCACGGTCACAAACACCTGACGCGGAGCGCTGGTCAGGATGGTCTGTTCGTTATTGTCGGCGTCATTGTTGGTGAAGCCGTTCGAGCCGATGGTCGAGATATATTCCTGGTCGGTCAGGTTGGTGACGTTGAGCTGTACAGTCGTCCCGATGCCGACAAAGCGGTAACCGAGGCTCAGGTCGGCGATGGTGCTGGCGTCGACCTTGCCGCCGATGTTTTCGTAGGTGTAGTAACGGTCGCCCGTATAGTTGACACCCAGATTAGCGAACAGGGCGCCGTTGTCATAGCTGACTTCGGTTTTCAGCAGGCTCTTCGGCGTATTGACGACCGTCTTGCCCTTGGTGTGGGCCTTGACCGTACCGTCGGCGGCGACAACATCCTCGCCATAGGTCGAGTCGTTATAGCTGTAGGCGGCATAGACCGACCAGCCCGGCAGGAAGCGGTAGGTGCCGGCCAGTTCCAGACCCTTGCTGTCGACGTCGCCGACGTTCGACAGGACCGGAGCATTGCCCTGGATGCCCGAACCCTGTGCAACCGCCAGGATACGGCCGTTGAACTTGACGCTGTACAGGGCAGCGACGCCCTGGAACTTGCCGGTGCGGACGCGAATGCCGCCTTCCGTGGTCTTGGAGGTTTCTGGCTTCAGGTGGTCGCGGACATAATCGATATTGGCCTGGCTTTGCGAACTGAACGGGCCCGACGTCGCGGCGGAGACATAGGCGTCCATGTTTTCGCT
Organism: Asticcacaulis sp. P2_C5; assembly: GCF_056404555.1. Lineage (NCBI taxonomy): Bacteria > Pseudomonadati > Pseudomonadota > Alphaproteobacteria > Caulobacterales > Caulobacteraceae > Asticcacaulis > Asticcacaulis sp. P2_C5. The sequence continues at coordinate 151,790 of NZ_JBFUDU010000003.1, forward strand.
GTACGAACCGAACAGTTCGTAGTTGCCGTTCAGCTTGTAGACCGCACCGACCTGCGGCAGGAAGCTGTCCTTCGATTTCAGTTCAGCCTTGATGGTGCCGCCGACGATCTGATTGACCGTATTGCGCGTCTCCAGCGACTTGAAGCCGAAATTGACCTTCAGGGCTTCGCTGACCTGCCAGGTGTCCTGGACATAGGCCTGGGTCGTCTTGGTGTTGAAGGCGTATTCCCACTGCGTATAGAAGGGGTTGTGCTGGAAGCCCAGGCTGTCGCGGTGCGGGGCGCTCAGGGTTTCGCCATAGAAACGGCGCGCCTGGTGGAAGTGGTTGTCTTCGGTCCAGATACCGGCGGCGACCTGGTGATCGCCCAGGTCGACCGTGATGCCGGCGGTGGCACCGGTGCGATCGATGTCGTATTCCGTGGTGCGGATCGACACATAGGCGTTGTCGGATGACGGCGCGCTCGCATTATAGAACGGCGAGTACGACACGCCCGGCGACGGCAGGTACGGCGTGACCCACAGGCCCTGTCCGACATTGCCGTGGTGATAGAGGCTGCCGGTCAGGCGGATGGTGTCAGAGATGGCGAAGTCGAGCTTCACGCCGCCGATGGTGTCCTTGCGGACGCCGGCGCCGTAATAATAGGCGTCATCAACCGAGGTGATCGGGGCGGGGAAGGCGATGCCCTGCTGGTAGTCCTTGGCGATCGTATTGGCCAGGGCCCAGTTCGGCTGGAAATTGTCCCAGTCATAGCCCAGGCGGTCGATCATTTCGAACGACAGGTCCTGATAATCCTGTTCCTTGCGGTCCGAATGGTTGATCCAGCCGGTCAGAGAGCCGTCGTCGCCCAGGGGCAGCACCCACTTGGTGTCGACCTGCTGCGCCTTTTGCTGGCCGGCGCCTTTCCACTTCTCGGTCGACTGATCGACGGCCGAGACATAGCCGCGCAGGCCGGCCAGGGCTTCGATCGAACCGGTTTCGACGCGGCCATACAGGCGGTGCATCGAATCCGAACCCAGGGTGCCGGCCAGTTCGCCGCCCAGCTTTTGCGAAGGATCGCGCGAGGTGAACTTCAGCGTACCGCCCATATTGGAGGAGGAGGCGGTATCCAGCGCACCAGCGCCCTGGACCATGTCGGCGCGGGCGATGTCTTCATTGATGATGGCGCGCGAAACGTGCAGGCCGTTATAGTTGCCGTAGCTCATATCACCGAGAGTCACGCCGTCCAGGGTGAAGCCCATCTGGTTCTGGTTGAAGCCGCGGACCGAGATGCGGGTCGACCATTCGTAGGCGCCGAACGGATCGGACGACTGGAACGATACGCCCGGCAGCTTGTTCAGTACCTTCAGCGGGCTGGTGCCGGGCGCGACCTGTTGCAGGTCTTGCATCTTGACGGTCTGGGTCTGGCGGCTCTGGCCGTGGCCGAGAACGACGACCTCGATGGTTTCTGAGCTGGCGGTCGTATCCGCGGCGGCGTCGGCAGCGACGTCATTCACGACCTCTTGGGCGTGGACCTGGCCGGTCAGCAGCGCGAAGGCGGCGACCGATGTGAGCAAAGCGAATTTCATGACTGTATCCCCGATTGACGCCTCAAGTGGCGTATCGGGGAGAGCGCCTAACGGCTGATGATGACGGTTTGGCCAAGCTTTTTCGACGGGATGGTGTCAAATCCGGCAAGCTTTTATGACGCACTGCAACATATTGTTTTTTATGGATAAACGCCTGTGCTTTCGTGATCACAGGTGGCTGTCGGTCAAACTCTGCCCCGAATGGTATCGGACCCAAAGGCGAATTCGACCTGATCGACAAACATGAAGCCGGGAAAGCGCCCGTCACCCATCAACTGACGCGCGGTGGTGCGCAGGCACGGCCTGCCGTCGCGCCAGATTTCAATCGGCCGGTCCGGCGGCAAGTCACGCAGCATGGTTTCGGATTTCCAACACATAGTCTCTCACTCCAGCGCCCAATGTTCCTGTTTTGTTCTCTCCAAAAATAACATTGGGGTGTAAGAGTCAAGCGACTGTGGGCTGCATATTCACAGATGCAGCCCAGGGCGCTCTATTTACCAGACCATATGGCTCTGCACGTCGGCAACCAGCGCGCCAGTGATCGTCACCGTATTGCCACTACCCAGATTGACCAACGTATCCAGCCCGACCTGGCTGAAGGTGATCCCGCCACCATTGACCACGCCATGAGCCAGGGCATGGACATTGATCCGGTCGTTTTGCAAGCCAGAGAAATCGCCCACAGTATCGACGCCCGACCCGGCGTCAAAAACGAACTGATCCGCCCCCGACCCGCCCAGCAGGGTGTCGTTGCCGCCACCGCCGGTCAGCAGGTTGTTGCCGGAATTGCCGGTCAAGTGGTTGGCCAGTCCGTTGCCGACACCGTTGATATTGCCGACGCCCGTCAGGATAAGAGTCTCGAAATAATCCTTCAGCGAATGAGAAACCGAAGCGCGCACTTCGTCGACCCCGCCGGCATCAGCTCCGCCCAGCAGTTCCGAAATCCCCATGGCGGCATTATCGACGATATAGGTGTCATTGCCGCCACGACCGTAGATCTTGTCCGCCCCGCCACCGCCCGTCAGGAGATTGGCGCCGGCATTGCCATAAATGGTGTTGGCCAAAGCATTGCCGGTACCGTTGATGGCGGCACTGCCGGCCAGGGTCAGGTTCTCGACATTGTTGCCCAGCACATAGGCCACGGCCGACTGTACAGTGTCCGTGCCGGCATTCAGCCCCTCGGTAACGATGTCACCGGCATTTTCGACGACATAGATATCGTGTCCAGCCCCGCCGGACATCGTATCCGCGCCCGAACCACCGTTGAGGACATTATTGCCGCTATTGCCGTTCAGCACATTGGCCGAGGCGTTGCCGCTGGCATTGATGTGGGCCGGGCCGGTCAGGGTCAGGGTTTCGATCGACTGGGAATTGGTCAGGGCGATCGTCACCGACGACAGCAAGGTGTCCGTGCCCTGATTGTTCAGTTCGGTAAAGATATCACCGGCATTGTCGATGACATAGGTGTCGTTGCCCAGGCCGCCAACCAGGGTATCCGTCCCGCCGCCGCCATCCAGCCGGTCGTTGCCGCCAAGTCCGGTCAGGCTGTTAGAACCGAAATTGCCGGTCAAGTTGTTGTCGCCCGCATTGCCGGTACCGTTCACCGCCACCTGGCCGGTCAGGACCAGGTTTTCCAGCGCCGCCGTCAAGGTCGTCGTAAACACGGTCTGCAGTGTATCCGTCCCCTGGCCGACGACCTCCACGACGACATCGCCGGCATTGTCGACAACATAGGTGTCATCGCCAAGCCCGCCGGTCAGGGTGTCCGCGCCGACACCGCCATCCAGCTTGTTGTTACCTGCGTTGCCGTTCAGCGCATTATTGACCGTATTGCCCTTGGCATCGATATTGGCTGAACCTGTCAGGGTGAGGACCTCGATATAGGTCGCGCCCAGGGTATGGGTCGCGCTCGACAGGAGGGTATCCGTGCCCTGGCCATTCGATTCGTTGACTAGGTCCGCCGAGTTGTCGACGACGAAGGTATCGTCGCCCAAGCCGCCGGCCATCGTATCGGCGCCGCTGCCGCCGTCCAGCCAGTCATTGCCACTGCCTGCATTGATCGAGTCGTTGCCGGCACCGGTCCACATCTGATTGGCGCCGCTGGTGCCCGTGACCGTATCGTTGCCATCGCCGGTTTTGATATTTTCAAAATTGACGAAGGACTCGCCGCCATATGTGGTGCCACCCGTCGCCAGATTGACCGCATAGCCTCCACTCCATTGCGTGGTGTCGAGCGTATCGTTACCCAGTCCGCCATCCAGCGTCTCGCTGACGCCAAACGTATTGTCTGCGCGCATATAGTCGTCACCGGCTCCGCCCAGATAGCTGCCCGTACCTGAGCCGTAGATAACGTCATTGCCGTCGCCGCCGTCGATCGTATCGAACGCGTCGCTGCCCGTTATGCCGGCGTCGATCGTGTCGTTGCCGTTGCCACCATTCAGGATGTCATCTCCGGCCAGGCCGCTGAGGCTATCATTGCCGTCATAGCCATTCAGCCCATTGGCGGAATCATTGCCGATAATCGTTTCCGAGCCCTGCGTCCCCAGTACGTTCTCGAAATTAAGGATGGTTTCGTTGCCGAAACTGTCGACATAGGAACCCAGCGTCAGGTCGATGACCGCATTGTAGTTGCCGAACACCCAGCTGTAGTCGATCGTGTCGCGTCCGGCCCCGCCGTCATAGGCGGAATTATAGGAATCGCTCTGGGTTTGGACATAGTCGTTCCCATCGTCGCCATAGATGACATTGAAGCCATTGCCGCCATAGATGACGTCGTCGCCAACGCCGCCGTGAACGGTATCGTTACCGCCACCGGCATAGAGGGAATCGGTGCCCAAGCCGCCGCTCAGGCTATTGTCAGCGCCATTGCCATAGATGACATTGTCACTGTCATTGCCGGTGCCGTCGATGGCGGCCGTGCGGGTAAGGGTCAGGTTTTCGATCGTGGCGATCAGCGTGACAGTGACCGAACTGTCGACTTCATCCACGCCTTCGCCTGCCAGCTCGGTTATGGCATCACCGTCATTGTCGATCACATAGGTGTCATTGCCCGTACCGCCGTTCAGGCTATCGGCACCGCTCTCACCATCCAGCCGGTCATTCCCGGCCAACCCCGTCAGCAGGTCGTTGCCGTCTCCGCCCTGGAGGCTGTTATCGCCGGTCGTACCGGAGACGGTATCATAGCCGGACCCCATTATGGCGTTTTCGAAATTGGTGAAATGCTCATTGACGATCGCCGAATAGTTGGTCATGCCCGAGGCCAGATCGACCCCGTAGTCGGCCGTTATAAGACTGTTGTCGAGCGTGTCGACTCCGTCGCCGCCGTCGCCCTGCTCGCCGCTGCCAAAGGTGACGCCCGAGGAAAAGGTATCATTGCCGCCCTCGCCGAAATAGCTGCCGGTCCCGGTGCCGGTGAGCGAGTCATTGCCGTCGCCACCATAGGCAAGGTCATACCCGGTGTCGCCCTGCGACCCGGCGACGATCGTGTCGTTGCCTAAACCGCCCGTCAGGCTGTCATTGCCGTCGCCGCCGTTCAGACCGTCCTCGTCATCTCCGCCAGACAGGGTGTCGTCGCCACTACCGCCTGACAGAGCATCGTTGCCGTTGTCGCCGCTGATCGAGTCTTGACCGCCCATTCCCAGCAACTGATTATGGCCTTCGTTTCCGACGATGATGTTATCAAGCCCGTTACCGATGCCGACCCGGTCGCCGCCAGTCTGGAAGGTCAGGTTTTCGACATTGTCAGCCAGGAGATAGTCGACGGCCGCCAGGACAATATCCGTACCCTGGCCCGACGTCTCGGTCACCACATCGCCCAGGCTGCCGACAATATAGGTGTCGTTGCCGCCGTCGCCGGACATGGTGTCATCCCCCATGCCTCCGAGCGCATCATTGCCCTCGCCGCCGTCGATGAGGTTGTTACCTTGGCCACCGTCGACATTGTCGTCACCGGCGCCGCCGGAGATCACATCATCCCCGTCACCGCCGGAAATCAAGTCCATGCCGTCCAGGCCGGAAATCGTATCATTGCCGCCATTGGCAACGATCGTATCGTCGCTATTGGTGCCCGACAGGTTTTCGCTGCTGTCATCGCCGACGATAAAGGCCTGCATGACGCCCCCGGAAACAGGTGATGCTGCTGGGGAGGCCTGGGCGCCGGAGGTCATGTCGGCCTGGCTCAGGTCGGCGAGCGTTGCAAAGGAACGAGTCATGGAAATTTGCCTGATAAAGCGCCAGGGTGGCGGGTGTATGGGGGAGCGCGGAACAAGGTCGGCTACGCAAACGCGGACTGGGGCACGCAAGGTTGCAGCGCGTCCGCGCTGGGCCTGACGCGGCATAGAGGCGTATCACGACCGTCGTTCGTCAACAATATGATTGTCCGGCGCCGCCTACCACACCATGTGGCTGGCGACATCGGCTGCCAGGGCGCTCAGGACCGTCACGATGTTCCCGCCACCCAGATCGATCACCGTATCGCTGCCGACCTGGCTAAGCACGATGCCGCCGCCGCCGACAACGCCGTGCGTCAGGCCATGAACATTGATCCGGTCGTTTTGCGCCACGCTGAAATCGCTGACCGTATCGACACCCGACCCGGCGCCGAAGACGAACTGATCCGCCCCCAGGTCGCCGGCAAGAGTGTCATTCCCCGCACCACCGGTCAAAAAATTGTTGCCGGAATTGCCCGTCAGTTGATTGTTCAGCCCGTTGCCGACGCCGTTGATATTGCCCGTACCCGTCAGGGTCAGGTTTTCGAAATAATCCTTCAGGGAGTAGGAGACCGACGCGCGGACTTCATCGATCCCCCCGGCATCGCCGCCGCCCAGCTGTTCGGAAATCCCTACGCTGACGCTGTCAACTATGTAGGTGTCATTTCCACCGCGACCATAGATCTTGTCCGTGCCACCTCCGCCGGTCAGGAGATTAGCCCCGGCATTGCCGTAGATGGTATTGTTCAGCGCGTTGCCGGTACCGTTGATGGCCATACTTCCGGCCAGGGTCAGGTTCTCGACATTGTCGCCCAAAACATAGGTCACAGCCGACTGCACGGTATCGATGCCGGCGTTCAGCCCTTCGACGACGACATCGCCTGCATTCTCGACGACATAGATATCGTGACCGGCACCGCCGTTCATCGTATCCGCGCCCGATCCGCCGTTCAGCGTGTTGTTGCCGGAATTGCCGTTCAGCGTATTGGCGAACGCATTGCCTGTGGCATTAATATGCTGAGGTCCGGTCAGGGTCAGGATCTCGATCGACAGGGCGTTACTCAGGGTGAAGGATACGGACGACAGCACTGTATCCATTCCCTGACCGTTCATCTCCGTCACGAAGTCGCCGGCATTGTCGACGACATAGGTGTCATAGCCCAGGCCGCCGATCAGCGTATCTGCGCCCAGACCGCCGGACAACCAGTCACTGCCGCCCAGTCCGGTCAGGGTGTTATTGCCGCTATTGCCGGTGATGCCGTTATTGCCGGCATTGCCGATGCCGTTGACCGTGGCGGTTCCGGTCAGGATCAGATTCTCGATGGCCGCCGTCAGGGTGACCGTGAACGACGCCTGGATCGTGTCCATGCCTTCGCCAACCGCCTCCACCACAAGATCGCCGGTCGTATCGAGGACATAGGTATCGTCGCCCAGTCCGCCGGTCAGGGTGTCGGCGCCGCCGCTGCCGTCCAGCCGGTTATTGCCTGAATTGCCTATGATACCATTGCCGAGGCCATTGCCCTTGCCGTCAATATTGGCCATCCCCAGCAAGATCAGGTTCTCGACATAGGCGCCTGCCCCCAGCGTATAGGATACATTGGCCTGAACGAGATCCGTACCCTGGCCGGACGATTCCTGGATGAAGGCCGCTGTATCTTCGACAATATAGGTATCGTCGCCCAGGCCGCCGACCAGGGTATCGAGGCCAGCTCCGCCAACCAGCCAGTCATTGCCGCCGAGGCCTTCGAGAACGTCATTGCCCGCACCGGTCCAGATCTGGTTGTCGCCGCCGGTTCCGGTGATCGAGTCGTTGCCACCGCCGGTCAGGACGTTCTCGAACTGAATGAAAGACTCGGTGCCGGAACTAACATTGGTCGTTCCAAGGGTCAGGTCGATCTTGTAATCCCCGGCATAGGCTGTGGTGTCGAGCGTATCGTTGCCCAGGCCGCCGTCCAGGGTCTCGCCGATGCCATAGGTGGCTTGCGCACGGATATAGTCGTTGCCGGCCCCGCCGAGATACGTTCCGGAGCCCGAGCTGTAGATCAGATCTTCGCCTTCACCGCCATCGACTGTATCGAAGGCGGACGTGCCCGTCGCACCGCCGAAGATCGTGTCATTGCCATTGCCGCCATTGAGAACGTCATCACCATCCAGGCCGCCGAGCACGTCGTTGCCGTCATAGCCGTAAAGCGAATTAGCTTCGCCATTGCCGGTGATCATATCTGATCCTTGAGTTCCCAGCACGCTTTCGAAATTGATGACGGTTTCGATGCCGCCATCGTCGCTGTAGGTGCCGTCCGTCAGATCGATACGCACCAGCTGGGCGCCGAACTTCCAGCTGTAGTCGACGGTGTCGCGTCCGTCGCCGCCGTCATAGGTCGAACCGTAGCTGTCGGTCTGGGTCTGGATGTAGTCGTCGCCGGCATCGCCATACAGCCTGTTGACGCCTGTGCCGCCATAGATGACGTCATAGCCATCTCCGCCATGCACAGTATCGTCACCCGCTCCGGCATAGAGCGAATCGTTCCCCTGGCCGCCGTCCAGCATGTCATTGCCGTCTCCGCCGTCGAGGACATCGTCCCCGTAACCGCCGGTCAAGGTATCGTCGCCGCCCAAGCCCGAAAGTGCGTTAGCGCCGCTGTTGCCGGTCAGCGCATTCGCCGTCGCTGTGCCGGTGCCATTTAGTGCGTCTGACCCCGTCAGGAGCAGGTTTTCGATATTGGGCGTCAGAGTCGTCGTAAGCAGGGACTGGATCGTATCCACACCTTCGCCAACGGCCTCCACCACGACATCGCCGGCATTGTCCACGACATAGGCATCATTGCCGTAGCGGCCCGTCAGGGTGTCAGCGCCCAGACCGCCATCCAGCCGGTTGTCGTTGAAATTTCCGTTCAGCCGATTGTCGAGCCCATTGCCCGTGCCGTTGATAACGAATGCGCCGGTCAGGGTCAGGACCTCGACATTGGCGTCCAGGACATAGGTCGCACTCGACAAGATGGTATCCGTGCCCTGGTCTTGCAGTTCCGTCACCACTTCGGCGGTGTTGTCGACGACAAAAGTATCATCGCCCAGCCCGCCATCGAAGGTGTCGATGCCCGTTCCGCCTTCGAGAGAGTCGTTGCCACCACCGCCCTCCAACCGGTCATTGTCGCCCTGACCCTGTACGGTGTCGTCGCCGCTGGCTGAGATCAGGATGTCGCCGAAATTCGTACCGGTGAGGTAGAAGGTTTCGAAATTACGGACCGTGCCGCCGCCCGGGCTATAGACCACGCCGCCGTCGGGCACCGTGGAAACGTCGAGCCAAACGCCGTGCCCTATGTCCTGCGCGTAGTCGTAAAAATAGAATTGCAACTGATCCTTGCCGTCACCACCATCAACGTCGGCGTAGGTGGCGGTAGCGACGATGTCATCGCCGGCGTCGCCGTACAGGCTGGCCAGATGCCCGGCCGTACCGCCGCCGGACACCCCGTCATTGCCAGTTCCGCCATGGATCGTGTCGTTACCGGCCTCCGAGGTCCAGGAGGTGCTGCCAAAATAATTGGCCCGGCCCATAAGGGCATCGTTGCCGGCACCACCCGTCAGCACATTATCACCGGCATTGCCGTAGATGGTGTCGTTACCGTTGCCGCCGGTGCCATTGATATTGCCAGCGTCGTCGCCTAGTTCCAGCCGTTCGACATTGGCGCCCAGCGCATAATTAACAGACGAAAATACGAGGTCGTCGCCTTCCCGCGTCAGCTCTGTGACCACGTCGCTTGCGCTGTCGACATAGTAGATATCGTTGCCCGCGCCGCCGACCATTGTGTCGTTACCCGTGCCGCCATCCAGCCTGTCGCTGCCGTTATCGCCAATCAGCAGGTCAAGTCCGGCATCGCCATACAACTGGTCGCCGACGGCGCCGCCGGTCAGGGTGTCGTTGTCGTCTCCGCCATGATAGGTGACGGCCTTGGCCGGATTGAACAGGAAATTGGCGCGCAGGTCGTCATTGCCACCGCCGCCATAGATCGTGTCCCGGCCCGCTTCGGACGAGATCTTGTCGGCCTCATCGCCCATATGCAGGACGTTGACGCCGCCGCCCAGGCGGAGTTGGATGGTCTCGAAATGATCGAAAAAGCCGATATTCGATGCCGTGGTCACCGAGCCGGTAATGGTCCACACGACATCATTGACCAGTCGGCCGGACGAGGCGATATCCAGCTCCAGCTTGTCCGTTCCGCCGCGTCCGTCGACGTGCACGGACCCGGATGTACCGTTGAAAACCACACGGTTATCGCCATTATCCAGAGCGTAGTTGACCGACTCGAATTCTTCAGCGCGGAGCGCTCCGGTGCTGGCAATAACATCGATCGTCATCATGCCATCATCACGGGTGACATAGGTGTTCGACGCATTCATATCGTCGGTCAGAGTCAGGTTCAGTGTATCGAAACCCCGTCCGCCGCGGAGACTATGGTTGAGGCCGCTAAAGCCGCCCATCGTAATGGTGTCGTCCCCGTCATAGGTTTGCAGGGTACTGCCCATAGAGTTGAAGCCGGTGAGTTTGCCGGTAATGGCGATCGTATCATTGCCGCTGCCGAAGGTGACGCCGATACGTTCCATATGGCTGAAGGTTGTGCCGCCGGTCAGGCTGCCCGAGCCCGTCGCCGTGTCATAGGCCAGGGTCAGATTTTGCGTGGCGCTTATATAGTCCGCCCCCCAAAAGTCGTTGCCGTCGCCACCATCCAGCGTCCAGATACCCCCGCCGCCGGTCAGGAACTCGTCATTGCCGCCCCCGAGTGACAAGGTATGAACACCTCCATTTGTGGCAAACACCGTATCATTGAAAGCCGTGCCAATAATGTTTTCGATCGAAATCAGCTCGTCGCTGCCTTCTCCACGTCCCACATAGGTCGGATCATATTGCAGATTGACCAGAATGCCGGCATCGGTAGCTGACGGGTCACTATAGTCTACCGTGTCCGAGCTATCCGCGGAACCGGTAAAGGTGTCATTGCCAAGACCGGCAACAAAAGTCGTCATGGAGTCGTCCCCCTCAAAAACGGACAGGCATCCCCACCGGCCGTAGCTATTGAATGCCCCATGCTACGGACAGCTTCAATATGTTTTCCCGTCTTGCCCCTCACAATATTTTCAGAACGGTTTCCGACCGCCTGCAGGCTTCGAATTCCTACTGAAAACTTACGGCGCAGTCAGCACACTGTGGCCTTACCTATCGGGAGATCGTCATGGCCCTGCGCCCTTACTGGAGCGGCAATATCCGCCTGTCGCTGGTTACATTGTCGGTCAATGTCTATGCCGCGCTGAACCGCAGCAAGCAGATCGCCTTTCACGAAATCTACAAGCCGACCGGCGAGCGCGTCCACCAGCGTTTGGTGGCCGGCGACAAGACGATCGAGCGCGACGATATCGTCAAGGGCTATGAGGTCGAGAAGGGCGAATATGTCCTGATCGATCCGGACGAGATCAAGGAACTGAAGATCCCGTCCAGCAAGACGCTCGACATAACCCAGTTTGTCGACGCCGCCGCCATCGATCCGGTCTATTTCGAATCCCCCTATTTCGTCGCCCCGGCCGCCAGGGGCGATGAGGCCACATTCCGGGTCATCCGTGACGCCCTGCGCAAGGCCGGCAAGGTCGGTGTGGGGCAGTTGGCCATCGGCGGTCGCGAGCGTCTGTGCGCGATCAAGCCCCATGGTAGCGGCCTGATGATCGAGACCCTGCGCTACGAGGACGAGATCAAGGACGCCGATCCCTATTTCGAAGGCATCAAGGACAAGGAAAGCGATTCCGAGGAACTGGACCTGGCGCTGGAATTGATCAAACGCAAGGCGGCGAAGTTCGATCCCGGCAAGTTCCATGACCACTATCGCGAGGCACTTCAGGAATTGATCGATGCCCGGGTCGAGCACCGAGAACCCGCAGCACCGAAAGAAGAACGCGCCCCGGCCAAGGTGGTCAACCTGATGGATGCACTCCGCCGCAGCCTGAAGGCGCCTGAGGCCACCGCAAAGGAAAAGCCCGTCCACCACAAGAAGGCAAGTTGATCAGGAGGCCGATATGGAGGTCAAGGACGCCGAAACACCTGCCAAGCCTGCGGCAGCAAAGTCACCCCGCAACCGGCCCGAGGTCGCCGGCATAGGCATATCGCATCCCGAGCGGATTATCTTCCCGGACACCGACATCACCAAGTTCGACCTGGCGGACTATTACCACAGGGTCGCGGACCGCATCCTGCCCTTCCTTGTCAACCGGCCATTATCGATGCTGCGCTGTCCCGAAGGTATAGGCGAGGCCTGCTTTTTCCAACGTCACATGGCGACGGGTCCGTCGGAACATATCTACGACACTGGCATTCCGGTGAGAGGCCGCGATGACGACTATCTGATGATCAAGGACGAGCAGGGCCTGATCAGCCTCATCCAGTGGGGCGTGATCGAGCTCCACCCCTGGGGTTGCCTGGCGTCACACCCCGACCGTCCCGACCGGATGATCTTCGACCTCGACCCGGATCCGGAGGTCGCCTGGGATACTCTGGTGAACGCCGCGTTCGAGGTTCGCGACCGCATGAGCGAACTGGGTCTGCACAGCTTTCTCAAGACCACGGGCGGCAAGGGCTTGCACGTCTGTGTGCCGCTGGACCGCGACTATAGCTGGGCGACGGTCAAGGCCTTTGCCCGCGCCACCGCCCAGTCCATGGCACACGACGCGCCGGAGACCTTTATTGCCACCATGAGCAAGGAAAAGCGCAAGGGCCTGATTTTCGTCGACTATCTGCGCAACGATCACACGGCGACCGCCGTCTCGGCCTGGTCGGTACGCGCCCGGCCTGGCGCTCATGTATCGACGCCGCTCGCCTGGGATGAACTGACACCGGCCCTGAAGCCGTCGCAGTTCACCATGGAGACCGTTCTTGAGCGCCGTGCGGATGTGTGGGCGGAATTCTTCAAGGTCCGTCAGTCGATCAGGCGTGCCTATCTCGAAGCGCTGAACATCGACGTTTAAGAATGTGTGCGATGCATAGGACACTTCCAGCCGTCCTCGACCGTCCTGCCGCTATATTGCCGTGCCTCCGACACCTCGCCGTGCCGCGCCAGCATCGGATTTGCGCTGCCCGCCAGGGCGATGTCGCGCTCGACAATGCTGTCACGCAAGACTTCATACTTGCCTTCTGAGCGCAGGGTTTCGAACTGGGCATGCGGATTGAACACCAGGGCCGGCACTTCGAACTGCCGGGCAGGTCGTGAGGCGCCCGGATGCAGAGCGACGACAAAGAACGCTTCGCCACCGAAACTCAGCGAGAAATGTGGATTGTCGACGTCGGGGCTGACCCTCGGATCGTAAATCTCGCCACGTAATGCATCGATCGCTTCCAGGGCCTGCAACCGCCGCCACATGGCCTGCTCGAACGCCGCTTCGTCCAGTGTCTCCGCCGTCTCGAACAGGGCGACAAAACTCTGGAAAGGTTTTCCATCGCTTTTGAACGCACGGGCAAAGTCGCGAAGCGACTCATACAAAGCCACGTCGTCGCGCGGACAGCGCATATCGCCGGCGACGAAGAACTGCATCTGATGGCGGGAAAGGGCAGATTTGGCCCCTACGCAGGGGAAGGCCTTGTCACGGATATAGGCTTCGAATCGTTCCACCAGAGCGCTTTCGGCGCCAACGGAATCTTCCGGGGAAGTCGAGGAAAAATACACAGATACGCCTTCCTTTGCTGGAAGCTTAACCTAGTGGACAACCGGTAAGAGGGAACTCGGAAACGACTGGGACGCTTGCAAGAAGGCGATAAGAACACGGTGGGTGACAACGGCTGCGTCTGTTTATAAGATGCTTACATATTGCGGCAGTTTCGTGACGCCGTCCTTATACGTATCTTCCTACTGTCTTTCAATCGGGCTGGCCAGGGACGGTGACATGCAAGCTTGTAATGGGCAAACCTGCAGACGGGGCAAGTGCCCATGGCGATAGCGGAGCAAAGCCTTCCTCTGCGCGAAGACGTGCCACAAAAGTCGGTCCGCCAGGGCGGCTGGCTTGAAGAATTCAGTTGGCGCGATGGCGGCTTCTATGTCCGCAAGACCGGCATCCACCTTAAACCGACGCGCGCCGTCATCAGCGAAATTGCCAGCTGGGCCGTCTATCTCGCCATCTTGGTGGTGGGCACCGTCGTCGTCCGTGCGCGATCCGCCAAACGCCTGAGCATCTGGTATGCACCCGACTGTCCTGGGCCGTGGTACATGTCGCGTGGCATCGCCATGTGGGGCGGCATGGACCTCGCGACATCACCCGGCGATGCTCACGCCGCCTTCTATTTCGAGGACGTCACCCAGGGTGAACCTGCGCCGTCCCTGCTGCCGCTGCGCATCAACCACGGCTGCACGGACATTTCGAAAAGTCGTGTTGCCCGGGTTTTCGAAGAGGTTTTCGGCTATCCGTTGACCGTCGATCCGACGGCTGTTCACGGCGAAATCGTTGAAAAGTCGGATAGAAATGGCGTCCATGACGGCCGTATCGTCATGGCGCCGCTGACGCCCCTGAACGACAAGGTCTATCAGCGCGTGGTCGATACGCGGGACGACCACGACTGCTGCAACGACCTGCGCACGCCGTGCGTCGGTGGTGAACCCGTCGTGGTATGGATCAAGACCAAGACGCCGGAAGGCCGGTTTTCGATCAACAACCGCCGCGCCCGTCTGGCGGAGCCGACCGAGGTGTTTTCTCCGGCCGAAATCGAGCAGATCCGCCGTTTCAACGCCCGTATGGGGCTGGACTGCGGCGGATTGGATATTCTGCGCGATCGCAACGACGGTCGCATCTATATCGTTGACGTCAACAAAACCGACGTCGGCCCGGTCATCGCCCTGTCATGGCGCGACAAGATCCGCTCCATGACGCGCCTGGGTGCGGCTTTGCGCCGACTGATAGAGGAAAACCAATGATCACCGAGATTCCGGCGCGCTCGGGCGCCGCCTTCCGCCTCAATAAGGGCCAGCGCCTGCGCGTCATCGATCCGAATGGCGAACAGGTGTCGGACATGTTGGCTTTCAACGCGCACGACACGGATGAGGTCATCTCGTCGGGCCGTACGCTCGACTATGCCAGCAAGCTGTTCCTGAGCACGGGTGATCCGCTCTATTCCAACCGCAGCACCGTCATGATGCGCATTGTCGAGGACACGGTCGGCCGCCATGACTTCCTGCTGACGCCGTGCTCGAAGGATACGTTTCGCATCATCTATGGTGACGAACATCCGCACCACGGTTGTTTCGGCAACCTGTCCAACGCTCTGGCGCCCTATGGTATCAAGCCGGACCAGATACCTGTGGCCTTCAACATCTTCATGAATGTCCAGGTCGATGGCGAGACGGGCGTGCTTACGGTCGATCCGCCACTCAGCAAGGCGGGCGACCATATCCTGTTCGAAGCCGCGATGGACCTGATTGTTGCCCTGACGGCGTGCTCGGCGCTGCAATCGAACAACTACGCCTTCAAGCCGATCCACTACCGGATCGAGGGATAGCATCAGGATCTGGTGCAGTTGGGCTCCCGGACGTTTCTTGGAACGGCGTGGCCTGTACCCGCCACCGCCGGGCGCAGCGCCTGGCCTGGGGTTCGAGGTGTCGGGGCGGATCGAGCGATGAGGTGGCTTGGTAGGTCGGTGATGAGGTCTGCGCCCTGGTCAACGGCGGTGGATATGCCGAATTTGTCGCCGTCGACATGCGCCATCTGCTGCCGGTGCCAAAGGGCTGGAGTTTAGCAGAGGCGGCGCCCCTGCCAGAGGCCGCACTCACCGTCTACGCCAATCTGATCGAATACGGGGCACTGCAGGCGGGTGAGACCGTTCTGGTCCACGGCGGCAATTCGGGAACAGGGGCCATGACCATCCAGATGACCAAGTCGGCGCCGAAGTCATCGCCACGGCGCGCGGAGCGGACAAATGCGCCTTCGCAAGGGACCTGGCGCCGACTTGGTCATCGACACGCAAGCGGACGAGGATTTTGTCGGCGGCGTGAAGGCGTTCGGAGGCGCCGACGTCGTGCTCGATATCGTCGCCGGCGACTTTGTGGCGAAAAACCTCCTGTGCCTCAATATGAAGGGCAGAATGGTCCAGGTCGGCGTTGGCCGCTCGGCGGTGGTCGAGCTGGATCTACGCCGCATCATGCAGAAGCAGGCGGTGATTACGGGCTCGATGCTGCGACCACGCTCGGCGGATGAAAAGGCGCGCCTGACCGCTAAGGTCCACGAGCGGGTCTGGCCGCTGATCGAGCAGGGGTTAATCAAGCCTGTCCTGGCGGAGGTGTTCGACTTCGCCGATGCATCTCGTGCGCACGAATGGACCGATGGTAGCCACTGCGGCAAGATCGTGCTGGAGGTGGGATAGAACGTGGCCATGACATCGGATCACAAATGTGCTTATATGCAGACTCACATTTGTGGTATGGTCCATGCCGTTAGTATACCAAGGGCTTGATAATCATGAGCCGATTGACCATCGATGTAACCGATCAGCAGCACCAAAGCCTCAAGGCCTTGGCAGCTCTGCAAGGCAAGACCATTCGCGAGTACGCCATTGAACGGCTCTTTCCATCCGATACCGGTGAGCAGGCGGCGCTGGCGGCATTGAGAGGGTTGCTTGAACAGCGTATCGCGGAAGCCGACAGAGGCGAGGTGGATACGCGCAGTTTCACCGAGATTGCTGAAGCCGAGTTGAATCCCGGCACTGGCGCGTGAGCCGGGATTATGTGCTGGCGAAGGGGGCGTCCGGCGATCTGAAAGGGATCGCGCGCGATACCCACAGGACATGGGGCGAGGCGCAATGCCTGACCTATATCCGTCAACTCGAAGATGCTGCATCGGCCGTCGCCAGAGGTGAAGGGCTGTTTAGAGACCTAAGTGCGGTACATCCTCAACTGCGCATGGCGAAGAGCGGACGGCATTACATATTCTGTTTGCCGCGTGCCGACGCTGTGCCGGTTATTCTGGCGATATTGCATGATCGGATGGACATCATCACGCGGCTCAAGAGCCGTTTAACCTGAGGCCGCAAGTGGTGGGGGGACCGCAGCCACTGCGGCAAGGTGGTGCTGGAGGTAAAGCGACAATGATATTCCTGCGCTTGCCGGCCGTTCTGTTGGGTTTGCTGGCAACGCCAGCCCTTGCAGGGACGACATTTCCGATTCCGCTCGGCACGAACGGCACATATAACGGTTATATCCGTTCAGGCTCGAGGTTCGGCGTCCACATAGGGGACAGTCGGGAACAGGCAAAACGGAGCCTTATCAACAAGGGGCTGCGTGATGACGGTCCCTTCGCGTGCGAGCGCTATGTCAGGGAGAGCGTGGCCTGCCGTCCCGGAGATTTGGCCGAGGTCTACCGCATTCAGAAATTTATGTACGACGGCGATGTCTTCGTTTTTGTTGAAGGCGGCAAGGGCATCGCCATCGGTTGGCGCGCGGACGCTATCAATGTCGATACGTGACAGGAAGTCGCTTAAGCCTGCCGCTTCAACAATATGAAGTTGCGGCTGCTGGCGAACCCAGTCGCCGGCGCTGGCCAGGCAAGGTGAGCCAGACTCTCGTTCAGCTCTGGCCAGGGCTGGTTGTCGAGAGAAGTGTCGGCGCCGACCTGTCCGTTCAGCGCATGGATATAGACCGATATCCAGTGATAGTCCTCGCCTAATGGCAGGCCGCTGGCAAGACGCCTGATGGTCTCGCCATAGTCGGGAGCCAGCCCGAACGCCTGGTTGTTATAGGTCTTGAAGATCGCGTTGCCCACGTAGACAATCCATTCCTGTCCATGGATCGACCAGGTTTCGATATCGACCTGGCCGGGCTCGTGGTGATCCCAGAAAGCCGAAAGGTATACGTGAAATGTACCACAACAGAAGGTGTACAGAACGTCGCCCATCGCTGCGTGTTCGTCTTCTCCTACCCCTCCATAGCATTCGTAGATGGCGCGATCGGCCTTCAATCTGAGTTCGATGTCGATCCTGTTGGTGATCTTCGCACTATTCGGCACGATAGGTCCCTGAATGGCGCGCAGACCTGGCATGGCGTTGTCGACAAGGCACCAGTCGTGATAGACATGAACATCCAGACCATGGCCGGTAATGACACCCAGCAAACCTTCCTGCAGCGCTGATACCTGTGGTGGAGCCACCAGTGGCGTTTCGATTTGATTCTTCTTGAACCAGCCGAACATAGCGTCCCCTCCCGTACCGCGACTTTCATAGCCGGACAAGGCCATTTCACAACCCTCTTCCCTTTGGTGAAAAATCGCTTTATACCCTTGGCCAACCCACACGCCCGGCTGCAAAAGCCGGGCGTAGCTATTTCTGGACAGCCCTATAAGGAAAAAAGACGATGTCCGACATCCTGATGCCCAAGGCCACTGCCGTGTGGCTGGTCGACAATACTTCGCTGGCCTTCGAACAGATCGCGGCCTTCTGCGGCCTGCACCTGCTTGAGGTGAAGGGCATTGCCGACGGCGAAGTGGCGCGTGATATCCGCGGCGCCGACCCGATCGCCAATGGCCAGCTGACCCGTGAAGAGCTCGACAAGGCGGAAAAGAACGACAAATATATGATGAAGGCCCTGGTCAGCCGTCACGCCGAACTGCTGAAGCCGGCCAAGAAGGCGCCGCGCTATACACCGGTGTCGCGCCGCCAGGATCGTCCGGACGCCATCGCCTGGTTCGTCAAGCACCACCCCGAAATCACCGATGCGCAGATTTCCAAGCTGCTGGGCACCACCAAGTCGACCATCGAGCAAGTCCGTTCGCGCGGCCACTGGAATGCCGTCAATATCAAGCCGGTCGACCCGGTGACGCTCGGCCTGATCGGCCAGATCGAACTCGACGCCGCAGTCAAGAAGGCCGCCGACGCCAAGCGCAAGCAGGCCGAAAAGCTGGGCATCCCGCTGGACGATCCGTCGCTGAAGCCGGCGGTGACCGTCCAACCTGCGATCGAGGACGAAGACGACAGCCCCTATGCCCGCAAGCAGGAACTGTCGCTGGAAGACGTCTTTGGTGCCGGTGGCGGCAAGCGTTCCGAACCCGAGGAAGATGAAGACTACTGATCCGGGACCCGGACCTCAAAGTCAAAAAAAGAGCCCGTCGGTGCAAACCGGCGGGCTTTTTACAGGCTTCAGGGAGAAACTTTTCCAAATTTCCTGGAAATTTGGCAAGGGCAAGGCCCGTCGCGCACGTTTGCGCGAGCCTAGCGGCGCTTGAGCGGCATCAAGCTTTGATGTCCAAAAGACGGCCCATCATCTCGTCGGCCGCCTTGACGACATTGACGCTGGCGTGAAAGGCGTTGCGCGAGTCGATCTGTTCAACCAGGTCGGAGACGATGTCCTTGCCCTGGGCTGCGTCGTTCACCATGCTGGTCGCAGCCTTGTCGAAGCGTGCGCTGGCGGCGGTGACGCCGGAAATGGCCGTGGTGAGCATCGACATGGACGCACTCCGTAAAAATCCAAATTTCAGATTATATGGAATTGTTTAAGAGCGGTTGCACGAAAAGGGTTAACGCAACCCGCTTTATTTCGGCCGGACCATGAGGTAACATTGGCTCATGCGGATCGGGGATGCGAAAGACTGGATTGAGGCCCGACCGGCCTGGGCCTATGCCGCAGCGGTCCTGCTGGCCAGTGGTAGCCTTGGGTTGCGGCTGCTCATCCTGCCGCATCAGCACGGCCTGCCTTTTCTGACCTTCCTCCCTGCCATTTTCATTACGACCTATATCGGCGGCCGCGGCCCCGGATTGCTGGCCATGGCGGTGTCGGGCATCCTGGCATGGCGCTTCCTGTTTCCCGCGGCCGGACAATTCGGATTTCCATGGTCGTCGAGCGCGGTGGCGCTGTTCGTCTATTTCCTGGTCGGCATTCCCCTGGTTTGGCTGATCGACGCCTTCTTCCGCGCCTATAGGCGCATGACACGTGCCGAGGCGGCGCGCGAGGATCTGCTGCGCGGCCTGGAGCAGCGGGTCGAGACGCGCACCGCCGAACTGGTCGCCGCCAATGCGAAACTCCGTGAGGAAATGTCGGGGCGCCACATGGCGGAAGAAAAAGTCGCGCAGTACGAACGGCTGGAAGCGGTTGGTCAATTGGTCGGTGGCATCTCGCACGATTTCAACAATCTCCTCAGCATCATCATCGGCAATCTCGACCTGGCGCAACGTCGCGTGGCGCGCGGCGATACGCAGATCGGGCAGCATATCGACGCGGCCTTTGATGGTGCGCGGCGCGGCGCCACCCTGACCCGGCGCCTGCTGGCCTTTGCCCGCAAGCAACCGTTGCAACCGGCCGTCACCGATATCAATGCCTTGATCAGCCACATGGCGGACATGCTGGGCTCGACGCTCGGCGAACATATTGCCGTCGACCTGCAGCTTTCGGACGGCCTGTGGACGTCGCGGATCGATCCCAGCCAACTCGAAAATGCCATCCTCAACCTGGCGATCAACGGTCGTGACGCCATGGCGCTGGGCGGCCGGCTGACCATTGCCACGCACAATGCCGACCTCAGTGCCGCAGAGAATGCGGGGCCGGATGTCAGCCCGGGCGAATATGCGGTTATTGTCGTCAGCGATACGGGCACCGGCATGACCGAAGAGGTGCTCAGCCGCGCCTTCGAGCCCTTCTTCACGACCAAGACGGTGGGCCAGGGTACGGGTCTGGGCCTCAGCCAGATTCACGGCTACCTGAAGCAGTCGGGCGGGCACGCCGATATCGCGTCGAAGCCGGGCGAGGGCACGCGCGTCCAACTGTACCTGCCGCGCTATACGGGAGCGGATGCCGCCAAGCCCGTCATGGCAACGGAGGCGCCGGCCATCGCCGCCCATACCCCTGTTGAGAAGGTGCTTGTCGTCGAGGACGAGGAGGGCGTCCGCGCGGTCGCGGTCCAAACCCTGCAGGACCTGAACTATGCCGTGATCGAGGCATCGAGCGGCGCAGCGGCGCTGGATCTGCTGGCCGGCCATCCTGATATCGGCCTGTTGTTCACCGATGTCGTCATGCCGGGCATGATGGGCAGCGAATTGGCGCAACGCGCCGTCACCCTGCGGCCGCAGCTCAAGGTGCTGTATACATCGGGCTACCCGTACGACGCCGTGGTGCAGAACGGCCAACTGGCGCCCGGAGTCGAGATGCTGCAGAAGCCGTTTACGCCGGACCAACTGGCGCGGAAGCTTCACCGCGTTCTGGCGGATTGAAGTGGACTAAACCATAAAGCCCAGATCGGACGTCGCGAAGTTGTTGATCCGCGGCAGGATCAGCGGCAGGTCCGAGTTCGACATGCCGAACCAGCGCGCCAGGGTCGCCGCCATCTGATCGACCGAGGTTGACGGCAGCAGGCGGCCCTGGCCGACCTGGTCATCCGTATCGACGGAGACATGCGGCGCCGTGCCGTAGAAGCGCCCGCCCTTGACCGCGCCGCCGACGACGAAGTGGTGCGAGCCCCAGCCATGGTCGGAGCCGTTGCCGTTGGAGCTGAGGGTGCGGCCGAAGTCCGACGCCGTGAAGGTTGTCACCTTGTCGGCCACGCCCAGTTCGACGGTCGCCGCATAGAAGGCGTTGATCGCCTCGTTGAAGCCTGCCATCAGGCCGGGATGGTTTTCCATCAGGCCGTCGTGGTTATCGAAACCGCCCATCGAGACGAAGAAGACCTGACGCTTCGAGCCCAGGGCGGCACGCGCACCGATCAGGCGGGCGACGATCTTCAGTTGGTTGGCCAAGCCGTTCGGCTTGCCGTCGACATCGAAGTTGGTTGTAAGCGTAACCGGATTGAGCGCCGTATTGACGATGCCTTCCATGACCATGGAACGCTGGGTGACCCGGGTAAACTCGTTTTCGAGCACGTGGGTGCGGGGCTGGGTGATCAGGGTGCGCAAGGTATCGGATACCTGGCTCGAGCCGAAGGCCCAGCCCTTGGCCGCCCAGATCGGGATCGCGCCATCCGGGCTGATCTGGTACTGCAGGGCGTCGTTACCCGAAACGAAGACGGCATTGCCGGAGCCCGAGATACAGGTCAGCAGACTGTTGGTATTGCTGGACAGGGCCAGGTCGCCCATGCGTCCGCCCCAGCCGACGGTGGCGCCTTCGGAACCCAGGGCCTGCCACACCGACTGCTGGTCGTTGTGCGAGAATAGCTTGGGCGGCAGCGGCACGCCGTTGCTCTGGAACTGCGCCTTGGTCGTCGGCACGACCAGCGGGCCGACATTGAGCTGGACGGCGGCATGGCCGGCATGGAACAGCGAGGTCAGGTCCGTCAGTCGCGGATTCAAGGCAAATTGCAGATTGTCCGTCAGGGTCTGAGCCACGACCGGCGTCAGGGCGGTCGGCGTCAGTTCGTCACGGCCATAGGCGATATTGCCGCGCGTCCGGCCAGGACCGCCGCCACGCAGGGCGCTGTAGAGGTCGTAATTGGCGGTATCATAGGGCACAACCGTATTGGCGTAGTCGTTGCCACCATAAAAGAAGACGCAGACCAGCGCCTTATAGTCGCTGGTATCCATGGCGGCGGCCTCACCGGCAGCGGCCAGGTTGAGCGCCATCGGGGCAGCGGCGCCCATGGCGGACAAGGCCATGGCGCGTTTCATGAAGGCGCGGCGGTTCAGGTCGGGAATATTGTTCTTGTACATGACGGTTTGTTCCGGACTTATTTCTGGACCAGATATTCAGGGCAGCACATGACCATCAGGACGGCGCCGCAAATGCGGTCCAGCTTCTGGTCATTGGTCGAGGCAGCAGTCACCGTAGTGGCGTCGAGCGCCGTCTGCATGGCGGTGATGGTCGCGGCCGAGATCTGGTTGGCCGCCATATGCAGGTTCAGCCAGTCGAGCAACGTCTTGCTGTTGGTGACCATGGTCATGGCGGTCGAATAGTCCGGCTTGACGTCGCCGTAGCCGTCCCGGATCACCGAGGCCAGGAAGTTGACATAGCCGGCCGTCGTCGTCTCGTTATGGATCTGGAATTCCGGCGCGACGTCACCGCTGGTAGCGATGGCCGTCTGGGGCGGGACGTAGCCCGGCCGGAAATAGTTGAACACCGACGGCGAGCGCAGTGGACTTTGGCCCAATCCCCAGTCGCCGTTGGACGTGTCGTAGATCTCCCATTTGCCGGTCGCGCTGCCGACATTGAAGGTCCGCGCCCATTGCGACCAGCGGATGAGCGGTTCGCGCAACTTGCCGGCGGTGTTGGAGGTCGGCAGGGTGCGAGCCTCGGTGTCGGTGAGGATCGCCTTCCACACCGCCTTCATATCACCGCGGACGCCGGAGCCATTGTTGTTGAACTTTTCCGCGACGCGCTGGACATAGCCGGGCGAAGGGTTCGAGGTCACCAGGCGCTGGATCAGCTGCTTGCAGACAAAGGGGCCGACATTGGGGTGGTTGAACAGGGTGTCGAGCGTGGTCTTCAGCGCCGCTGGCCCGGGCGTGCCCGCCGGAATGGTAACCCCCAGGAATGTCGCCGCCAGGAAGGAATGCTTGTTGGCGTCGAACGCCATGGCGTCGCGGGTGAATTCGGTCGTCGGGATCGGATAGGGCAGGAAGACAGTGTTTTGCCAGGTGACGCGGCCATAGTTCCAGTCATAGCCGGTGAAGACGCGGGCCATGTTGGTAACGTCCGACTGGACGTAGGTTTCCTTCTTGTTGCCCAGCAGGTCGGTCTTGGGCGTGCCGTCGATATTGAGCTCGTAGAGGCCGATGGTGAACAGCTGGGTGATTTCACGAGCGTAGTTCTCGTCGGGTTCGCGGCCGGTGGCTGCGTCTTCCTTCTGATTGCCGCGCGTGTTGAGATAGAAGCCCATCGACGGGTTCAGCGTCATGTCTTCGAGCAGGGTGCGGTAGTTGCCAAAGGCGCTGCGGCACAGCAGGTCCCAATAGCCGGCGATGACATAGGGTGGCCAGAAGCCGTCGATCGGGGTCAGGGAGGTGACGAGGATTTCCGACAGGGCCAGGGCGCAGCGTTTGCGGAACTGGTCGGCGCCGGTCATCATCATCCGCCAGGCCATCCAGTCGCCCATGATCGGATTGAAATAATTGCCGTCGGCCTTGGGCGTGCCGTGACCCTGGCTGTCGAGCCAGGCCGTGGCCGTTTGGCTGTCGGCGGCAGCGAACTGATTGTCGAGCCAGCCGGAATAGGTCTGTTGCCGCACCGCCGTGATATCAGCGTCGGTTACCGAAAACTGGGCCTGCAGCAAAAAGCGCGCGGCCTCGGTTTCGGTATAGTTCAGCACGGGGGGAGGGGGTGGTGAGGTACCACCTCCGCCTCCACCTCCACCGCCGCCTCCACCGCCGCAGGCGCTCAGCGGTATAGCCGCAGCGGCCAGAGTCGCCAGGCCGGCCATTGTGGACAGTGTCGACTTTTCGCTGACGTCGGATGCGGGCTCAGGGCGCACGTCGCCCGTCGTTTCCGCTAACTCTTCCCGCATGCGCCACCCCTTACAATTCTTATTTTGCGTTAAAGTAACACAAGATATGCGGAATGCTAGGGGGATTGAAACGGATTACATGATGCCCGTCATGGCAGTAGTTGCGAAAATCAACTCCGCAGGCTGGCCCCAAGCTTGGCCGCGGCGGCGATGACCTTTTGCGAGATGGCGTCGATTTCCGGCTCGGTCAGGGTCTTGTCGACAGGTGTCAGGGTGACCGCCACCGCCAGGGATTTATGACCGTCGGGCACGCCCGCGCCGGTATAGAGGTCGAAGACCGAAGCATCGCCGATCAGCGCCTTGTCGGCGCCCTTGACGGCACGTATCAGGTCGCCGGCAGCCAAAGCGTCCGGCGCGAGAAACGCGAAGTCGCGGCTGAGCGGCATCAGGTTGGACAGAGATAGCGCACCCTTAGACTTGCCGCCCTTGCTCTTCGGCGCCGGCAGGTTGTCGATGCGGATTTCGAAGCCGACATAGGCCCCTTCCAGGTCCATGGCCTTCAGCACCGCTGGGTGCAGTTCACCGAATTCGGCGACAATCTGCTTGGGACCCAGTTGCAGCCGCGCCGAGCGGCCAGGGTGCCAGTAGCTGTTGTTGCTGCCCTGGACCAGCTGCAAGGCGGATACGGGCGCGCCCATGGCATCGAGCAGGGCCATCAGGTCGCCCTTGAGTGCGAACAGGCTGTCCTCGCCAATGGCCTGCCAATGCCGCGACTTATCCGGCGCGCGGATGGCGGTGATGACCGGCTTCTGGTCGCCAGGTTCCAGGCCCTGATAGATCGGTCCGATCTCGAACAGCTGGACGCCAGGAAAGCCGCGCGCGGCGTTGCGACCGGCGGCTTCGCACAGGTTGGGCAGGGCCGACGGGCGCATGCAGTTCAGTTCCGAGGCGATCGGATTGGCCAGCACCAGGGCATCGGCGCCACCGCCGAACAGGGTCGCCCAGTCCTGGCGCATGAACGACCAGGTGACCGCTTCGGCATAGCCGAAGGCGGCCAGGGCGCGGCGCGCGGTGCGGGCCTTGGCCTGTTGGGCGGTCAGCACGCCGCCGGGACGCGGATTGACGGTAGGGAGGGGTGTGGCGGGCAGGCGGTCGAAGCCGTAGATACGCGCGACTTCCTCGACCAGGTCGGCCTTGCCGTCGACGTCGCGGCGCCACGATGGCACGGCGACATCGTAACGATCGCCGTTGCTGGTCACGGCGAAGCCCAGGGCGCGCAGGATACGCTTGATATCGTCATTGCTGGCGTCGAGGCCGGTCAGTTGTTTGACATAGGCCGGATCGAAATCGACATTGGTGCGTCGGGCGGGAGCTTGGCCGCTGAAGGTTACTTCGGACGGTTCACCGCCGCACAGGTCGAGGATCAGTTGTGTCGCGAGTTCCAGGCCGGGAACCAGCGATTCCGGATCGACGCCGCGGGCGAAGCGGTACTGGGCGTCCGAACTGATGGTAAGGGCGCGGCCCGCCTGGGCGGTGCGGATCGGGTCGAACCAGGCGCTTTCGACGAAGACGTCGGTCGTGGCGTCGTCGACCTTGGTCGACTCTCCGCCCATGATACCGCCGATGCCGATGACGCCGGAGGAATCCATGATGGCGCACATTTCACCGGTCAGGGCATAGGTCTTGCCGTCGAGCGCCAGCAGCTCTTCGCCATCCGGAGCCAGCCCGGCGACAATCACGCTGCCCGATAGCTTGGCCAGATCATAGACGTGCAGCGGCCGGGCGCGGTCGTACGACAGGTAGTTGGTGATATCGACCAGGGCGGAGATCGGCTTCAGGCCGATCGATTTCAGCTTGTCCTGCAGCCATTGCGGCGAGGGGCCATTCTTCACGCCGCGGATGACGCGGCCGGAAAATTCCGGACAGGCGTCGCCATCGACCTTGACGGTGATCGGGCAGGGGAAGCGGCCCGGCACGGTGGCAATCGCCTTTTCGACAAAGGTGCCGAGACCCGTGGCGGCGAGATCGCGGGCAATGCCGTGAACGCCCAGCCAGTCGGGACGATTGGGGGTGACTTCGAAATCGATGACCGGTTCTGCGCCGAAGACGACGGCGGCCGGCGTGCCCACTTCCAGATCATCGGAAAGGTCGAGTATACCATCGGACTCTTCCGATAGTTCCAGTTCCTTGCCCGAACACATCATGCCGTTGGAGACGACGCCGCGCACCGGCTTTTCGACCAGGGTTACGCCGAGACCGGGCACATAGGCGCCGATCGGGGCATAGATGGTTGTCATGCCGGCGCGGGCATTGGGGGCGCCGCAGACGATTTCCTTGCGGCCGTCGACGGTGTCGACCTGCAGAACCTGCAGCTTGTCGGCATTGGGGTGTTTGTCGGCGGACACGACCTTGGCGACGCTGAACGGTTTCAACGCTTTTGCCGGATCGTGGATATCCTCAACTTCCAGGCCGGCCATGGTCATGGCGGCGGCGACCTGATCGATATCGGCCGTGGTGTCGAGGTGATCTTTAAGCCAGCTTAGGGAGAACTTCATCGTGAGTAATTTCTAAGAAGTGTTTCGAGGTCAAGGAGGCTGAGCCTCCTTGTCTTATGAAAGGCCGGAAGCGCTGTTCGGCGCCGCAAAGGCGCTAAACCCGTAGTGGCTCAGCCACCTTGCATCGGCGGCGAACATGTCGCGCAGGTCCGGCACGCCGTATTTCAGCATGGCCAGGCGGTCGACGCCCATGCCCCAGGCAAAGCCCTGATATTCGTCCGGATCGACACCGCACGCCTTCAGGACATTGGGATGGACCATGCCGCAGCCGAGGATTTCCAGCCAGGACTCGCCCTGGCCGACCTTGAGTTCGCCCTTTTCCCACGAGCAGCGCACATCCATTTCGGCCGACGGTTCGGTAAAGGGGAAGTGGTGCGGGCGGAACTGCGTGGTGACTTCGCCGGTTTCGAAGAAACGCGAAATGAAGGTTTCGAGCACCCATTTCAGCTGACCCATATGGGCGCCCTTGTCGATCACCAGGCCTTCGATCTGGTGGAACATGGGGGTGTGGGTCTGGTCGCTATCACAGCGGAACACGCGACCGGGCGCGATCAGGCGAAACGGCGGCTTGCCGGAGACCATGGTGCGGATCTGGACCGGCGAGGTGTGGGTGCGCAGCAGCTTGCGCACGCCGTTTTCGTCGGGCTTGAAAAAGAAGGTGTCGTGCATCTCGCGCGCCGGGTGCTTTTCCGGGAAGTTGAGCGCGGTGAAGTTATGGAAATCGTCTTCGATATCCGGCCCTTCGGCGACGTCGAAACCCAGGTCGGCGAAGATGGCGATCATCTCATCCATGACCTGCAGCGTCGGGTGCACGCCGCCCTTGGGGCGCGGCGCCGAAGGCAGGCTGAGGTCGATACGCTCGCTGGCCAGGCGCTGTTCCAGGTGGGCGGCTTCCAGCGTGGCCTTGCGGGTGTCGAGCACGCTCTGCACGGCGTCGCGCACGGCATTGATGGCAGCACCCGTGGTCTTGCGCTCTTCCGGCGGCAGGCTGCCCAGGGTCTTGAGCAGGCCCGAGATGCGGCCGGTCTTGCCCAGGGCGCCCACGCGCACGGCGTCCAGGGCGCCAAGGTCGGCGGCGGAAGCGATTTCGGCTTCGATTTCGGATTGGAGTTCGGCGTAAACGGTCATCAGGCTAACTTCGAAAAGGAGAGGCTGTCTTTAGGCGAAAGCATCCATCGCATAAAGGGGAATTTGAGCGCAGGCGGGCTGGGTCAGATTGGGCCAGCGCAAGTTAGTGGATACCCGTCTCCGACAGTGGAATTTTGGATCACGAAAAGCACGAAAATCAGAAAAGCATGAACGGGAGAGGCGGGCGTATCTGCGCGAAGCGCCGTCATGCGGGAAAGCCACATCACGATTGATTGCCCTTCGGGCGTTGGCGTTTCAACAGCTATTCGTGCTTTTCTGATTTTCGCCTGCCACCCGAAGCTTTAGCGAAGGGTGGTGCTTTTCGTGATCCAAAATTCCACAGCCGAAGACGTGCCGTCACTGAGTTGAACGAACCGGATACCGCGGAATCCCAAACAAAAACCCCGCCGGCCTGAGGCCTGCGGGGTTCTGGTATCAGAAATCCGAACAGGCTCAGGCGGCGAGCGCCGTGCGCACCTTGGCAGCGATGGCCTTAAAACCGGCTTCGTCGTTCATCGCGACGTCGGACAGAACCTTGCGGTCCATGTCGATGCCGGCCACGACCAGGCCGTGGATAAACTGCGAATAGGTAAAGCCTTCCTGACGGGCAGCCGCGTTGATGCGCTGAATCCACAGAGCGCGGAAGTTGCGCTTGTTGGTGCGGCGGTCGCGGTACGCGTATTGGCCGGCCTTGTCGACGGCAGCCTTGGCAGTACGGATGGTGTTCTTGCGGCGGCCATAGAAACCCTTGGCGAGTTTCAGGACCTTCTTGTGTCTGGCGTGCGAAACGACGCCTCTTTTTACGCGGGCCATGTGTCTTGCTCCCTCTTAGGCGTACGGCATGTAGGATTTGATCTTGATCGTATCAGCAGCCGACATGACCGCGGTGCCGCGGTTCTGACGGATATATTTGCTGTTGTGCGAGATCAAACGGTGACGCTTGCCGGCGACGCCAGCCTTCACCTTGCCCGAGGCAGTAAAGCGGAAGCGCTTCTTGGCGCCCGACTTGGTCTTCAGTTTTGACATTTTCTGTACGGTCCTGTTGGAACCGCCCTCTATAAGGGGTTATGCACCCGCCAAGGCATGTCATGGGCCCGGCCGGTGATGAGAACGGCGGCTGATACAGGAAAAGGCCAAGTCTGGCAAGAAGAGTCTGAAGATTCGACGGTTCGGCAATTATCGGTTACGCCTTGGCTCATGAGCAGCCTCGAATCCCGCCCCAGCGATCTCGCCACCCGCGTCGGCGCCATTGATATAGTGCGCGCCCTGACCATGGTGTTGATGATCTTCGTCAACGACCTGTGGTCGCTGAAGGATGTTCCTGCCTGGCTCGAACACGTCGAGTCCGGCGTCGATGGCATGGGCCTGGCGGACACAGTCTTTCCGGCCTTCCTGTTTATCGTCGGCCTGTCTCTGCCCTTCGCCATCGATGCGCGCCGGGCAAAGGGCGACAGCGACCCGCGCCTGATCGTTCATGTCTGCCTGCGCGCCCTGGCCCTGCTGATCATGGGCGTCTTTCTGGTCAATGGTGAAACGCTTAACCGCGACGCCACGCCCTTCGTCCATGGCCAATGGGATGTGGTGGCTTGCCTGGCCTTTATTCTGGTATGGAATGCCTGGCCACGCGCCATGCCGGCCTGGCTGCGCTATGGCATCCAGGCGGCCGGCTTGGCGGTTCTGCTGGGCCTGGCGGTCATCTATCGCGGCGGCGAAGACGGCCACCTCGAACGTTTCGGCCCGCAGTGGTGGGGGATTCTCGGCCTGATCGGCTGGGCCTACCTCACCGCCGGCATCATCGCCGTCCTGGCGCACGGCCGGCTCGTCGTTCTTGTCGGCGCCTGGTTGTTGTTTGCTGTTCTCAGCATAGTCTGGGCGGCTGGCCTGGTGCCCGAACCCCTGCACATTATCCCTGAGCCGATCATCGGCGGCACCCTGACCGGCCTTACGCTCGGCGGTTTGGTCATCGCCCGCCTGTTCCAGATCTACCGCGAAAAGGGCGACAACCTCCGCATGACCCTGGTCTTCGCCGCCATTGCGGCCGGCCTGGTCGTGCTGACCCTGGTGACGCGGCCGTATTGGGGCATCTCGAAGCTGGGGGCGACTCCCGCCTGGCTGTTCGCCTGCAGCGCCATCACCCTGGTCGTCTTCGTCGCCGTCTACTGGTTGTGCGACGTGGCGGGCAAGGGGCGCTGGTTCGACCTGATTAAACCCGCCGGCACGGACACCCTGCTCTGTTACCTGATGCCGTATTTCCTTTACGTCATCATCTATGGCTTCGGCCTGATCCCGCCCGAGCCGTTCCTCACGGGTCTTCCGGGCCTGATCAAGTCTCTGCTGTTTGCGATCCTGTGCGTCGTCCTGGCGGGGCTCCTTAGCCGCCTGCGCATCCGGCTGAAGCTATAGAAACTCTTCCGGGTGTGGCAGTGGCGTCCAGGCGCAGACCGTTGTCGCGGTCCCGTCGTTGTGCAACTCGATAAGATGTCGCGTCGTCACCCCATCCATATCACCGAACAGGTTGGCGCCGACCTCACCATCAGAGACATGGCCAAAGCCCCGGCGTTCGTCATTGATGTGCCAGGCATAGATGCGGCCACCTATACGCACAAAGCGGAAACTGTCAGGATGCATGGCGGTCAGCAACTCTTCGTCCTCCGGCCACGCCTTGCGCAGGCTGAAGGTCTGCAAATCCGGGCCACGCCAGTCCCAGTCTCCGCCGCCCATGACGGACAGGTCGACCGTGTCCACCCGGCCGTCATTATCAACATCCAGACTGTAGCTGCGCACCGGGTCGATACCCAGCCCCTGCAGGTCCTTCGATCCGGCCAGTACGGCTCGCAAGACACCGCCGTCCGGCGCCGGACCATTCAACTGCCGCGTGACAACTGCACATGGATCCTGAGGGCCGGTCACGAGTCGCCAGACATGCGGCGTGCGTTTCACCGGCCCATAATATAACGACTCCGGATCCGGCCGCCCCCCTGACAGATCGCTGAGTTCGCACGCCTCTGCCTTGTCTGGCACCTTTGAGTCCTTCTGGCACACTGTCAGGTGCAGACGATCGTTGACGATGATGCGGCTGACACGGACCGTATCGCTGTCGGCATAACTCGCCAGGACAGCGAGGCACTGCTCGTGTTCGTTCCATTCACGCCTGTCGACGACCTTGACGCCGTCCAGCCACACGCTGACAAATCCGAAGGGTATGGCGCCGCACGGACCGCGACCCGGCATGAAGGCCGCGACATTGATGCGGATGAAGTGACCGTCAACTTCGCATGCTGTGATCTGGGTCTCGCCACGTAAAAGCGGGCTATGACGATCGAAACGATACGGCTTGCCGTCCAGCCGCTTGTCATCTTCCACTTCGAAGGTGTTGAACTGGGCATTGGCGGCGGTACAGAGTGTTCCGTGTCCGATCACGATCTGCGCCTGCGCCGGCGCGACGGTCGCAGCCATGACAGAGATGAAAAGTCCCAGTATGAAAAGCCGCATAACATCCCCCTAATTCCCCGCCGGAATTATAGACGAAATCGCCCTGCACCGGGTAAAGAAACGCGGTTAACGTCTTGGGAAATTCGATCGGAGAAACTTCCATGGAGTATGTCACCCTTCCGCCATTTCCGTTGACCGGCGGTTGCCAGTGCGGCGCCGTGCGCTTCCGGTTGAAGGCCGCGCCGGTCGTCTTTTATCTCTGCCATTGTACCGACTGCCAGAAGCAGTCATCCTCGGCCTTTGGAGAGTCGGTGAAGGTGCGCAGCGCTGACGTCGAGATCGAAGGCGAGGTGGCGCTGTTCCATGCTACCGCCGACAGCTGCGCCATCAAATGGTGCGAGTTCTGCCCGAAGTGCGGCTCGCGACTGTTTCACGGCCGCAAACCCGGCGCCGAGACCTTCAACATGAAGGGCGGCACTTTCGACGACGTTTCGTGGCTGACGCCGGCGGGCCATATCTGGACGCGCTCGAAACAGCCGTTCGTCGCGATCGCCGACGACGCGCTGAGTTACGCCACCGTGCCGCAGAGCTATGAACCGTTGATGGCGCGCTGGCGGGCGATGATCGGCACGCCGGAATAGTAATAGCGGCGGCAAGGTTATCTCCCTCCTCCCTGTTGCGCAGCAATGGGGAGGTGGCGGCGAAGCCGACGGAGGGGTATTCCTAAAGGTGAGCCTTACTGAGGTTTCTATATAATGATCATCTCAGTTGGGCATGTCGCGGTGCCTGAACAATTGACAGGTCGATGAAATACCCCTCCGGCGGCTGCGCCGCCACCTCCCCATGCTCCGCACAGGGAGGAGGGTGCTAAGCCATTTCAAGCCTGTGTTTTGACCATGCTCTTCAGGAGATGTTGAATCCGGCAGGTTGGATTCACAGCCGCCGAGGCATGCGGGGATTCAAAAAATTGGTGGCCTCCCTGCATTTCCTATTGCCAACATATAGCTGTACAGCTATACGTCAATTCATAGCCATTGGGGTATGAGTTCGACATGCCGGACGCTCACGATATACTTTTCAGGACGCTGGCCGATCCGACACGACGGGCCATCTTCGAGCGGTTGTGCCGCGAAGGCGAGACAACGGTTGGCGCCCTGACGGACCAGGCTGGCGTGTCGCAACCGGTTGTCTCAAAACATCTCGGCGTTCTGAAACAGGCCGGGCTGGTGCGCGGTCGGCAGGCAGGCCGCCAGACGCATTACAGCGCGCAATTGGAGGCCCTGGCCCCGCTGGTCGACTGGACCAGCCAAATGGCCGGCTTCTGGCAGACGCGGTTCGACGATCTCGAAGACCTGCTTAAAAGGATGGACCAATGAACGTATCGACTGAACTGCGCTCGGTCGTCATCGAACGCGAGGTGCCGTTTCCGGCGGAAAAGATCTGGCGCGCCCTGACCCAGCCACACCTGATCGAAGAATGGCTGATGAGGAACGATTTCGTGCCCGTGACGGGACATCGCTTCAACCTGCGCAACCAGCCCCGGCCGGACGTCAATGTGGTGATCGACTGCCAGGTCATCGAGGTCACGCCGCACACCACCCTGGCCTATAGCTGGGACGCCTATGGCCTGGAGAGTGTCGTCACCTGGACGCTCACCCCGACCTCGGCGGGCACCCGACTGCGGATGGAGCAATCCGGTTTCCGGCCCGACCAGAACCAGGCCTTTCACGGCGCTCGCCACGGCTGGCAGGGCTTTTTTGCCAAGCTGGAAACCGTTCTGGCGAAAGCCGACTGATCCCACTCATTCCCTCATAACTCACGGAGACTTCCCATGAAGATCAAGCTGACTACACTCTATGTCGACGACCACGAAAAGGCGTTGCGCTTCTATACCGACGTGCTGGGTCTGGTGAAAAAGGCCGATTTCAGCAATGGTCCCTATCGTTGGCTGACAGTCGCCTCTGCCGAGGAGCCGGACGGTACGGAGTTGCAACTGGCGCTTAACGACAACCCGGCGGGCAAGGCCTATCAGGAAGCGCTGTATCAGCAGGGCCAGCCGGCCATCATGTTCTTTACCGACGACATCAAGGGCGACTATGATCGCATCAGCGCGGCGGGCGCCGCCTTCAAGATGACGCCAACCGAGGTTACCGGCTCGACCATCGCCCAATTGGACGACACCTGCGGCAACCTTGTTCAACTCACCCAGCTGGCGCGCTGGTAGATCGGGAGCGCGACGTGACGGCGACGGAACAGATCGATCAGTTGATCAACGGGCTCGAGGACTGGCGCGGCAAGACCCTGGCCTGGGTGCGCCAGACCATCCTGGCGGCTGACCCAGCCATTGTCGAGGAATGGAAATGGATGGGCAGTCCGGTGTGGTCGCGCGACGGCAATATCGTTGTGGGCAACCCTCATAAGGACAAGGTGAAGCTGACCTTTTCCCACGGCGCCAGCCTGGCCGATCCCGAAAAGCTGTTCAACAATGGCTTTAGCGGCAAGGTGTGGCGGGCGATCGACATTTCCGAAGGCGAACAGCTCGACGAACGCGCCCTGCAGGACTTGGTCCGCGCCGCCATCGTCTATAACCAGAGCAAGCCGAAGAAGGCGTCGGCGCGGGTAAAAGCGGTCAAGAAGGAAGCGTGACGGCTTTCCTTATGAGTCGGCTGCAGGGGGCGGCAGGCGTCCCGGTTTGTTGACCACGGCGAACATGAGAATATCTTCATGCTGCCCAGCCAACGGCAGGCCATTACCGGTCACGACTTCAACAAGATAGGTGCTGTCCAGCACAAGCTGAGGAATTGGCGGACACATCGCCATGGCAACGGCGACATCCATCTGCACAACTGCGCCTTCTGTCTTGATTTCGTTCATTTTTAGCGATGATACTTCACGCGATTCACCGATATAAGGATTGCCGGGTATGGCCTCGCTCAGCATGCCAGTAAGGTCCGCTTCAATGCCATACATGGCGTAAATACCAAGACGGCCGCGTGTCGGCGCCGTATCTCTATCGCCGGCGATATCCGCACGGGGAACTCTCAATTCGAACTCCGACGCTTTTGTCTTGATTGCCGAGGATTTGTGAGTTCCGAACCACTGGGTCATGGGCTTGCCCCCGCGGGCAACCTTCGTCGATATCTTGGTAAGTCGAAGGCTGAAATCCCCGTCTTGGCCATAGGGCAGGACGGCCCCGCATGTCCCATCAATCGTCTCGAAATAGACGGCCCCGTCGCACCACGAAAAGGCTTTGAACATAAGGTCACATGGTTGCCGTTTGCCGTCACCACTTGAAAAGGAGGCTTCGTGCGTGTCTTCAGGATCGAACGGAGACGTAAACGTCAGTTCAAAGGCGTCCGCTGTCAGGGCGACAAAAACCGCCAAAGGATCGAGTGGACGATTGAGCAGAGGATTTATCAGGCCTTTGGGCGTAGAAGGCGTCGCCGTTGCCCGGGCAGCCCAAGCATTGACCTTCTCCGTCATTCCGTCAGCGCATGAGGCGGTGATAAAGGCGGCGTCAAAGCGGTCAAGATTTTGCTCGAATGACGACATGATCCGGCCGTTGGTGACGAAGCAGGAACGACTGCGCACCCAGGTCCCTTCCTTGTTGCCGTTGCGGTTAAGGCACTCCCTGCGGTGCAAAAGCTCGGCCAGATAGTTTGATTCAATAAAGGCTTCCACAGTTTCAGCCTGTACCCCTAGCGCCCGGACGATCTCGCGGAACGATTGGCCTGCCGTACCGGCCGCCAGAAGCGCCAGTTGCAACTCGGCTGAATTGGGGCCGATAACAAGGTTTTCGCCGGGAGAATATTCTGCCAGCGACGCGGCAATGTAGGTCTGCTGAAAGGTGAGTTGGCCGGCTGCGTCGGACATGTCGATATCCTTTGATACTGCCCTTTTTTGGAATAGCGCGATCAGTAAAGCATTTTATAGTCGGCTCAAGCCGCATTAACGAAAAGGACCATCCCTTGACCCAGCCCGACTACGGTTCGATCACCATCCGCGGCGCGCGCGAGAACAATCTCAAAAACGTCTCGCTCGACATCCCCAAGCGCCGGATTACCGTCTTCACCGGCATCTCTGGTTCGGGCAAGTCGTCCCTGGTCTTCGGCACCATCGCGGCGGAAAGCCAGCGCCTGATCAACGAGACCTATCCTGCCTTTGTCCAGCAGTTCATGCCGCATTACGGCCAGCCGGACGCCGACCTGCTCGAAAACATCTCCGCCGCCATCATTGTCGACCAGCAGCGGCTGGGCGGCAATTCCCGTTCGACCGTGGCGACCGTCACCGACACGGCGCAGATGCTGCGTGTTCTCTATTCACGCCTGGCCGAGCCGCGGCTGGGATCGCCCGGACTCTATTCCTACAACGATCCACGCGGCATGTGCGGTGATTGCGAAGGCATCGGCCAGATCGCCGCCATGGACATGAGCGCCGTGGTCGACGAGAGCAAGTCGCTGAAACAGGGCGCGCTTTTGCCCAGGGGCTTCGAGGTTGATAGCTGGTGGTCGGCGACCTACCATCAATCCGGCATGTTCGATGTCGACAAGCCCATCCGAGACTATACGCCCGAGGAACGCGAGCTTTTGTTCAACCTCGATGACGGGCGCAAGGTCAAGGTCGGCAAGATCAACCTGACCTATGAGGGCGTTGTCGCCAAGCTGAAGAAAGGCCTGGGCAGCAAGGACCCGGAAAGCCTGCAGCCGCATATGCGGCTCGAATATGACCGTATCTTCACCCGCGCCGTTTGTCCGGCCTGTCACGGCGCCCGGCTCAACGCCGCGGCCCTGGCAAGCAAGATCCACGGCCATAACATCGCTGAGTTGTCGGCCATGCAGGTCAGCGATCTCGCCGCCCTGGTCCGCGGGATCGACGCACCGCAGGTCGGGCCCATGCTGGCCGCCCTGGCCGCCCGTCTCGACAATCTGGTCACCATCGGCCTTGGCTATCTTAGTCTCGATCGCGAAAGCTCGTCCTTGTCAGGCGGTGAAAGCCAGCGCGTCAAGATGGTCCGTCATCTCGGCTCGTCGCTAACCGACATCACCTACGTTTTCGATGAGCCGTCGGTCGGCCTGCACCCGCATGATGTCGGCCGGCTGGCCGGGCTGATGCAGCAACTTCGCGACAAGGGCAATACGGTGCTGATCGTCGAGCACAAGCCCGACATGATCGCCATCGCCGACCATGTGGTCGACATGGGACCCTTCGCCGGCAGCAAGGGCGGCGAGATTGTCTATGAAGGCGATTATGCCGGCCTTTTGACCTCAGGCACCCTGACCGGCAACCATATGAACCGGCACCAACCGATCAAGGACAAGGTGCGCAAGCCCGACGGCGAGCTGAAGATCGCCCATGCCCGGCTCAACAATCTCAAGGACGTGTCGGTCACCATCCCGCGCGGTGTGCTGACCGCCGTGTCGGGTGTCGCCGGCTCAGGCAAGTCGAGCCTGATCCAGGGCTGTCTGCCATCGGTCTATCCCGACACCATCATCATCGACCAGAACCTGGCGCGCGGGTCCAGGCGCTCCAACACCGCCACCTATACCGGTATCCTCGACAATGTCCGCAAGGCCTTTGCCAAGGCCAATGGCGTTGACGCAGCGTTGTTTTCGGCCAATTCCAAGGGCGCCTGTCCCGATTGTAACGGCCTGGGTGTCATCTATACCGACCTGGCGCATCTCGATCCCATGGTGACGGTCTGCGAGACCTGCGAAGGCCGGCGCTTCACCGCCGAGGTGCTGGAACACAGGCTGCGCGGCAAGTCGATCAGCGATGTCTACGAGATGAGCGTGTCCGACGCCGCCGGATTCTTTACGGAGCCGGCGGTCGCCAAGATCCTGCAGGGGCTGGACGATGTCGGGCTGGGTTATCTGACCCTGGGCCAGCCGCTGTCGACCCTGTCGGGCGGCGAACGCCAGCGTCTGAAACTGGCCGCCGAACTGGGCAAGAAGGGCAATATCTACGTGCTGGACGAACCGACGACCGGCCTGCACATGAACGATGTCGATACCCTGATTGGCCTGTTCGACCGGCTGGTCGATGCGGGTTCAACGGTCATCGTCATCGAGCACAATCTCGATGTCATATCACGCGCCGACTGGGTGATCGACCTCGGGCCGGGGGCAGGGCAGGCGGGCGGAGCTGTGCAGTTCGAGGGCGTGCCGGCGGATCTGGCCAAGGCGGATACCCTGACTGGGCGCTATCTGTCGCAACGCCTTCTTATACATCCCTGAATTTCGAAGAAATTTGGGGAGGGGGACCGCCCAAGGTCAAGCGAAACGAAGTGAAGCGCTGGCCGACGGGTGGTGGTGGGGTTTCTTGCTTACTTTGATGCCGTTTGTACGACGTTAAGCAAGCAAGAAACCCCACCACCACATCTCGCGCCATTCATACTGGACTTACCGTTTGCGTTGGCGCTCGTGCGGTCCCCCTCCCCAAAAATTCTTCGAATTTTCAGGGATGTATAAGATTGCTTGTGTTTCCTGGTCTACGTGTCCGGCTTGGTGATCGCCCGCGAAATCGCTTCGCTGCACGGCTTGGTCACGCGGAACGATGTGCCCTGCATCTGGGCCGGGTTGAAATTGACAAAGCCCTGGCCGTCCTGCGGCAACCAGCCATAGTGCGCCGAAATGACACCCATCAGGCCCTGGGGCGTCGGTTTTGATACCTCGACCCCGGCTTCGTAGGGCGCGAAGATGGCGCCAGTCGCAGCGTTCATCCACATGATGTCCCACAGGCGACGCTGATAGATATGCAGCAGCAGCCGGTTGAAATGCCCGGCGCGCCACGTCACCTGCGCGGCCTGGACCTCGTAGCTCAGCCGGTCGCTGTCGCTGTAGAACGACCAGCCGGGCCTCATGTTGTAACGCGCCTGGACGCGGCGGCGACGGGCGCTGTGGCGGGCGTCCTCATTCGGCGACTTCAGGATGATCAGCCAGCAGGCCTGTTCCTGGCCCAGCGCAACATCACCCAGCGCATTATACCTGTCGAGCAGGCTGCGCAGTTCGAGATGGTCGCGCGCCGCCGCCCGGCCCTGCGGCAACAGATGGAAACGCGTCAGGTTCCAGCCCTGGCTGTCCTTCAGCACGTGCGCCAACGGCCATGAGTCGGGATGAAAATGCTGCCAGCGGCTCTGAAAACTATCCACGTCAGGTCACCGTTGGTTTGCGCAGGCGGCCGACCTGCAGGGCCAGCAGGGCGGCCGGAATGGTCAGGGCGGCGCCCATATAGAGTGGGGCGTCGTGGCCGAGCGTGCTGAAGAAGAAGCCGGCGAACATCGGGCCGGTGATGCGCGCGATGGCGCCCGTCGCCATGTTAAGCCCCAGCATGGCCCCCTGGCGGTCAGGCGAAGTCGACAGCGAGATGATGGCGCAGATCGATGAGAAGATAACGGCCTGGCCCAGGGTCCCCAGCATGACCAATGGCGTGATCAGCCAGCCCGAATGGTTGAGCCCCTGCAACACGAAGCTGAGACCGAACAGGAACAGGCCGCCGGCCAGGACCTTGCTTTCGCCATAGCGGCGGACCAGCGGTCGCATCAGCACCATCTGCATGATCGCCGCTGTCAGGCCGATAAACAGGAAGATTGCGCCGACCTGATGCGGTCCCCAGTTGTACCGGTCGTTGGCCCACATAGCGAAGGTCGATTCCAGGCCGGCAAAGGCGCCCATATAGCACAGGGTCGCCAGGATAACGCGCACGATGACAGGGCTTTTTACGGCCTCGCGCATGGTGGCCAGCAGTTTGGGCTGAGGTCCCGAATGGCTCTGACTGCGTTGACGCGTTTCGCGGACATAGAACAGCACCCCAAAGGCGGCGATACCCGACAGGGCGGCGGCGGCAAACAGCGGCAGGCGGAATGGTGTAGCGCTCCCCGTCACCGTAAACGCGCTGCCGATAAACGGACCAATGACGAAACCGAGGGAAAATGCCGCCCCAATCAGGCTCATTCGGGTCGCCCGCTGCTCAGGCCGCGAGACGTCCGAGACATAGCTCTGAATGGTCGAGATATTGCCGGAGCTGACCCCGCTGAAGAAACGAATGGCTATGGCGACCCAGATATTGGGCGAGAAGGCCAGGGCGACATAAAACAGGACACTGAGCGCCGTGGTAACCAGCAGGATCGGCTTGCGCCCGATACGGTCCGACAATCGCCCGAAGACCGGCTCGGCGATACATTGGCCCAGGCTGTAGGTGGTGAACATCAAGGTCACTTCCCACGGATCGGCATTCAGGCTGTCGGCGAAAAAGGTCATCAACGGCACGACGATGCCGAAGCCGACCAGGTTGACGAAGACGACGGCGAACATGGCGGCCAGTGGGCCGTTGTCGCGAATAAACAGGCGGATGGTCCGCAGCAGCCTGCCCCGGAAGAAGGTGCGTTCGTTGCGCGGATCATCGTCCTCGCGCGCCTCCGCCTCCCAAAGCCGGGCCGGATCCGCTTGCGGCACGGCAAGGTCTTCCAGCGGCGGGGAGGCGGGTTTAAACTCGGACATGGCCGGTTTATAGCCGATTTGAGTCCGATTGCGAACGTTTCTTTATCGCAAGTGCGTGATAGAAATCAGAGGCTTGGCCGATATCCGTGGATGCGCAAATTTCAACGTTTGGCCATGACGACGGTCTGGGCCGTGGCCAGGGATTCGGCCTTCAGACGGGCCTCGACCTCGGCCGGCGGCGTTGTCGGCGCCAGATCGAGTTGCGGCGCCTTCATGGCGTAGACGGTGATGACATAGTGATGGTCCTGGCCCGGAGGCGGGCAGGGGCCGCCATACATGCCGCGGCCGAAATCGTTATTGGTTTCAACGATTCCAAAGGTTTGCAGTCCGTTGGTCCCGCTGACCCCGCGTTCAAGGCCCTGGCTGCTGGCCGGAATATCGATAACCAGCCAGTGCCACCAGCCGTGGCCGGTCGGCGCGTCGGGGTCGAATATGGTCAGGGCGAAGCTCTGTGTTCCGGCCGGAGCTCCGGTCCAGGTGATGTGCGGCGATATATTGCCGCCGGTACAGCCGTAATTGTCAAAATATTGGGTCTGCTGGAACCGCCCATCGACGGCATCGTCAGTCGCGACGGAGAAGCCGGATTGTGCAGCGCACGCGCTCACGGAAGCGGCGAAAAGAATGGCGGTAAGTGCGACGACGGACTTCATGGCGATCGCTCCGATTTGATGCCCGCCACCATAATCCTCATCCGCTGAAATGATATTGGATTTATGTAACACCGCGATAAAAAGACTATCAGGACACCCCGCACACCATTCCGGACGTGATCCATTGCCTCAGCCACTGCGACGCGGCTTCTGTCGTGTCCAGGTCCGGATAGCGCGCTGCCAGGTCTTCGCATATGGCAGCGAAAGCCGCGCCCTTGCTGATATCCTGCACGGCCGCATATTCGTCATGGTCCAGCGTCCGGAATACCGGCTCCAGCCCATTGCGCCATACGGCCAGCCCGGCCTCGCCAGTGAGTATCTGCACTACCGGCGGGGCTTCACCATGCGCCAGGGCCTGCCATAGCGCGACCACATTGGTGCGTAGCGGTCTCAGCCGAAAGGTCGGCGCCAGGACCAGCCGTGTCGTCGACCAGTCGGCCTGGGCCAGGTGGACCGCATCCAATTGCGGCGCATCCGGCCCGGAAAAGGCCCGCCGCAGCGCCCAGTCGAGCCAGGCCAGTTCGCCTATCTCCGGATCTTGCGGATAAAGCGCGCTCAGCGTCTCGTCGAATCCTTCGCCGAAGTCGTCGAGCGTCCAGGACGACGGCGGCCGGTGGCGCATATGGGCGGTGGTCGCGGCGCGAAAAGCCTCATCGCCCAGCCACGCCCAGACTCGCTCGAAATTTTCACCTAAGGTTTCGGCCAGGCGATTGCGATAGGCGAAATGATAGACAGCCTCGCCGCGCGTTAGGCTGGCCGTGTCGTCATCGAGGATTCGCCCCATGAACCGGGTCTGCAGGTCGGCCAGACTCATGACGCCATCTCCATAACCGCATTGGCGGCAGTCCGCCGGGCGCGGCCGACCTCATCCAGCAGATCGGGCAAGGGCGGAATCTTGTCGTCACGTTCGATCATCACCGCGACTGGGCCGAGGCGCGGATACAGGGCTTCGAACAGCTCCCATACGCCCTCAGGCACGGGCTGGTCGTGGGTGTCGATCAGCAGGGGATCGCCGATTGTGTGTCCGGCCAGGTGTATCTGCCGCACGCGATCCGCGGGTATGCCGGCGATATAGTCGCGGGCGCTGAAACCGTGATTGTGCGCGCTGACAAAGATGTTGTTGATGTCGAGTAACAGGTCGCAGCCGCTGCGCTTCGACAGCTCCGCCAGGAAGGCCCATTCGCTGTAGCTGTCCTCAGCGAAGGTGACGTAGGACGATGGATTCTCGACCAGCAACGTCCGGCCCAGCGCTGTCTGGGCCTGGTCGATATTGTCGCAGACCCGACGCAGGGCTTCCTCGGTCAGGGGCAGGGGCAGAAGATCGTGGCTGTTGACACCGCCCGTGCCGGTCCAGCACAGGTGGTCCGAAATCCACAGGGGCTCCAGACGGTCGGCCAGGGCGCTCAGGCGTTTGAGATAACCGGGATTGAGCCCGTCCGCGGCGCCCAGCGACATCGACACGCCATACATGGCGACGGGATAGCGCTGGCGAAGTTTATCCAGCACCGACAGGGGGCGGCCGCCGTCGATCATGAAGTTTTCGGAAATGATTTCGAGAAAATCGACAGGCTGGGGCGCGGCCAGGAAATCCGCATAATGCACCGGCCGCAGGCCCAGGCCGAAGCCGGA
Source organism: Asticcacaulis sp. P2_C5 (assembly GCF_056404555.1). Lineage (NCBI taxonomy): Bacteria > Pseudomonadati > Pseudomonadota > Alphaproteobacteria > Caulobacterales > Caulobacteraceae > Asticcacaulis > Asticcacaulis sp. P2_C5. The sequence continues at coordinate 193,816 of NZ_JBFUDU010000003.1, forward strand.
AAAAGAGGGATTTGTCGACATGGGTGACCTGCGAGAAACGGGAAGAGAACGGCCCGGCGGGTTGGAACGCCGGGCCGCTGGGGTTGGTTACAGGTCGCCGATCGTACCGCCGTCGGCCAGGCATTGTTGCGCGCTGATGGCCTTGAAGCCGTCGCCCTTGCACGAATTGTGGCCCTTGCAGGCGTGGGTCGTGGTCTTGCAGTCGGACGTGCCCTTGCAGCTGTTGACACCGTAACAATGGACTGTGTCGTTTGCCGAGATGGCGGAACCGGTCGAACCGGCCGGGGCGGTGGCTGCACTGGCAAAGGTCGACATGGCCAGCAGGGCGGCGGCGGAAGCAATGGCGGTACCGGTTTTCAGGGTGATCATGGGGGCGTTCCTCAGAAGGGTTTTGCCGAAGTGGCATTGAGGATTACGCCACCTCGCACGACAAGGTTACATCACCGCAAAAACTTCTGTCGCGCCGCCCTCGCCGGGCCATTAACCCACTGTACCGCTGAAAGTCTTTTTGTTACGGTGCGCTATTCCAGGGAGGGATGCCGGACAATGACCATGAAAATCGTGAAAATAGCCGCCGTACTTGGCGTGGTGGGGATACTTGCCGCCTGTGCGACGACCGAAGGTTACCAGCAGCGTATGAACCTGAAGGTCGGCTATACGACTGACCAGTTGAAGGTCGAATGGGGTGTTCCCGACAATATCGCGCCGCTCAGCGACGGCAGCGAAATGTGGGTCTATCACCGCACCCAGGTCTATCATTCCGGCAATTCCTACATGCAGGTCCCGACGGGCTCCTATACGCAGCAATATACCGACAAAAAGGGCAAAACCAAGACCCGGTCGGTGACGACCTACAGCTCGCAATATGTCCCGCCGTCGACCAGCGAGACCCACTGCGAGACACGCTTCGTCGTCGGCGTAGACCAGACGGTCAAGTCGGTCAGCTTCGAGGGCGATGGCTGCGTTGCCGAAGAAGTCAGCTCAAGCTGACTAAAGTATTATTTAGCGGATGCGCGGGTCGCGTCCGGGAATTTTGAGGACGTGTATGGCGCAGTGGCGCATGTGGCGGATCGTAACCGCGTTCAGTCTGATCGCGGCCTTTTTTACCGCACCCGTCCATGCCGCCAGTACCTTGGCCGAGGCCGTGGCCGGACCCGACTGGCCGCATACCCTGGCCGAGCTCAAGCCCGACGCCAATGCGCGTTACGGCCGCCTGCCCAACGGCATGCGCTATGTCATCTATCGCAACAAGGCTAAGGCGCGCAGCGCCTCGATGCGCTTCGAGATCGCCGCCGGCTCATTGCAGGAGCGCGATGACCAGCGCGGCCTGGCCCACTTCGTCGAACACATGGCTTTCAGGGGCTCGACCCACCAAAGCGACGGCGAACTGACCAAGACCCTGAAGCGCGAAGGCTTCAGCTTCGGTTCCGACGTCAACGCCTTTACCGACTATGAGACGACCAAGTACGTCCTCGACCTGCCCAGCAACGAGGTCGAGCCGATCGAAAGCGCGCTGTTCATCCTGCGTGAAATCGCCGGCAACCTGACCTTCGATCCCGACGCCATCGCTCACGAACGCGGCGTCATCCTGGGCGAGGAACGCATGCGCGCCTCGGCATCGAGCCGCGCCGACCAGGCCTTTACTGAGGCCGCCTATCACGACGGGCTCTATGCCCGGCGCGATCCGATCGGCACGCTCGACTCGATCCGCAACGCGCCGCGCGAAGCCCTGCTCGACTATTATCACGACTGGTACCGGCCCGAGCTGGCCATCCTGATCGTGGTCGCCGATTACGACGTCGACCGCATGGAAGAACGCATTCGCGACACCTTCGGCAACTGGGCGCCGGCGCGAAGCGGTCCGGTCCATATGATCGACTACGGCACGACCACGGTTACCGGTCCCCAAACCGTGGTCTATACCGAAAAGAACCTGGCCGAAGGCCTGGGCGCCGCCTGGTTCCGGCCCTATATCGACGTGCCCGACCGCTATCGCACGCGCACCATCGGCTTCCTCAAAAATATCGCGGTCACTGTCCTCAACGAACAATATGCGAGGGCCTCGGAAGACCCGACGGCCGCCTTTCTCAGCGCTGCCGTCAGCTATGACAATTCGCGCCTCGGCGGCAACGTCACCAGTCTGTGGGTGGTGCCCAAGCCCGCCCGTCAGAAGGAGGCGTTTGTCCAGGCCCTGCGCATCCTCAATCGTTTCAAGGCCCAGGGCGTGACTGAGGCAGACGTCACCGACTATGTCGCCACAACCGACGCCCAGATGGACAATCTGGTCCAGACCTACAAGACGCGGTTCAGCGATGACATTGCCAATGACATTCTCGACAGTCTCAACCAGGACAATGTCTTCGAGACCGGCGATCAGTATAAGGCCGACTGGCTGAAGATCCGGCCCGGCATCACCGCGGCAGGTGTCGCCGAGCAGATCAAGGTCATCTTTGCCGGCAAGGGGCCTCTTATCAGCCGCCAGGGCGAGGACGCGGCCGCTTTCGACGCGGCGGCCCTGCAGGCGGCGTGGGACGAAGCCCAGACCGACTCGAGCGACGGTCCCTCGGCCCAGACCAGTTCCGTCATCTGGCCCTATACCGATTTCGGCCCGACCGTGAAGCCGGTCAGCGCGGTCAAGGTCAATGTCCTCGACTATAGCCGCTACACCTTCGCCAATGGCGTGAAGGTCAACATCAAGTCCAATCCGCTGGTCAAGAACCAGATCATTGTCAAGGTCCGCTTCGGCGGCGGCTATCAGCTGTTTTCCCCGTCGGAAAATATCTCGCTGCAGCAGTTGAAGATCTACGATATCCGTGATGGCGGCCTGGGCAAGCTGTCCACCGCTCGTATCGACAAGGCTTTGTCGACGCGGACCGTCAGCCTGAACTACGATCTGGACGAAGATGCCGCGGTCCTGACCGGCTACACGACGCGCGACAGCTTCGCGGCCCAGATGCAGCTCTTGATGGCCTATACGGTCGATCCCGGCTTCCGTCCGGAATCGTTCGAAAGCATGAAGGGCGGGCTCGACTATATCTATCAACAACTGCGTGGGTCACCGGACCTGGCCATCGGTTTCGGCCTGGCGGCGTGGATGTCGAACAACGATCCGCGCTATGTCTTCCCGACACGGGCGCAGATGGATGCCGCCAAGCCTGAAGACATCATCGCCATCTATCGCCGCACCATGAACAATGTCCCGGTCGAGGTGACGATCAGCGGCAATATCCGTGAGGATGCTGCCCTGCTTCAGGTCGAAAAGACCTTCGGCAACCTGCCCAAGGTGCCCGACAGTTTCACGCCGGCGCCGGGCGGCGACCATATCGCCCTGCCGAAAGACCGCATGCCGCAGGTCTTCTATCACGAAGGTCGGCCGGACCAGGCCGTGTCGGCGGTCGTCTTCCCGGCGACCGACGCCTTCAGCAATATCGCTGACACGCGCGGCCTGACCATTCTCAGCGAGGTGTTCAACGCCCGTCTCGATGAAGAGCTGCGCGCCAAGCAGGGCATGGCCTATGACGGCGGTGTCGGGTTGAAGGCCTCGGAATCGATGAAGGGCTTTGGCTATCTCGAAGCCAGCGGAACCATCGCGCCGGACAAGGACCAGGTCTTCTACGATACGGTGTTGCGCATCGCGGCGGATCTGGCGGCCACTGGCATCACCCAGGACGAACTGGACCGGGCGCGCAATCCTTTGATCCAGTATCTCAGCGACGAGAACAAGAACAATGAGGACTGGCAGCAGACCATGGGCGGCTTGTATGGCAACAGTGTCCTGTGGGAGTACCGCGTCCACCAGTACAAGAGCTACATGGCTGTCACCAAGGACGATATTCAGCGCCTGGCCAAGACCTATTTGAAGCCCGACGCTGTCCTGCGCGCCCGGGCGGTACCGGTCGGGCTGAAAGATAGCCATTGACCTGACGTCGTGTCGCAGGTGGCAAAGCTTAATAATATTCGCATGAAAAGCATAGTCCTCCCCTGTAGCCCGGAGGGCGTTCGGGGGAGGTGGCAGCGCAAGCCTTGCGACCTTCAGGTCGTGTAAAAGGCGCGTCGCTGACGGAGGGGGCATTCCACTGCAGAGGGCGTCAAAAGGAAGAACCGGTTAGTGAGTCTGAGGCCTACAGTTCGCGCCGCGCAACTCGTACATCGCCTGGGTATCGCGTCGCCTGGCATAGCATTTGCCATTGTTGATAACGATATCGAACGCAACCGGCATAGCCGTGGAATTGCCTTCCATGGGCCCCGGGCGGCGTGGCAGGACGGTCACGACCGGGGTCTGGTCCGACGCCACGGGCCCAAGCTCGACATGCGCGGTCTTCATGGCTGCCGCCAGGGCGGTCTCGACAGCGGACCGTGACCGGGCATCACCCAGGTCCACTGTCGCTGGCACCGGCACCGCCGATACCGAGGCACAGGCGCCCATGGTCAGCACAAGCGCCGGCAAACCCAGCCAAGCGGTGTGCCGGTGCCGGCTCATCCGCCAACCTTCGTCATGTCGAGATTGTTTTCCATGATCCACGGTTCGGGCGCGGCAATCGCGGGTGATGTGGTAACTGACTTGCGGCTCTGCACGGCACCGGACTTGGCCGAGCTACTGAGCGTGGAAGGGCACACCCCGCTTTGCCGGTAGCTGAGCGCCGCGCCCAACATGCCTTCGCTGGTTTCCCCCAGTTCGTGCTGATAGTCGTCGGAGATCTGGCAGCCGGGCAGCTTGACGCCCGAGACGGCAGTTGTGTTGGACGGCGCAAAACCGTCGGCAAAATCACCGAAACCGAGATCGTTCACGCCCTGGAACTGGATGGAATAGTAGGTCTGGCCGCAATTGTCCTGCGGGTAGAAGCCGTAGGGCTTGCCGCAGGTCTTGCTGCCGATCAGGACGACCTCGACGCCGACACCGCGCAGACCGTTGATCACGGCCTCGCTGGCGCTGCACGTATTGTCGGTGGCCAGGACATAGACGCGCGGCAGGTTCAGGCTGGGCAGGGCCGTACCCTCCGCCAGACTGAAACCGACGGCGTTGGCATAAAATGGAACGGGCGAATTGACCTCGCCGGTCACCGGATTGACGCCGCCGGCGCCGGTGTTGAAACGTAGGCGTTCGAAGGCGTGGCTGGTGGTCCGGCCGCCGCCGGCGACCATGTAGCCCAGTTCCGACGCCACGGCCAAAAGCCCGCCGCCATTGTATCTCAGGTCCAGGACGAGGTCGTTGACACCCTGGGTCTGCAGGTTCTGTATGGCGGTCGCCAGTTCGCTTTCGCTGGCATAGGGGCTGAAGGTGTTGAACAGGACATAGCCCACCTTGCCACCGGCGCCGTCGGACAGGACGCGCGTCCGGTTGACTGATTTGGAGACCAGGTTCTGCGACACCAGGGTGATGGTCCGGACCGCTGAACTGCCGGGATCGCGCACGGTAAAGGTGGTCGATATGCCGGCCGTTGGCGGGAATAGACCGCGGTTCAGGGTATCGACCTCGGCCTGGGTAAAGCCACCATTGACCAGGTCGATGCCGTTGACGGTCAGGATTTCCGAGCCACGGACCAGCTTCTCGTGGCCGCCGCCGTCCAGGTCCTCGGCAGGCGTGCCGGGCTCGGTGAAGGCCACACGGACGTCACGCGGCACAGTCGCGGCGATGATGACGAATTCGGCGCCATAGCCGGCGCTGGCGGCCGAATGGCTGCGCGCCAGATAGTCGGCGGTCGGTTCGCTGAAATGGAATTCGTCCTTCGCCTTGCCGGACGCGGTGGTGGCGTTGGTCTTCAGGATGTCGAAATAGTCGAGTGTCGCCACGATAGACGCCGGGTTGACGTCGGTGACTTCGGTGTTCCACAGATAGGTTTCATGCGTCCACGAGCGCAGCCAGTTCTTTTCACTGAGCGTCGTCCCGGCCTTGTCGGGGAAGGTATTGCCTTCGATATCGACGCCCGTGCGCACCGTCGAACACAGGTCCTTGAAGCTGCTGGCGGCCTGAAAGACGCCGCTGACCCAGCCGGAGGGCGTAACGACGGGCGGTGTTACGACCGGCGGCGTCGATCCGCCGCCGCCATAACTGCCGCCACCGCCTCCACCGCCGCAGGACGCCAGAAACGCTGCAGTAACGCTGACCAGCAGGACGAGGGTGGTTTTGGTGACGCGCGATATAAACATGGTCCCGATGATGATCGTTTTTTTGCCAAGCTGCAAGTGGGGCAACTCTCAAGTAATGACCTCAGGTACTTATGTCATTGTGAGAACCTGTTGGGTGCGCCCGGCGTCGGCAGGTCGGTGACAATCTGGCTGCCCGCAGGATGGGACTCTGCCAGAGGCGTCACCAGGGTAAGGCCGGAACCGAAGATTTCGGCTCCGCTCAGATAGGTATGGGTGAGCGGCGCCGATAGAGTCAGGCGGTTACTCCAGGTGCCGACGGATGCAATGGTTACCTCTTCACTGCCATTGGCGTCGCGAATCGTCGCGGTTTGACCTTGCACAAACGGCTTTGCATTGACGACCTGGAGTGATGTTGCACCCTGTGCAGACGCCGTCGCCAGGGTGGTTGCGCCAGGCCCGCCGACCTTGGAGACGGCTACCGTCTCCTGCCTGTTTCCGGTATCGACATAGAGGGTCTGGCCGACGCGGAAGCCGGCGGCGCTATCGACTTTCAGGCTGTTTGCCTGTGCCGGCGCATCCGAAGCGAGGAGGGTGGAGGCTGACTCCAGGAAATCGTGACAATTGCTGTCGGTGTCGTGTCCGTCAGGATAGCGGCCGGTGCTGACATTGGTCATGACGCGCGATGCGGGATCCCAATTGAACGGAAGGCCGGGTGTCGGCGCAAAGCATCCGGCCTTCTCGAACCCGGACTCGGCCTGGTAGCCCTCGGCCGCCCAGGGATCGACAAGTCCTCCGAAATTGAGGCTGTCGACGAGGTTGCCGTTGGCGTCGCGCAAAACCATGCTGGCTGCCAGAAGGGGCAGGGCTGGGCCGCCGTACCATTGGCTTGGCCATTGACTGGGATGGCCGTCATATCCAGCGGACTTTACCTCAGCGTCCCGGACGACGGAGTCGACGGGATGGGCCTGCCCAAGCGGCTTGTCGAGCGTGACGCCGGTTCCGATCGGCAGGACGGGTTCGTTGCTGGAATGGGCATGCGCGGTATTGGCCACGACCGTTATGCCCGTTCCACGCACACTGAAGGGGAGGTTGGCCGCGTGGGCGAACCTGAGCGGTGTTTCAAGTTCGAGGCCGCTGCCGGGTTCGACGACGTCTTCATCGTTGATATGGGTGCGAACCAATGCGGGCGAGAAGCGCAGGCTCGCCGTATTGTCGGTGGCTATGTCGACGCCCGTAATGGTGACGGTTTCAAGATTGGCCGGCGTGCCGATATTGAGCTGTTCGCCAACGGAAAATTCGAGCTTTTCCCGCGTGGGCCAGCCGACAAGGGTATTGACGGTGACGGCGCTGTCGCCGGGATTGATGGCCGTCCGGACCGAGGTTCGTTTCGCGGCTGAGCCGATGCTTTTGACCTTTACGGTCTCTATGCCGTGGCCGACACTGTCGATGTCGAGTCGGAATGTGTCGCCGGCCGAAATTCCGGATACCGATGTAACCTTGATATTGGTGGCGCCGGCCACGGCATCTGTCGCCACATAGGCCTGGGTTCCCGGCTTGCCCACAGCCTTGACGGTGGCAATTTCATAATCTTCCACGTCGGGGCCAACGACGGGGCCAACGACAGGAAAGACGGCTCCGAAGCCGAGGGCGATCTTGTCGCCGATCGAAATGCCGTCGGTACGCGTCACAGGCAGATTGTCGGACCCGGCCGGAACGGTAATGAAGGGATGTTCCGGCACCGGCTGCCAGATGGTCGTCGCTGGACCGGCTGCCGTCCCGACGGCCGCGATCTTGCGCGTTTCCGCGCTCTGTCCTGTCCCGATGACGATATCGTCGCCGGGTTTCATTCCATCGATGCTTCGGACAAAGACCGTACCGTCGCCGGCGTTTGCGGAGACGGCCAGGCCTGAATTCGATAACCCGAAGACATAGAAGGCGTGGGGCGCGAGGCGTGTCTTTTCCGGAACTGTGACGGCGGAAAACGCGGCCGTGCGCGTCGGACGAATGGTCAGCGTCCAGTTCGACACGTCTACGGCGTCCGCGCTGTCGTTATAGAGTTCTATGAAGCTATTGGTCGAATTCGATCCGTAGCCGTCGCTTACGCGGAACTCATTGATCTTGACCGGAGAGACATTGCGTATCCTTTGCGTCGCCGTGTCGGATCGGGTCTTGCCATTTGCTCCGGCGCTCCACTTCGCCTTTCCGATCATGTCGCTGTTGGTGGCGGTCATGGCCGCCTGGACCTCGAAGGTGGCCGTCACGCTTTGACCCGGCGGCACGGGTGACGCGAAGGTTTTTTCGGCTTTTTTTGATCCGCTTGCTGTTACGCGCCAGCCTTTCGGCGCTGTCACCGAAAGGGTCACAGCATGCGCCGGCACGTCCGACGTGTTGGTAAACATCACGGCGACGGTCTGGAGCGTGCCCGGAACAAAGGTCTGCAGGCCCGGCGGCGCCGAGGTTGACGATGGCGGAGCGATTACCACTGGCGCCACAGCATATTTTGCCGCGACGATATTGGCCTGTACCAGCTGATCCGTCGCGTCGGACGGAAAAGTCCCCGCGGCGGTCATGACGCCTTCGTAAAAGGTTCCCTGCGATCCATTGGAGTTGTCACCGCCATTCCCCAGGAGGATGGCGCCCTGTTTCCGCATCGGGTCATAGGTGGCGTCGACCCGCGGGCCGTCAAACATGACGGATAGGTTTCCGTCCTGGGCATCGCCACCGAGCGTGGTCCAGTGATGGGGCTCCCCTTTCGCCATTGCCGTGACAAAGCGCGACGTAATGATGGGAAGGGTGGTGCAGAGTTTTGACTTATCGGGGTTCACGCACCCGACAAGATTATTTTCCTGATCCGTCATGATCCACGGGCCGGGCGCGCTGCCATGGTACCACCACGGCGTATTGCCGAAAAAGGTGGTTTCCATGGTGCCGTTACCGTCGTCGCGGCTGTCGATCTCGGCATTGCCGTAATCGAAACAGCAGCCGGAATTGAAGTGCCGGCCATCGATGACCCAGTATTGGCCTTCGGCCTGGTCATCGACCGCCGTGTCCTTCGCATCGTTTTGCCGCAGCCCGCTGCCGGGTGTTATGAAGACGCCATAGGCCTTATGTCCCATGATCGAGACAGGCGCCTGACCGGCGAGGGGCAGGTTGTTGTAGCCGCCCATGACTGGCCCGCTAAAGCCGCCCCTTGGCGCCTGTATGAGATTGTTGCCGTGCCCGGACTGGTCGTAGAGCGTCGCAATCCAACAGACTGTATTGGCGCAAAACATGTCCTGGGCTGCCGCATCGGCATAGCCGCCGGTATCGCCCGCTGGCGCCTGCCCCGATGTTACCACGCCAATATCCAGGGTCTTGCCGTCGGACTGACGTACAAGCTGGTAAAGTGGGCCATTGTAACCGGCATACAGGGCGCGTGTCGTGCTGTGCGCAGCCACGCACGGTGCGCCGGCGGCGGCATATATGTCGCACGGGCCCTGCGGCCTTGTTGCGGCGGCGGAATTCGCCGTCCCGGCAGACAAGGCAGCGGCAGCCGTCACGCCGAATGCAAAGGCCAATGGAAAGACGAAGGACAGGGTAACGAGATTGCGATATTTCAAGATCGATTTCCTGTGTCCTGATCCCTTGACTGGATTTTTCATGCAAATGTCCTCGCTGTCTGTCGGTTTCGTTACGACGGGAATCCCTTGCTGTGAAGGGGTTTTAATAGTGCATCGCCCGTCTTTTATGGTATCGATATCAGATTTTACTTGCCTTGACCACATAAATGTCAGACAAATGAATCATTTGCAAGAACGCCGCATCATCGTGCAAGGCTAGGTTTGACAACCTTGCCCCTGTCCTTTGCAAGCGGCCACACCGGGAAACGCCAAATGAAACCTGTGTCGTCCATCTTATCAGCGGCTTTTGGTTTATCAGCGGCTTTTTGGGGCCTGACACTGGTCGGGCCGGCCGGCGCGGCGGTCGCGCCCAAGCCGCTTTACCGCGACCCCATATTCGACGGCGCCGCCGATGTTTCGATCATCTATGATCGAGGCGCCAGGCAATGGAAGATGTTTTACACCAATCGACGCGCGACAATGCGTCTTCCGGACCATGATGATGTCGCATGGGTGCACGGAACGGCCATCGGAATCGCGACGTCGCCGGACGGCGTGACCTGGACCTACCAGGGCACGGCAAGCTTCCCCGGGGCGTGTACGGACGTCACGTCATGGGCGCCGGAACTCTATTACGACCACGGAACCTATCACATGTGGCTCACCGTCGTGCCGGGAATATTCCATCGCTGGGGCCAGCCTGGAAGCCGGGCTAAAATCGTTCATTTGACCAGTCCGGATCTTGCGGAGTGGAGCTGCGGGGATACGCCTGATCTCAGTGGGGCGACGACAATCGACGCCAGTGTTCTCAAGCTGAAACGCGGTTATCGGATGTGGTACAAGGATGAGAGCTTCGGCAGCCGTATCCTGGCGGCCGACAGTCCGGACCTGAAGACGTGGAAAAAGGTGGGTGACCAGCCGGTGACGCAGACCCGGGGCGAGGGGCCAAAGGCTTTCCGCTTCAAGGGTCACTATTGGCTCGTCGCAGACGCCTGGAAAGGACTTATGGTCCTGAAATCCGATGACGCGTTGCACTGGACACAGCAGGACGGCTTTCTGCTGTCGCAACCCGGTATAAAGCCAACGGACAAGAGTATCGGACAGCATCCCGACGTGGTCGTGAATGGCGGGCGGGCCTTCATCTATTATTTCGTTCACCAGGGCCATGAATCGGAGGCGCTCACCGATCCATACTGGAATCAACGCACCGTTATCCAGGTTGCCGAACTGAAATACCGCGATGGCAAGCTCACCGTCGACCGTGATGCCGATCTGTCCTTCAGCCTCAAACCGCCGGCGATGGGAAAAAGCATCGAGTAGGAGCGCTGTCGTTCCGGCCGTAGCTCCTGGCTGCGCTGGCTTGTGCGAATGCCGCCGAAATGCATGAATGAAAAAGCGATTTGTCGGCCTGGCCGGCCGGTCGGAAGACTCCGGAGCAAGAGACCATGAATCTGTCCAGGCGCGCATTTGGTGGAACCCTGGCGGGGGCCGGAGGCTGGTTCGCAATAAACGGTTCGGCCGTCGCAGCGCGATTATCACCGCTGTCGCTGCTCTCCGGGCGAGTCGAGTGGCAAAAGGACGCCCGCGGTATCGACACCCTGCGCCCGCGCTTTCGCTGGACACTGAAGGCGGGCGGTTCTGCGCAGAATAAGACCCAAAGCGCGTTCAGACTTCATATTGTCGACCATAACGCCCGCACCGTTTTCGACAGTGGGAAAATAGCCCGGGACACGCTCCACTTCCGGCCGGACGAAGACCTGGCCTTGCTGCCGCAGAGACGTTACGACTGGTTCCTGACCGTGTGGGACGAAGCGGGCATGTCGTCGGGTGACGCGTATGCAGGCAAGTTCGTTACCGGGATTTTCGACAGATCCCAAAACCTTGCCCGTTGGATTGCCGCGCAGCCTCAGGGGCCGGGCTATGTTCAGACAACCTGGGCCATGCACCCCGACACGCCGCCCAATCCGGCCTTGCCGATTTTCCGCAAGGCTGTGGCGTCGACTGCGAAGCCGGTTTCGGCGGTAGTCTCGCTGGCCGGCCTTGGCCAGTACCGGTTGTTCGTCAATGGCCGGGAAATTTCGCCGGCGGGCCTGAACGGCGCCTGGACGGACTATTCCAGGCGGGTGCTTTACGACACATACGACGTCAGTGCCGCCGTGGGCGAGGGGCTGAACTGGCTGGCGGTCGAACTGGGAAACGGATTCTTCAATGTCGAGGGACGGGCGGACCGCTACCGCAAATACGTTGGCCGCTATGGTCCTCCGCAGCTGTGGCTTCAGTTGCGCCTTATTTATGCCGATGGCAGCGAGACACCGATCGCCTCCGATGACAGCTGGGTCACACGGGAAGGGCCGACCACCTTTACCAGCATCTATGGCGGCGAGGACTACGATGCCCGAGCCTATATCGAGGGTTGGCGCGAGGGCAAGGGGCCCATCAAAGGCTGGCGAAAGCCTGAGGTCCTGACGGGGCCTGGCGGCGTCCTGCGCGCACACAAGATGGCGCCGATGAAGCGTTTCAGGCATCTCCGCGCCAGATTGATCGGTCAGCCTAAGCCCGGTGTCCTTGTCTACGACTGCGGCGTCAATCACTCCGGCCAACCCGTGCTCTCGGTCCGGGGATTGAAAGCCGGAACGCGTATTGTCATTCATCCCGGCGAGCTCCTGGCCAACGATGGAACGGTGGATCAGGTCAGTATGACGCGATGGGCCGAGCATTCGCAGAACATCGAATATGGCTTTACCTCGGCAGGTCTGGCCAGGGAAACCTGGAAGCCGGCCTTTACCTATAATGGCTATCGTTACCTGCAGGTCGAGGGCGCCGCACTATCGCAGGTCGTCGATGTCGGCAGCGATTTCCTGACCGATGATTTCGCCCAGGGTTCCTTTTCGTGCAGCGATGAACGGCTGAATCGTATCCACGCCCTGATCCGCCAGGCGGTGTTGTCGAACGCGGCCAGCTACCTTACCGACTGTCCGGACCGGGAAAAGCTGGGTTGGCTGGAACAGACCTACCTCAATGCCGATACGATCCTGATGAACCTCGACGCCGCCGCGCTCTATGAGAAGATCTCAGGCGACATGGCGGACGCCCAATTGCCCTCCGGCATGATGCCGTCGTTTGCACCGGAATATCTCCGCTTTGTCGATGACCAGGAACGGGATTCCGACCTGCGCAACATACCCGAATGGGGCGCGGCCTGCGTCCTGGCGCCGTGGGCTGCTTTCGGTCTTTACGGCGATATCGACAGTCTGGAGCAGGCCTATCCGGCGATGGAGAGGTTTGCCGCCTATAGTCTGACGCGCGTGCGACCGGACGGGCTCGTCAGCTACGGCATCGGCGACTGGTACGACTTTGGCCCGAAGGCGCCCGGCCCGGCGCAGTTGACGTCCCTGGCGATGACCTGCACGGCGACGCTTTGCCATATGTTCCGTTGCCTGTCGCGGGTCGCCACGATCCTGGGCCGGCCAGGCCAGGCGTATCAGGATCAGGCAGGGCAATTCAGGTCGGCCATACTGGCCAACCTGTATGATCCGGCAACACATCAATTCGACAAAGGAAGCCAGACGGCGAATGCAATGGCCCTGGCTTTGGACATCGCGCCGCCGGCTGATCGCCAGGCCGTACTCGACAACCTTGTCAACGACATCAAGGCGCGCGGGTACCATGTTTCGGCCGGCGATGTCGGCTTCCACTATGTCGTGGAGGCGCTCGGGAAAGAAGGTCGCGGCGATGTGCTCTACGCCATGCTCAAACGCGACGACAAGCCAAGCTATGGCGAGCAGCTTGCCAACGGCGCCACCTCCCTGACCGAAGCCTGGGATAGTGAACGCGTGTCATCGCAAAACCATTTTATGCTGGGGCATATCGAGAGCTGGTTCTATCGCGGTCTCGGCGGCATCAATGTCGACATGACGCCCGGGGCTGAGCACCGCCTGACGCTCGCTCCGGACTGGGCGTGCGGCGTGCTTTCAGCGGATGTCCGTTATAACTCGGTGTTCGGTGTCATCGGCAGCCGCTGGTCGATCGCTAGCGGAACGTGGAAGCTGCGGGCGGACATACCGCCCGGCATCACCGCCCTGGTCAAGCTGCCCGGTGGAACGACCCGGATATTGGGGTCCGGCCTCCATGTGCTGTCCGGGCAAATTTAAGCACTTGCGCGAACGCGTAAGGCCGCCGTCGCGCCGGGCAGGCGCGCCGGAGCCGCAATATTGACCGCGCTTCAAATCGGTAGTACTGGATTTTCATGGTATCGATACCAGAATATTGCCTTATCCAGACCGGTTGAAGCCGGCGTCCAAACAGGAACAAACATGGGAGCCAGCGGCAACGGGACTTCACGGCGCGAGATCGTTGGGACCATGCTGGCCGGGACGGTGGCTGCCGGCACAGCCGGTGCGAAAGCCATCGGGGCCCGGTTTGTCTCGGTGCGTTCCCCGAACGGCCGGGCCGGCCTGACGATCGGTCTCGACGGCGGTCGGCCGACCTGGTCGGTGGATTACGACGCGAAGCCCGTTCTGCTCCCGTCCGGCCTCGGCCTGTGGCTGGCCGACGACAGGTTGCTGGGTGCGTCTGTCAGTCTGGTGTCCACAGGCCAAAGCCAGCACAGCGGCCGCTGGCAGCCGAAATTTGGCGCCGCTTCGTCCTGTGACGAAAGTCACAACGAACTGACGGTCCGCCTGTTCGACAGTGCCGCCGATATCCACTTCGACCTGGTTGCGAGAGCTTACGACAGCGGGGTCGCGCTTCGATACCGCATGGCCGACACCCCGGTTCGGCTGATGGGCGAGCGCACGCAATTTCGCTTTGCCGCGGATGCCAGGCTCTATGCCAGCCGTGACGAAGGCGAATATCAGATGTGCCGTCCGTCCGAACTCGCCCCCGAACCCTGGCCGCCGCTCACCGGCTCTTCCGACCCTATGGGGCTGGCCGACGTTCCGGTGACGGTTGATGTCGGCAACGGCCTATATGCGCAGCTCGGCGAGTCCGACCGGCTGCATTACCCGCGGCTCATGGTGAAGGCGCAAGGAGACGCCTTGGTCACATTTTTGATGCGCTTTCCCGCCCGGGCGACCGGATGGGGCGGCCCCGGCGATACGCCGTCAGAGCCGGAATTTGACATGTCGGCGGGGCAGGCAACGCCGTGGCGCGTTCTGCTCCTGGCGGACAGTGCGACCGCGCTGATCGAGCAGGCCGGACTGATCCCCACCCTCGCCACGCCGGGTCTTATCGCCGACGAGAGCTGGATACGGCCCGGCCGCGCCATACGCATCCGCGCCCCCTATTCGACTCAGGGCGGACTTGAGGTCGTCGATTTTGCAGCGGCGCACCAGCTTGAATATGTTGAATACGACGCCCACTGGTATGGTGACGGGACCGATGCGTCCGATGCACTGACGCCTCTGCCGGACCTGGATCTGCAACGGATTATCGACTATGCCCGCGCCCGGGGCATCGGCATGATCCTGTATGTCGATCGCGTTGCGGCGACCCGGCAGCTCGCCGACATTTGCCGAACCTACAGCGCCTGGGGCGTGGCCGGGATCAAGTTCGGCTTTGTCTGGGAAGGCCGGCGCAGCGACAACGATTTCATCTTCGATCTTCTCAAGACCTGCGCGGACTACAGGCTTCTGGTCAATCTGCATGACAACCTGCGGCCGGCAGGGCTGGAGCGGACCCTGGCCAACTATATCGCGCTGGAGGGCGTGCGGGGTAACGAACAGTTTCCGCCGGCCAGGCACAATGTGACCCTGGCCTTCACGCGCATGCTCGCCGGCCCGCTCGACTACACCATCTGTTATGCCAACGAAAAGAACCAGACGACCAACGCCCACCAGTTGGCCATGGCTGCGGTCTATTACAACCCGCTGACCTTTCTCTACTGGTACGATACGCCCGCCAAATATGCCAAGACGCCCTTTCCCGAGCTGGCCTGGTTCGACAGGTGTCCGACGACCTGGGACGAGACGCGAGCCCTGTCCGGCGTGATCGGCGAACATGTCGTCATCGCGCGCAGGAAGGGGCGGGAATGGTTTCTCGGCGCCCTGGCCAACGAAGCTTCGCACCGCATCACGATCGGCCTCGATTTCCTGGGCGACGGCGCGTGGACGGCGCAGATTTTCCGCGACGGGGACATCACGCATCCATTATATCTGACACCGGTCGTCATGGAAGCGAAGGATGTCGGCTGCGCGACGCGTTTGACCCTGGAACTGGCGGCTTCGGGTGGACAAGCCATCCTCTTCTCTCCGAAAGACATCTGACATGCGTGCCTTCCTGCTTGCCATGGCCCTTCTCGCCGGACCGGTCGCCGCCCAGACCACTACCGGCATCCCCAAAGGCGCCTGGGTGCCCGATCAGGGCGATGGCACCTACCGCAATCCGGTATTGATGGGCGATTATTCGGATCCGGACGTGACGCGGGTAGGCGACGACTACTACCTGGTCGCCTCGTCCTTTACCAATGTGCCTGGACTTCCGGTGCTGCACTCGAAGGATCTGGTCAATTGGGACATCATCGGTCACGCCCTGGCGGCGGTCCCGCCCTATGACCATTTCCGCACGCCGCGCCGGGGCGGTGGCGTGTGGGCGCCGGCGATCAGGTACCACGACGGCCGCTTCATGATCTACTATCCCGATCCCGACTTTGGCATATTCCTAGTCACCGCCACCGATCCGGCAGGCCCGTGGAGTGCCCCGGTGCTTGTCGACAAAACGGTTGGCGCGATTGATCCCTGTCCGTTTTGGGATGACGACGGGCGCGGCTACCTGGTCCATGCCTTCGCCGGGTCACGTGCCCACAAGAACAATCTGGTCGTGCTGAAGCCGCTGAATGCCGACGGCACGCAAACCCTGGGCGAAGGCCAGGTGATTATCGATGGCAATACCCTCGGCCCCGTCGCAACCTCCCTCGGCATGGCCAAATGGTTCACCATCGAGGGGCCCAAGCTCTACAAGCGCAATGGCTACTACTATATTTTCGCGCCGGCGGGTGGGGTCAAGAACGGCTGGCAGGGTGTGTTCCGGTCGCGCAGCCTGTCCGGTCCGTACGAAGCGCGCAACGTCCTGGATCAGGGAAACGGACCGGCCAACGGTCCTCACCAGGGGGCGTGGGTCGATACGCCCTTCGGCGAAGACTGGTTTGTGCACTTCGAGGATACGGATTCCTATGGCCGCCGGGTGTGGCTCGAACCCATGAGGTGGGGCAGGGCCGGGACAGACCGCGACTGGCCGCAGATCGGCGAGCGTCAGGCAGGACACGATATCGGTCAGTCGGTGGAGGTCCATAAGAAACCGAAGACCGCCGGCCCGGTCGAGATCACGGTGCCCGTCGCGGACGATTCCTTCGACGGCGCCCTGAACGCAGCGTGGCAGTGGAATTCCAACCCCGGTGACGACTGGCTCGACCTCTCGGCCCGGCCGGGATTTTTGCGCCTGAAGTCGATATCATCGTCGGGCAATTTGTGGGAGGCCGGTAACGAACTCACCCAGAAACTGCCCAATCTGAGCTTCAGCGCGGTCACCCAAATGGCTTTGTCACCTAAATGGGAAGGCGAAAGAGCCGGTCTTGTCTTTTTTGGCGCCAGCTATGGCTTTATCGGTGTGGAAAATACCCGGGACGGAACGTTTGTCGTGCAGGTCACGCGATCGGACGCCGACACCTTCCAGCCCGAAGTGAAGGTCACCGGTCCGAAGGTCGCCGGCGATGTCTGGCTGAAGCTGACAGCCCAACCTGTCTCCGTGCCGGCGCCGGCGCCTAACTATCGCCCGATCTGGCCGGCCATGTTGCAGACGACCGACGCCCGTGTCACCTTCAGCTACAGCCTCGACGGCGTGACCTGGACGCCGCTGGGCGATGGCTTTACCAGCAAGCCCGGCCGGTGGGTGGGAGCCCAGATCGGCTTGTTTGCCCAGGCGCCTTCGGGAACACCGTCGAGCACGTCGACCCGCGTCGGCTGGGCCGACTTCGACAGTTTCAGTGTGGGGCTGCATTGATTTTTATCGGTAGTCAGGCATACCGGTTGGAGCAAGGCATATTGACACGGAATCACCGTGTCGAGGTGCGGCGCGCATAGAAACAAATCCTGGAGTTGCCTGTCCGTTGAAACGTGCCGCGCGGTCATCTGTTACGATTCACGATGTCGCAAAGCACGCCGGCGTCGGTTCGATGACTGTGTCGCGCGTGCTGAATCAGAATGTCCCGGTCAGCGAGGCCTTGCGCGCCAAGGTCATGGCTTCGGTAAAGGCCCTGGACTACTCCCTGAACATGGCGGCGAGATCGACCCGCTCGGGAATGGGCGGCGTGCGCATCGGCGTGCTTTACTCCAATCCGTCGGCGTCCTACCTGAACGAAATCATGCTGGGTGGGCTGGAACAGTCGAGCAAGCTGGGGTGCCAGCTCATTCTCGAAAAATGCACCGGGCTGGAATCGCAGAAGGCGGCGGTTCAGCGATTGCTGGGCGCCGGCGTCGACGGCGTTATCGTGCCGCCGCCCCTGTGTGACTCACCCGCCACCGTCAATATGCTGGCCAAGGCCGGCGTTCCCGTCCTGGCGCTGGCGACGGGCAAGCCCCTGCCGGACGTGTCGGCGGTTCGGGTGGATGACTTCAAGGCTGCCCTGGCGATGACGCGACGTCTTGTCAAACTGGGTCACAAGAGGATCGGTTTCATCAAGGGGGACCCGTCTCACACCCCGACGGCCCTGCGCTACGAGGGATACCTGGCCGCGCTGGCCGAGGCCGGAATTCCGGTCAATGAGGACTGGATCGCGTCGGGGCTCTTTACCTACCGCTCGGGACTGGAAGCGGGCCGCGCGCTTCTGGAAAGCCGTGATCGTCCGACCGCCATTTTTGCCAGCAATGACGACATGGCCGCGGCTGTGATTGCGGTGGCGCACGGACTGCATATCGTGATCCCGGATGACCTGTCGGTGGCCGGGTTCGACGATACGCCGGTCGCGACGACGATCTGGCCGGAGCTTACCACGATCCATCAGCCTATCGCGGCGATGGGCCGGTCCTCCGTGGCGACGCTTTTCGAACAGATAAAGGCGATCAAGAGCGGCCAGGCCAGCAAGCCGGTGCACCACCTGATGAAGTTTACGCTGATCGAGCGCGGCTCCACGGGGCTGGCGCCGGATCACGGCATCAAGGGGCCCTTCCAGGGCGTGCTGCCGCGGTAATCGCTTGGCTCACCAGTACGGCTCCCAGGTGCGGGAGAGTCTCATCAGCCCTTCGAGATAGAAATAGTCCCCCCACAAGCAGCGTTCGTTGACGCCGATGCCCTTGGGCATGTGGTAGACCGCATTGGAAAGCAGGCCGTCGCTTGGATCATCTTCGGCCAGGCCGTAGTTTTTCGTCAGGCTGACCATGATGGCGCCGGCCCAGGCTTCGTAGTCGGCGCGCCGCGTATCCAGCAGCGGCAGCTGTCGCGCCATCTCCAGCAGGCCGCACGCGGCAATGGCAGCGGCGGAGGTGTCGCGTTCCGTCACATCGTCGGTAAAGACCAGGTCCCAGCAGCACACGCCGTCGGCCGGCAGACGGGCCAGAAAATAATCGGCGAGATGCGTGCTCAGGTCGACCAGTCCGGCGTCCCGGTTGTAGCGGAAAGCCAGGGGAAACCCGTACATGCCCCACGCCTGTCCCCGGGCCCAGCAGGATGTATCGCTGTAGCCCTGATGCGTGCTGCCGTGCCGCGGCCCGCCGGTTTTCGTGTCGAGATAGAAGGTGTGATAGGTCGAATAGTCGGGACGCACAATATACTTGGCGGCCTGGGCGATATGCTGGTTGGCGGCGTCGCGATAGTCCGGATTGCCGGTCGTGTCGCTGGCCCAATAGAGCAGCGGCAGGTTGAGATTGCAGTCTATGATCATCCGCCCGCTTTCCTCGGGGTCGTTAAGGTCGCCCCAGGCCTGGATGATTCCCGCGACCGGCAGAAAACGGGTCAGCAACGTGTCGGCGGCCTTCAGGGCAGACGCCCGGGCCGCTTCATTACCGGTGAGCTTGTAGGCGGCGACGCACGACAATGAGTAAAGAAAACCGAGATCGTGGTGTTCAACATTGTTCCTGTCGTCGATCCGGCGGGTGAATGTGGCGACCTGGCGTTCGGCGGCAGTGCGAAAGACCGGATCGCCGCTCAGCTCATAGGCCAGCCACAGGCTGCCGGTCCAGAATCCATTGGTCCATTCCGAATTGTCCATGGCCGGGAATGTGCCGTTGATCGACGACGGTGCTGGAAATTCGTCGGTAAAGCGCGGCAACTGCGCGCGGAGGCGTGCGATCGCAATGGCGACGGCACGGTCGATGCGCGCCTTCTGCAATACAGGGGCCGGCTTGGCGGCGGATTCGACCAATGCAGTCACTAAGCAATCTCACTGTCAGAAATGGAGCTGGATCGCCCTGTCTGGTCGGGCGAGAGCGCAAACCACGCGCCCGCCCAGAAGACCAGGGCGATGCCGGCGATGCACAGATAGGTATGTGGAAAGCCGATATGATCGTATCCGCGGCCGGCCAGGGGCGACAGCAGGGCCAGCCCCAGCGAATGGCCGAAGCTGACTCCAACCATGTAGATGGTCGAGGCAAGGTGCGTCGGGAAATGCCTGGCGATATATTTGAAATTGGCGACGACAAGGATCGGGAGCTCTACGGAGTGGAGCATTTTCATCGCCGAGATAGCGACCGGGCCGGAGACCAGGCCGGAACCGGCGATGCGGAAAATCATGATCGCCGACGCGAGGAGCAGGGACGACTTGATGCCCAGGCGTGCGACAATCCACGGCGATACGAACATGCCGGCGGCTTCGACGAAGATCTGCGCCGAGTTGAGATATCCGAACATCGCGCGGCCGTGCGCCAGGTCGGCGAACTGCGATGCGTAATAGGCGGGAAACTGCTGGTCGAAGACCAGATACAGGTCGGTCACGCCCAGGATCAGCACCATATAGCCCCAAAACCGGCCCATCTTCAGGACAGCCAGCGAGTCGGCGAGTTTCAGGGATTTTGACGCTTCCAATGTGTTGGCCGTGAGCGCCGGCTTGAGAAGAAAAACGACCGGCAACAGCAGGAGGCCGGCGCCGGAAGCGAAGGCAAAATTGATTGCCGGGCTGATATTGAACAACTGACCCGAGAAGAACGCCGCGCAGGCAAATCCGAGGGAGCCCCAAAGCCGTACCCGGCTGAACTCGAAACCATAGTACCGGCCCAGGCGGTCGACATAGGATTCGAGGGCGAAGCTGCCGGCGTAAAAGGTCAATCCGAGGTAGGCGCCGCCGACCGCCGCCCCAAGCATCAGGTTCGAACGAAGAAGGGGTTCGTAGATTTGGGTAAAGAACACGACGCTGGCGACCACCATCAGCGCCAGAAAGCTGAGGACATGCTTGCGCATGCCGATCTTGTCCGACACGAAGCCGTAAATCGGCTGCGAAATCAGGGCGGCGAGGGAATTCGCACCGATAACTATGCCCGTCTGTTCTCCGCTTAAGCCCAGCGGGCCCTTGAGCCACAGCGGCAGCAGCGAAATCGTCATAGCCTGCGCGAAAAAATAGGCGAACAGGAACAGGCTCAGCAGCGTATATGTATGCCGCCTTTCGCCTGCCGCGCTGGTCTGTAGTTCCGATTGCATATCCTGGTCCTGTTTCGTTTTTCCGGCGGAAGGTCGTTGTGGCCGCTTTGATGGTCGGAGGCGCATAGTCCCGGCCGGTGGCCATGTGTGGCGCGATACGTCCGAAAGCCTATTGATAGGTTACGCCGGAGACGTGATCGCCGATCTGAAGAACGCCGGGGGCAGGGGCCGTTATCTTCTTCCCGTTGATGGTTACGTTTTCCAGATGAATGTTCGTCACGGCGCGGCTGGCGTCATAGCCGAATATGACGGATGCACCGGGCGATCCCTTGCCGGTAAAGCTGATGTCGCGCAGCGTTACGCCGTCGATCCCCCGGCCTGGACTGGTGTTGTATTTTGCGTTGAAACCGACGTGAAAGTTGAAGAGCTTGCCCTCCTCGATCCTGTCTACGCGGATATTTTCAAACACGATGTTGCGGATCAGGTTGTCGTCGCCGGCGGTAATCCCGATCGCGCCTTCATATTCCGGCTCGTCCTCATCGACGTCGAGAATATCGATATTGCTGAAGCGGACATTTTCGATAATTTCGGGATCCGGGTGGGCCGGTGAGGGGGTATTGCCGTGAATCCCCATGAAGGCCGCGTGGGCTACATCCGCCCACAGTGTGGAGTCTTCGACGACAATGTCGCTCGAGTCGCCGTAGCTGTCCCAGCGATGGTTGTAGATGGTGATGCTGTCATCGGACGTGCGCACGAAACTGTTCGCGATTCTGACGTGCCTGCAGCTGAAGTTCCCCAGGCCATCGGACCACTGGCCGCCGCCGATCGTCCGGATATGGGTGAGCTGGACATTCTCGGACGATGTGCACCTCAAGGTGCCATGCAGTTGATTGAAGAAGATGGGGCCGTCGATCGTGACGTTTTTTGAATTTCTGATTTCCAGCAGGGTGTTGCTGTCAAACAAGCCGTCGCTTTTGATCGTGACGTTCTCGACGCCGTCCAGTTTGAAGCCGCCCCTGATGATCGCCGATCCGTCGACATAGACGGTGGAGTTGGACTGGATATGGAAAACGCCGTCGGCATCGGTTGGTGTGAATATGCCGGGGCCGAAATAGACCACCGCCTTCGAAAGGTCCGGATTGACGCCGGCGGCGATATCATAGCTTGTCGCCCTGACCGGGGTGACCGGCAGGTCGGGCCTTATTCCCTGGGTAAAGATGTGCAGGTTATGCAGATGGTCTCCATCGAATTCGACGCTTAAATCTTCCGGCTTTGTCAGCGTGAAATAGACGATACCGTCCTTGGTGAGCGACTTGATGCCTTTCGAGGTCGGGCGAATGGCGACGTCGCGAAAGTTTCCGTTGTTTTTTTGGACGGCGACTTCAACCGGGCCGGCAAAATTGAAATACACCATCGAGGCGTCTTTCTGCGGTTTGTCCCAGTCGACCGTGACGGTGTATTCGTAGAGGTCCTGCCATTCACCCCCCGGGACGCGGACCCGGACGGTATAGTCGTCATTGTGATGGTCGTAACGGATCGGCTGCGGAAACGGAAAGACCTGCACCTGCGAGCTGGCTGCAAGGGGGCTGCGGAAAGGGCGCGCGTGCGCAGCATGGCCAATGGTTGGCAACATGGCCAGGAGCGCAAGGGCGGGCACTATGGCAGTCTTGGTCACTTGGGGTTCCTCTCCCGATCCATTTATAGGCCGTTTCGCGGTCTGCGGCCTAATCCGCTGTCAACGGCCTGATTGATGGTATCGATATCAAGATACTGAGCTTTTGTCACCCCCTCAAATTTGAGCGCGATTCAGGCGGTATCGGTAGCATCAAGTCGTTTGAATTTCGGAAAGTCCAATCGTTGCATTAGTAATATATTACCTTATCGTCCATGGGGGTGGAGCGCTGAACCTCTCCGTTTTTGGCGGGGTCACAAAGCGTGGGCGTGGTATCCATACCAATTATAATATTTTTTTTATCATTTAAAAACAGTTATTTGTGGAAATTTTTATCCTTTGACACCGCTGTCAATTCTGTTTTTAGGCCGAAAAAATGTGCCAAAAATGTATCATCCCGCAGGTCGTCTGACTTTGCCTGATTGACCTTTTTGTTCGACGCGTGTACCTCCATAATCGTGATATCGATACCAAATTTGAGGTGACGGTATCAGACCTATTTGGAGAGCCGGAAACAGCCCGTGATCTGCCTCGCGCAGCGAAATACGGGACCTTCCTGCTCCCCGCGCAACGTAAGAAAGCTCGGGAACGACCCGGCGAAAAAACAGGCGAAATGCCAACCAGCGGAGGAACCCGAAATGAGATCATCACACCATCTGTTATTGCGTGCTTCAGGCCTTGCCCTGACAATCGCCGCAGGCCTCGTCGTTGCAACTGAAGTGGCGGCCCAGGACGCCCCGGCGCCCGAAGATACGACTGTCGTCGTTACGGGTGTCCGGGCCAGCATGCGGTCATCGGTCCAGATCAAGAAGAATGCGACGGAAATCGTCGATTCGATTACGGCGGAAGACATCGGCAAGTTGCCCGATCCCAACGTCGCCGAAACCCTGACCCGCGTTCCCGGCGTCCAGGGCTACCGTTATGGCGGCGAGGGCGCTTCGCCGGTCGGCGACGGCAGCGGCCTGACCATTCGCGGCCTGTCGGGGCAGACGGCGTCGCAGGTCGACGGCCGCAGCTATTTCACGGCGGGTGCGCGTGAATTCAACATCGAGGACGCGATCCCGGGCATGGTTGCCGGCATCGACGTCTACAAGAACCCGTCGGCCGAGCATATCGAAGGCGGCATCGGTGGCCTGGTCAATATCCGGACGCGCCACCCGAGCGATTTCCGCTCCAAGACGTTCGGTCTCGGCGTCACGGCGCGCTATAACGACCTCGCCAAGGAGCTCGATCCGGAAGTCTATGCGACCTTTGCAGACAAGTGGGACCTGGCCGGCGGCGGGCGCATCGGCGTCATGGCCGCGGCCGTCTACCAGACCAGCACCGGGCGTTCCGACAACAATCCGGCCAATGGCGGTGCGTCCTACCGCCGCTCCATTCGCGCCGATGATGCCGAATATAGCTCAGACGGCGCCAAAGCAGCCGGCGCCAACCAGACCTATGCCGGTCGCACGGATGTCTGGTTCCTGGCGGATGTGCCGACGCTTGGCTCCCCCAACGCCAATACGCCGAACCTTGCTGCCAACAGTTTCACGGGCGTGCCGCTGACCAGTGCGCAGCAGGCCAATATCATCACCGCGGGCGGCACATTTGCCAACGTTTTCCAGGAAACCATCCAGCGCGAACGCAAGGGACTGAACCTGGCGGCCGACTGGGTCGTCAATGACTCACTGCGCTTCTACGCCGGCCTGAACTATACCTCCTATCTCTATCACCAAAGCTACCGCTTCCTGCAGCCCAGCGACAGCCGCACGGTGCAGAACCTGGTGACGGCGCCGTTCGCCCTGACGGAAAGCCTGGCCAACCGTAACAGCAACGGCGGCAGCGACGCCGTCGTGACCAGCCAGCGTTTCCAGAGCGGCACCTTCCTCAAGTCGGGCTTGCAAACGACAGGCGGCGATGAACACAGCCCCTATGTCACCTGGATTGCGGCGACCGGGTTCGAGTGGCAGGCCACGGACAAGCTGGAGGTCAAGGGCGACTTCTCCTACATCAAGGCTGATCGCACCCAGGACAATCGCAGCGTGACCCTTGCCGCGGCCTCAGGCCTGACCTGGGACATTACCCGCGCCTTCAGCGACAATCCGCACGCGGTGTCGTTCTCGGGACCTTCGCTGACCAGCCCCGACACATGGTACTTCAATCAGTACGGCAACGGCTCCAACCAGCATTGGGACGACAAGGGCTTTGCCGCCGCGTTCGACGCCGTCTATCACGCCGACGCCGGCGTTTTCACGAAAGTCAAGTTCGGCGCGCGCTTCGCTCACCAGGAAGACCTGTACAAGAACTTCGGCTACGGCGGCAAGAACCTGACAACCGATGGTCTGGGCCTGACGGCAAACCGTTCGAACGGTATCTCTGTTGCGTCGATGCCGGGCCTGGTTGAAGGCTCTCCGACCAACTGGATGCGTGGCCAGGCGGGCTACAGCGGCGGTTATCTGGTGTTCTCGCCGGATGCCCTGCTGGGTGACACGGTCCGTAACAACTTCCCTCTCGCCGGTATTCCGATTGAAGGCGCGTGGCCGGAAATTCAGGGCGCGCGGCGCTTCACGGCGGAAGATACGCAGGCCGTCTATGTCCAGGGTGATTTCTCGGCCATGGAAGAACGCCTGACCGGCAATATCGGCTTGCGTGCGGTAAATACCAACGGGCTGGTGCGAGCCTTTACGAGCAATCCGTCGACCGGCGTGCTGACGGCGATCAAAGCGGAAACCTCCTATACCAACCTGTTGCCGTCGGCGAACCTGATCGTCCACATTACTCCCGATACCTTGCTGCGTCTCGGCTATGGCAAGGGGTTGACCCGTGCACCGCTGGGCAATCTCAATCCGGCGGTCGGCGTCAATACGGTCACCGGTTTCGGAAACGCCGGAAATCCGGACCTCAAGCCATTGATCGCCGACAGCTACGACATCTCGTTCGAGAAGTATTTCAGCAAGACGAACTATATCTCCGTCGACGTCTTCGACAAGGAGATCGAGGGCTTCTTCAATGGCGTCAACAACTGCGAAACCGTTGCCGGCGTCCCGGCCAATACGGCCACAACCAACGGCTGCTCGGGCGGCCAGTATATGATTACGCGCACGGTCAACGCGCTCAAGGGCAATGCCACCGGTTATGAACTGGCGTTCCAAAGCTTCCTTGACGTCCTGCCGGCACCCTGGAGCAATTTCGGCGCGTCAGGTTCCTACACGCATGTAACGACCAAGAATCCGGTCAACTTCGGCAGCGCCGCAGTGCCGAACATCATCAACGTCGCCCAGCCGTTCCAGTCGAAGGACAGCTATAGTCTCACCGGCGTCTATGACGACGGCCAGATCTCGGCGAGGGTGGTCTATACCTGGCGTTCGTCGTCGATCCTGTTCGGCGCTTCGCTGAATCCGATCGATGGTCGCTATATCGGCGCCTATGGCATCCTCGATGCCTCGTTCAACTACAAGATCAATGAGCAACTGACGATGTCGGTGAACGGCTCCAACCTGACGGACAAGGGGCTGGATCGCTTCAACGGCGAACCCGGACTCGAGTCGGGCATCGAGCGTCAGCACTACCTGAACGGCCGGACCTACAGTGTCGCTCTCCGTTACAAGTTCGGGGGCTAGAGCGCAATCCGATAAAGTGGTCGCCACTTTTCGGTTAAATTGCGCGACAAAACAAAGCTGAGACGAGTGTTAGTAGCGTAAAGCGTAAACAGGGGCGTCCGTTCATGTCTTGAACTGGCGCCCCTGCATTTTTCAATCCCGTCCAGGGCTGGTGTCTACTTTCCTCCATCAGCCCTGAAGACCGTACGGACAGCTCCCTGACCCTGCGGATGACTCTGACGGCCGTGGCTCTTCCCGAGTCACGGCTTTTTTTGTCGTGGATGGGAGATGCTAATCGGGGAACTCTATGGCCGGCCCAAGGGGCGTCGGGCCGGCCACAGCCCCCTTTCAGTTGATCCAACCTCCCCCCAGAGGTACGCAGCGGATCAAGTGCCAATAAAACCAACAGTTTGAGGTAGGTGGTGTGCCGGCTATTGACGTCTCCACACTAGCATCCGTGCCCACAGGGCGTTAGCGGATCAATCGGTCATTTTCCGCCGCCCTGGCTTCGTGCACGGCACGTCTTGTGCAGCGCTGTGCGGATATGTACGTATGTGTCCGTAACGAGGAGCGTAATGGATTCGAAATCGACGGAACTCCCGATCGCGCAAAGCCGCGAGGTCGCTGTCAAGGTCCGCGAAGAGCTGGCGCGGCGCCGCATGTCGCGCCTGGCCCTGGCCGACACGGCAAAGCTCAGCCTGTCCACCTTGGAAAAGGCGCTCAATGGCAGCCGGCCTTTTACCCTGGCCACCCTGGTCCGGCTGGAGAGCGCGCTGAACATGACCTTGCGCCCGCTTGCCGAAGCTGTCCCGGCCCATCATGGCTCCGCGGCCGAAAACCTGGGCGCCTATACCCGCAGCGCCGTCAAATGGCTGGAAGGCGACTACCTGACCCTGCGGCCGTCGTTCGGCGGCGGCGACGCCATCTACGCCTACCGTACGCATATTGTCTGGGACACGGACGCCGCGTGCCTGAGCTTTCACGAGGCCGACCGTGTCGATGCCCCATATTCGCAAAAAGGCGTGGTCTCGGTGCCGAACAAGTCGGGGCACATCTATCTGCAAACCAATGACGAGGGCCAGTTTCGTCTCGCCATCCTCAGCCGCCCCCTGATCAGCGGCGAGATGTACGGCCTGCTGGCGACGCTCAAGGCCGGGCCGGGCAGCCATCTGTCACCCATTTCGGTCGTGCTGGCCCTGATTCCTCTGGGCAAGGCGCCCTGCACCTTTGGCCGCATTGCGCCGGATACGCCCGACTACGCCGCCTATCGCGCCCATCTCGACAGGATCAGCGACGGCGGCTTTGCACAGCTTCTGGCCCTGCCGTAGGGCCCCACCTGAATCTACTCAGCTATCGGAACCTCTGCCGGCGGTCCAGCCGCCGCATCCGGAAGGAAGGTAACCTGTGTCCGCCTGTCGTCGCCGGGCACCCGTTCCAAGGTCAGCCGGCCGTGATGGTCCTGACGATCGAGATCGTCGCTCTCGACCCTGACGACCCGCTCGCTTATCGTCCACATGATGCCGGAATAGTTTCCGCCCCACCATGCCACGCGCATCTCCAGAAACAGGTCGTGCGGTAGGGCGAAACTGCCGTCTTCGATGTTCAGTGGCGCGATACGGTTTACATCGTCCCGTGACGAAAGGACGGGAATAAAGTCGGGCGCGGCGGTATCGGGACCCGTAAAATACCAGCGCGCCGAGGCCTTGGCGTCCTCGGCTTTTAAGGCGCACAGGGTCCGTGTCAGGTCAGCAACAGCAGGGTCGAAGACGCACAATAAGCGGCTGGCTTTGCCGCGATCATCGGTATAATCGCCGCCGTAAAAGCCCAGCGTCCCGGCCGGCAGGGCATGTCCTTTTATCGTCGCTGCGGTCTTCAGCCGAAACATCTTGTTGTAATGGACCGGCATGCGAAGAATCGCCGTCCGACTGTCGACCGAGCCCGTGGTGACCTCCACCGCGGCGTCGCCATCAACCACCACAGCCAGGCTATCGGGGAGGAGGGGGGGAAGGGGGTAGCGAACCACCGCCACCTCGCCACCGGACAGGGGCACCTTGTCGTAAACGAACGGTAGAGGATCGGCGATAGCACTCGGATCGGAGAAGGCGAAACCTCGGCGGCCGTCGTTCAACAGCACGCGCCGGATCTTGCCTTTCGGAGCGAGGACGAGCGGGCCTTCGGATATAAGTGGTCCCTGGCGGGCGGCCCGCCTCGGATCCGGGCCGGTGTCGACGGAAGCTGTCGCAGAAGGTTCCGCGATCGGTCCGGCGGCAAAGCTCACACGGCTGCGCAGGTCAAAGCCTTCGATCGCCGTCAGAGTCAGCAGCCCACTTTCCGTCGCATAGGAAACCGTATCACCAAACGTGATGTCGGACCAAACCAGGCGCTGTCCTGTCCACCATTGTGTATAGCCCGTATGGTCGCGCCAATAAGGCGCCCGCAGTTCCAGAGTCGCGGTTTCGGTGGTGCGGGCGGGTTCGTCTTCGATATCCAGTGGCGCTATAAAGGTCGTAATCTCAGTCAGGGCGCGTCCGTAGCCAGAGGTGAAATAATAACGGTAGTACAAGGGAGTGAGCGTATTGGGGCCGGTGAATATCCACTGGCTTTGCGTCGTGTCCTCCGGCTTCAGCGCGCACAGCGTAGCCTGACCATCAACTGATCCGGACGTCAATACACACACCATGCGCGCCGTCCGCTCCTGCGGGCCGTAGCTGTAACGCCCGGCATAGAAACCACGGCTGCCGGCGACCAGCGTGTAATGTTTGCCATCGGCGGTATCGATCGTGACCCCGGTCTTCAGGCGGAACATGTCTTTGTAACGATAAGGTATCGTGGCAATGGCGTCATCGCCGCTGACCTCGCCAGTGGTCATCTGCGTCGGGCCCGCCGGAGCAATAAAGCCCGCGAGCGTGTAGGGAAGAAGCGGTGTGACGATATCCATCGCTACCGCAGTACGGCCGTCATCCAGCTCGACCCTGTGTGCGCCGGCTGGCACAGGCTGGGGAATCTCACTTGGATCGTCATAGATTACGGCTTCGCGGCCGTCGCTTAAGCGCACGCCGACGGGTTGACCGAGATAACCCTGCGGATAGACCGACGGTTCGATCTGCGGCGACAATTCGCTAATGACCTGAGGCGGATGCGGAGTATCCGCGCGCACCGGCCAGGCCGCAACCGCAGCCATCCCAACCGAATAGGCAAGGCTCACAACAAAGCGCATCGTCATCCCCTTTTGGATAGCATAGCATCTTCACAGAGCGTCCGCCAAGCAGGAGCAGAGGTGCCTTGACTCCTCCAGATTGTTCTTGTTATGTTCCGTGGTGGTTGAGAGACCATTAGAGCAGGCATCGGTTCCGGACGGGAGGATGGTGGTGGTCTGGGCTGGCTGTATCTCGACTGAACAGCTATTTCACCAGTTGCGAGCAACAGGAAGATATTCCGCGCCCATCTTGATCGGATCACCGACGGCGGTTTTGCCCAGCTTCTGGCCCTGCCGTAGAATCTTCGAACCCGGTCAATTCATTTCACCGACTGTATCTTGACCAAGTCGCTGATATTAGCCGGTTCGACGTCGATTCCGACCCACAGATCGTCGCCATCGCCGACAAAGTCACGACCTCCCGTACCGATCCAGAAAAAGCCTTCGCCGTCCGCCGAACTGAAACGGTGGCGTGCGCCAAATACGCCAGGGTTGTCATCGAACGAAGCGGCGTAAAGCTCGACCTCGACCAGCACCGCGCCGCGAATTGGATTCCACATCTCCGTACTGCAATGGATACGGTCCAGCGTGTGTTCGATCCAGGACTGCTCGTCACTGGCCGCCAGTACGAACTGATCGCCGACCTGCGTCCAGGTCAGGAATACAGCGCTGCCATTCTCGGAGACCATATGAACCGCACCGGAAAAGCTGAAATGCGGCAGGTCGAGGTCGCCGACTACGCCTGGCGTGTCGCAGGTGATGGGCAGCCAGGCCAGCGCCCGGACAGGATGGCCGATCAACGGACGATAGGCGTCCTCCCAACCGTAGACACGGGCTCCTCGCCATATGATGTCGCGCTCCGTCGTCATAGCCGGAGGAGATAACGATATTGTACCGACGAAGCAATGCGTCCGGTGCCATCTTGACTCTACGGTATCGTTCTTGATATGTTCCGATATGGCTGACGGAACGACCAGAGCAGGCATAGATTCACGCTGGCCAAGTCCTTCGTGGGATGATGGCGGCGGTTTGCGCTGGCTGTATCTCGACATGAACAGCTATTTCGCCAGCTGCGAACAACAGGATGATCCGCGCCTGCGCCGCCGGCCGGTGATCGTCGTGCCGGTGATGAGCGACTATACCTCGGCCATCGCCGCCAGCCAGGAGGCCAAGGCCTTCGGCGTCAAGACGGGCACCCAGGTCAGGGAGGCGAAGGCACGCATTCCCGGCCTGTGCATCGTCGAAGCCAGGCCCGACCGCTATGTCGACCTGCACAACCGCATCCTGGAACAGGTCGATCGCGTCATGCCGGTCGACAAGGTCTGTTCCATCGACGAGGTGGCCTGTCGGCTGACCGGCCCGCAGCAGCACGAGGCCGCCGCCCGCGCCCTGGGCCATCGCATGCAACGCTATATCCTGGAAAATGTCGGTGAATGCCTGACGGCCTCGATCGGCATCGCGGCGTCGAAACTGCTGGCCAAGACGGCGGCCGACATGAAGAAGCCGCTGGGCCTGACCGTGCTGCGCCAGGACCGTATGCCGGGCGCCCTGCTCGACCTGAAGCTCAACGACTTCGCCGGGATCGGCTCGGCCATGGACCGGCGTCTACGGGCTGCGGGCGTGCACGAGGTGGCGCAACTGTGGGAGCTGTCGCCGTCGCGCATGCGCCAGATCTGGGGCGGGATCGGCGGGGCCGACTTCTGGTACGCCCTGCACGGTATCGACCCGCCGGAGCTAACCACCGAACGGGCCAGTATCAGCCATTCGCATGTTTTGCCGCGCGAACTGCGTCCGGTCGATCAGGCTCGCGCCGTCGCCCGCCGCCTGACGGCCAAGTGTGGTTCGCGTCTGCGCCGGATGGGTTACAAGTGCTCGGGTCTCAACCTGTCCATTCGCGGCGAGGGCAGGGCGCAGGCCGATGCGCGCTTTGCCCTGACCGCCGACAGTTTTCGCCTGCTTGAGGCGATGGAGACGCTGTGGAACCGCACCACGACCCAGCTTGGCGAGAGCCGCGTCAAGAAGGTTTCGATCACCTGCCTGGGGCTGACGGAGGAAAGTGCTGGGCCCGACCTGTTCGGCTGGACCACCGAGACGGCCGAAGACCCGAAACATATGAAGCTGCTGGGTGCACTCGACGGTCTGAACCAGCGTTTCGGCAAGGACACGGTGACGATCGGCCCGCGCGCCCGCTTGCATGACTTCGTCGGCGCAAAGATTGCGTTCAATCGCATTCCCGAATCCGAGGAGTTCTGGGAATAGCGGAGCGAGGCAGACGGAACTTCCCTCCTCCCTGTACCCGAAGCTCTTGCGAAGGGAATGGGGAGGTGCCCGCGCAGCGGGCGGAGGGGTAGCTATCCTGTCGATACTTTCCCGCCACTTACCGTAAGGTCAGTGCCAAAACCCGTCGCACAGCAAGAATCGGAGTGACGCGTCCCTAAATAGTCGCCATGGCTCAAGTGCTGTCGTTAAATCGGAAACTAAAATGTCCCTGCTTAACCTGACCAAGCTGATCGTCCTGGCGGCCATATGGGGCTCGTCTTTCCTGTTCATGCGCATCGCCGCGCCGTTTGTTTCGCCGCCCTTCCTGATCGCCCTGCGCGTGGCGCTGGGGGCGCTGTTCCTGCTTGGTGTGGCGGTGATGCAAAGGCGCTCGCTCGACATCAAAAGCCACTGGAAGCACTTTTTGATCCTGGGCCTGCTCAACACGGCCCTGCCATTCACCCTGTTTGCCTTTGCCGCCAAGACCCTGCCGGCGTCGCTGTTGTCGATCCTCAATGCGACGGCTCCCATCTTCGGCGCCATCGTCTCCGCTATCTGGCTGCGCACCGCCCTGACGTGGAAGTCGGGGCTCGGTCTTCTGCTCGGTATTACCGGTGTCGCCATTCTGGTCGGCCTGGACAGCGCCAACCTGACGCCGGCGGCCGGTCTCGCCGTTGCGGCGGGCCTGAGTGCCGGGTTCCTCTATGGCCTGGCCTCCGTCTATGCCAAGCAGGCGCGTAGCGTCGACGGCTTTTCCAATGCTCACGGCAGCCTGTGGGCGGCCTGTCTGTTCATGTTTCCGGCCGCACCCTTCTTCCCGCCTGAGCACGCTTTGAGCGCGCCGGTTGTCCTGGCCATCGTCGCCGTCGGCGTGATGTGCAGCGGCATCGCCTATCTGCTCTATTTCAACCTGATCGACGCCATTGGCGCAGCACCCGCGCTCAGCGTCGGCTTCCTGATCCCGGCGTTCGGCGTTCTGTGGGGGGCGTTATTTCTGGGCGAGCATATCGGCCTGCAAACCGTTTTCGGCGGTGTGATCGTGCTGCTTGGCACGGCGCTGATTACTGGCTTTAATCCGCTGGTCCTGATCCGCCGCAAGGCCGTTAGCCTGCCCTGACGCTACGCTCCCTGAGGACTCTTGGCGTGCCCTAACGCTACGCTCCTTGAGGGCGGGGCATAAGCACAACAAAGGTCTTCACCACGGGCTCGATCACCTGCCACTTGCCGGTGAAACCGGGCCGGAAGATGAAGTGGTCGCCGGGCCTGAGCTCGACCGGCGGCTGGCCGTCTTCGCTGATAATGGCGTGGCCTTCGACCAGAGTGCAATATTCCCATTCGTCGTAGGCCACGCGCCATGTCCCGGGTGTTGAGGCCCAGTAGCCGGCAAACCGCGTATCGTCCATCGACGCATCCAGGGTCCACAGGGTGAAGCGGGGATCGCCGGCAATGACCTTTTCCGGGTCCGGGCACAAATGCTCCGGCTCCGGCAGGTCGGCGCGATCAAAGCGGATAAAGTGCGACATAGTCACTCCACATCAGGCATAAAAAAGCCCCGCACGCGCAGGGCTTTCTCCGTGTCAGATCGGCAGCCTATTTCGGCGCCAAAATCATGATCATCTGCTTGCCTTCCATCCTTGGTTCATATTCGACCTTGGTGGTGGGCTCGAAATCGGCCTTGACCTTGTTGAGCAGTTTCATGCCCAGCTCAGGGTGGGCCATTTCACGGCCGCGGAAACGCAGGGTTACCTTGACCTTGTCGCCCTCTTCGAAGAAGCGATGCATGGCCTTGGCCTTGACTTCATAGTCGTGGATATCGATGTTCGGGCGAAGCTTGATTTCCTTGATTTCCACGACCTTCTGCTTCTTGCGCGCTTCGGCCTTCTTCTTCTGCTCCTGGAAGCGGAACTTGCCGTAGTCGAGAATCTTGCAGACGGGTGGATCAGCGGTAGGGGAGACTTCGACGAGATCCAGTCCGGCTTCTTCTGCGGCTTCCAACGCGGAGGAGGTCGGCATGATGCCTTGCTTCTCACCGTGCTGATCAATCAACAATACACGCGGGACCTTGATGTCCTGGTTGATGCGGGGGCCGTCTTTAGGGGGCGGGGCTTGAATCGGGCGACGAATAGGTCTTCTCCTGTGATCGTTAATGGGAAATCGGCTCTTGAAGAGTCGTGCTCTCGAAGAGTTGGGCGCGATTATACGGGAAGCGCCCAAAGTCGCAATCCCAAATAGCCTCGCAAAGTTAATTAGTAGGTTAAATTTTCAGGATGTCAGGCTGGCTCGGAAAAATCCGACGGCACCGGACCGGCACGCTGGCGTTCGCTCAAGATAAGCAGGGCGCGGTAAACATCAAGGGTGCTGTCGCACATTGTGTCGAGGCTGAACCTGGCCTTGACATGGGCGCGACCCCTGACCCCCATGGCGAAGCGCGCTTCATCGGGCAGCGCCATTGCGGTTTTCATCGCCTCCGCCCAGGCCGCGACATTGCCAGGCCTGACCAACCAGCCGGTGACGCCGTCGACAACCGTCTCGACCGTGGCGCCGTGAGCGGCGGCAAGGACCGGGCGCTGCATGGCCTGGGGCTCGACGGCGGTGCGCCCAAACGCCTCCGGGTCCATCGACGGCGTCAGGGCGAAATGGCACATGGTATAGGCGCTGGGCATGTCGCTGACATGGCCGACCAGCCGGACCTGATCCTTCAGGCCATGGACCTCGATCAGCTTTTCCAGCGCCGCCTTGTACTCGGCGCGGCCCTGGTCGTCGCCGGCCATGAAGACGAGGAAGTTTTCGATACCCTGCTTTTTCAACAGGTTGGCGGCTTCGATAATCAGCACCTGGCCCTTCCAGCGGGTAAGTCGGGCGGCCAGCAGAAAGCGCGTACGCGTGTCGTTGCGGTCGGTGCCCCAGGCTTCGTCCAGCGCCATGATCTTGCGGACGTCGAAGGCTTCCGGATCGAAACGGTGCATGTCGATGCCGCGCGGTATGCTGATCACGCGTTCGGGCAAGGCATTGGGAAAGGTTTTCAGCACGTGGTCGCGCGTATAGGCCGAATTGGCGATGGTCATGTCGGCGCGCGTCATCTGGCTGTTGTACCAGCGCTTCAGGGCTGATTTGGCGTTGTAGATGCCATGATAGGTCGCGACCGAACGGATCTTTTCGGCCCGCGCTGCCGAGATCGCCGCCATTGCCGGCGCGCGCGAGCGGACGTGGACGATATCGACCTGTTCACGCCGGATCAGGCGACGCAGGGTGAAGTGGTTGTTCAATTGGGTCAGCGGGTTCTTGCTGTGCACCGGCATCAGCACTACCGTGGCGCCGGATGCCTTCAGCTTGTCGACCAGGCGCCCGCCTTTGGTCGCTACGATCGATCGCCCGCCGGCCTTGCGGATTGCATCGCTGACGTCGAGCACGGTTTGCTCGACGCCGCCGGTGTCGAGTTCCGGAACGACCTGCAAAACGCAGCCTGTGAACATAGTCGAGATGGGCATATGGCTTGTTTAACCAGGCACGGTGGGTTACGCCACTGACCATGACAAACGTTTGGAATCAAGAGCCTGAGTGGTTGACGGCACCGAATGGCGATCGTCTGGCCTGGCGGCGCGTCCGGGGCAGCGGCCCGACCATCCTATGGCTGGGCGGATTTCTGTCCGATATGCAGGGCGCCAAGATCGCCGCCCTGAGCGCAGTGGCGCGAGAGCGGGGCTGGGACTTTCTCTGTTTCGACTATTTCGCCCACGGCGAGACCGGTGGCGATTTTGCCCAAGCCCGTGTCGGCCGGTGGCGCGACAATGCCCTGGCTGTGGCCGATATGTTGACCGACGGGCCGGTGGTCGCGGTGGGTTCCAGCATGGGCGGGCATATGCTGGCCTCACTGATCTTGGCGCGGCCGGGCAAAGTCGCGGCGGCGGGCTTTGTCGCGCCGGCGGCCGATTTCGTCACCAAGCTCATGCTGCCGTCCCTGACGCCCGCGGCGCAACGTGAACTGGCGCAGACCGGGGTCTTCATGATGCCGGGCTATAACCGGCCGGTACCGTTGAGCCAAGCCTTTTTCGACGAAGCGCAGGCGCATGATGTCCTCAACACGGCCCTGGCCTTTGACGGGCCGGTACGTATCCTGCACGGCATGAAGGACGAGGTCGTACCCTGGCAACATGGGGTGCGACTGTTGAAAACCATGACGTCGCGGGACGCCCATATCCACTTGATCAAGGACGGCGATCACCGCCTGTCCCGTGATCAGGACCTGGCCTTGCTTGTGCAGATGGTGACGGAGTTGCGAATTTATTCAATAAGTGGCAATTAATATGTAAATTGACGTTTTTGGGTAATTATTGTAATCTTGGAGACGTTGGAGGCGCCATCATGAATATGCAAACCTTTGGCCGTTTTCGCCCGAAGCCGGGAACAAAGACGGGGCGAGTCTGGGACATAGCCGATCTCGTTAGCCGCGAAACGGGCCGGAAGGCAACGCGTCAGGAAGTCGTGGAAAGAGTCGTGGCATCCGGCGGCAATGAGGGCACGGCCAGTACGCAGTATCATGAATGGCAAAAAGCATATGATCAAGCCGCGGCGGGATTTGCTGAACAGCCGCCGGCCCGCTCGTCGGACAGGCAGGCGGTTCAAATCGGTTCCGACGGGCGTTTGCTTGTACCGTTGGACTTGCGCCGACTGATGATGATCGGTGATGACGGCAAGTTGACCGCGCAGGTCATTGACGGTGAATTGCGTATCATTTCGCCCGCCTGCGCCGTGAAACGCATGCAGGAACTGGCCCGCGCGCAGGACACAGGTACAGGCTCCGTCGTCGACGAACTTATCGCAGAACGCAGGCTTGAAGCTGGCCGCGAATGACGGCAGTTCTCGATTCCTCTGCCATTCTTGCCCTGATATGGCAGGAAAAGGGTCACGAAATAGTGTCCTCCCACCTGACCGACGCCTGTATGAGCACGGTCAATCTTGCCGAAGTCTATAGCAAATGCCAGGAACGTGGCCTCGATCTGGATGCGATGCGGGGTTTCCTGGCCAGTTTGAAGGTGACGATGGTCGGTTATGACGAACAGCAGGCTTTCGCGACCGGCGCGTTGCGTTCGCAGACTGTTCGGGGCGGTCTTTCGCTGGGTGATCGCGCTTGCTTGAGCCTGGCCATGGCGCAGGGTGCAAGCGTGGTTACGGCCGACGGCATCTGGCAATCGCTGGGACTGCCCCTGCAAATTGTTGCGATTCGCTGAGGGGCGTCAGGCCAGTCGTTCCCGCAGATGATCGCCGACTCTCAGGGCATTGGCCACGGTGGTCAGGGTCGGGTTGACCGCCGAACTCGACACGAAGACCGATGTGTCGACCACGTACAGATTATCGAGATCGTGCGCCTTGCAGTTGGCGTCGACCACGCTGGCGGCGGGATCGCGGCCCATGCGCAGGGTGCCGCACTGGTGCGCCGTGCCGTACAAGGGCAGCAACTGGTCGATCTGGAAGTTGGGCTCGAACAGGGTGTGCTGGCGCAGGGTAAAGCCATGCAGGGCGTTTTCCAGCCGGCGGGTCAGGCGCTGATGCGGCTCCAGATTGTTCGGTGTGTAGGTCAGCTTGATCTGGCCGGTCGCTGTCAGGGATACTCGGTTTTCGGCACGCGGCAGGTCCTCACTCATCGTCAGGAAGGCGACCATGTGGCGGGCAATGTCGTCGGTCAGGAAATCGGGGATCAGGCTGGGCGGGATATAGTCGGCGATCTGGCCTTCCAGGGTCGGGCCGGACATATATTCCAGTAGCTGGATCTGACCCATCGGGAACTTATACGATCCGTCTGGCTCACCGAAATAGAAGTCGTTGACCGCGAATGTCTTGGGGAAGTGCGAGTCGAAGCGCTGGGCCATGATCGAGATCACCGCCGAGGTGGTGTGGAACATGTAGTTGCGTCCGACCAGACCCGAACTGTTGGCCAGGCCATTCGGATTGCTGGCCGATTCCGAGCGCAGCAGGATG
The DNA here is from genome assembly GCF_056404555.1 of Asticcacaulis sp. P2_C5. NCBI lineage: Bacteria > Pseudomonadati > Pseudomonadota > Alphaproteobacteria > Caulobacterales > Caulobacteraceae > Asticcacaulis > Asticcacaulis sp. P2_C5. The sequence continues at coordinate 231,745 of NZ_JBFUDU010000003.1, forward strand.
GCGGCGGAATTGGCGGCCCCGGCGGCCAGGGCGAAGATATCGCCCTTGAAGGTCATCGGCGCGCCATTTGCATCTTCGGTGATCACTGACGTGACGGTCTTGTCACCGTCGCCGGTGACCAGGCTCATCACCTTGTGGCCGGGCAGGATGGTGACGTTCGGCAGATCGCGGATGGGATCGAGCACGATCGAACGCGCGTCGGACTTGGCCTTGAGGAAACACGGAAATCCGCCGCAGGTCGTGCAGCGTACGCAATGCGACGCCTGGGGATTTGTCTCATCGCGATTGATACCTAGGGGCAGGGGCGAAGGATGCCAGCCACGCGCCTTCAGGTGCGTCTTCAAGGCGAAAACGCCGGGATCGTCGGCGACCGCCGGATAGGGATAGGGAGGATCGTCGGGCTGGTCGTTCGGATCTATGCCGCGTTCGCCGTGGACGCGCCACAGCATTTCGGCCTTGGTGTAGTAGGGCGCCAGGTCGGCATAGGAGATCGGCCAGGCCGGTGACAGGCCGTCGGCGTGCTCGACGGCTTCGAAGTCACGCACCTTCATGCGCATCAGGGCGGCGCCATAGAAGGTCGTATTGCCGCCGACCCAGTAGTTGGTATTGGGGATGAAGGGGCGGTTGTCCTTGTCTACCCATACCTCCTTGGTGCGGTAACGGTGCTCGATAAAGACGGCGCGGGCGTCCCAGTTCTGCTTCTCGACCGGCAGTTCCTGGCCGCGCTCCAGGATCAGGATCTTTTTTCCCGTGTCAGCCAGACTGTAGGCCAGGGTTCCGCCGCCCGCGCCGGAACCGATAATGATGATGTCGTAATGGGTGGTCTCGGCGGACGGCAGGTCGGGCATGGATATTACTCAGTCGTGTAGTTGATAGCGTTTGGCGCCCCAGCGGATCAGCGGTGTGATCAGGCCGTCGGGTAACAGGGTCATGGCGGCGACGGCGATCTTGTTGACCAGGCCGGTGACGATGACTTCTCGGCCGGCTTCGTTGGCGCGAATGGCGGCTTCGACAACGCTTTGCGCGCTCTGGACCAGGCGTGACGGTTTGTCCTTCAGGACCTCAGTCATGCCGTTGGCGGTCTGGAATTCCGACTCGGTGGAACCGGGGCAGAGTGCCGTCACCTTGACGCCCTTGGCGGCCACCTCGGCGGCCAGGGAGCGCGAGAATTTCAGCATATAGGCCTTGGCCGCCGGATACAGGGTATGGCCGGCGGCACCGGGCGAAAAGGCGACCATGGACGATACATTGATTATGCGGCCATAGCCCTGAGCCAGCATGTGCGGCAGCAAGGCGTGGGCCAAAAGCGTCGGCGTGGTGACGCAGACCTCGACAAAGGCCAACTGCTGCTCGGCGGTGGTGTGGCTGAAGGTGTGGGCCAGGGAATAGCCGGCATTGTTGACCAGTCCGTCGGGCTGCAGGTCGTGCGTTTTGAGCTCGGCCAATAGACCTTCAACCTGGGCACGCTGGGCCAGGTCGGCGGTCAGGACTGTGGCGGTGATCTTGTATTGTTCGCGAAGGTCCGTGGCCAGGGCATCGAGGCGGTCACGCCGGCGGGCCACCAGGATCAGGTTCTGACCGCGCGCCGCGTAAGCGCGGGCGAACTGGGCGCCGATGCCCGATGACGCGCCCGTGATCAGAAAAGTCTTCGCCATTGAGTCGCCCCAGGATTGGCGTCATAGGCTAATCCGATTACGGCTTTTGTATAGCCCGCCACAGCGCGAAAAGTCCGTCGCGATAGGTCGGATAGGCCGGCCGCCAGCCCAGTTCGGCCTTGGCCAGGGCGTTGGAGACGCGCTTGTTGTCACGGTAGAAGCGCTGCATGGCCGGATAGCGCGGATCGTCCCAGGCCGTGGCGTCGGGCACCGGCAGTCCGGACAGGGCAGCTGCGTGCAGTAATACCGTGTCGGCGGCGGCCGGTTCGTCGTCGCACAGATTATAGATTCCACCCGAACGGGGACGGTTCAGGCTGGCCATCAGGGCGGTGGCGCAGTCGTCGTGATGCAGGCGGGAAAAGACGTGACCCGGCTTATGAATGCGTCGGGCCGTGCCGTCGCGCAGCCGTTCGATGACATTGCGGCCGGGACCATAAAGCCCGGGCAGGCGGAAGATCTGCGCGCCTACCGACAGCCATTGCTGCTCGGCTACGACACGCCGGCGGCCTTCAGCCGAGGTTGGCCTCAGTTCGCTGTCTTCCCAGACCCAGCCACCGCCACGGTCACCATAGACGCCGGTCGTCGACAGGTATCCTATCCAGCAACTGCGTTTGAACAGAGACAGGGCGGCGAAGGCTGGACAGCCGTCATCACCAGGGGCGGGCGTGATCAGGATAGCGTCGGCTGCTACGTCGCGCGCCTCGGTCGGATCGATGGCGGTAACGCCCTCTGCTTCAAGCGCTTGGCGTTTGTCCGCTGAGCGTGCCGTGGCTGTGATGTCGTAGCCGGCGTCGCGGGCCAGGTGCGCAAAGGCCGCGCCGATATAGCCATAGCCGAAGATCAGGAGTTGGCGACTCAATTGGTCGCGGCGTCGTCGCTGGTCACAGACGCGGTTGCCGCATCGGTCGACTGTCCAGCCCGGCGCTGGGCCTTTTCGGCGGCTTCGCGTTTGAGGCGGGCATCGCGTTCGCGCGTCATGCGGTAATAGTCGGGATATTCGACAGCATGGCCGAACGGCGCCGGCGAACGCGTGCCCAGGCCCTGTGGCCAGATCAGGCTGAACGCAATCAGCACAAAGGCGATGAGGGCCGCAACCGGATAAAAGATCTTGTTGTCGAGAAATTTCATGGCCGCTTTTATAGGGCGATTGACAGGTTTGCGCCACAGCAAAAGTGCACTGTGGAAAATTGGGCGAGCGGCCCTTGTGTTGTTGAAATGCCACACTATATCGGCTGCCATGAGGGTCGCTTCATCGCAAGGGCCGTCAAGTCCATCCGCCTTGAAGGGGAGCCGTCCATGAACGTCGACAAATATTCCGAAAAAACGCAAAAGCTTATCCAAAGCGCCCAGGGAATTGCCCAGGCGAGCAGCCACCAGTATTTCATGCCCGTCCATGTGCTGAAGGCGCTGACCGAGGATCGCGACGGCCTGACCTCGCGCCTGATCGCCCTGGCCGGTGGCAATGCCGAAGCCTTCGCGGGCGCCGTTGACGCGACGTTCAACAAGATCCCGTCGGTGACCGGTTCGGCCCAGCAACTGTTCATGCATAACGATACCGCCAAGCTGTTCAATGAGGCCGAGACCGAAGCCCAAAAAGCCGGCGACAGCTTCGTCACCGCCGACCGCCTGCTGGTTGCCGCGCTCAATACCACTGACGGCGCCGCCATCCTCAAGTCCGCCAATCTCAATCTGAAAACCCTGAAAGACGCCCAGGCGGCTTTTCGCAAGGGCAAGACAGCCGACTCGGCCTCGGCCGAAAACGGCTTTGACGCCTTGAAGAAATACGCCCGCGACCTGACCCAGGCGGCGCTGGACGGCAAGATCGATCCGGTCATAGGCCGTGACGAGGAAATCCGTCGCACCATCCAGGTCCTGGCCCGGCGCACCAAGAACAATCCTGTCCTGATCGGCGAGCCCGGTGTGGGTAAGACCGCGATTGTCGAGGGCCTGGCCCAGCGCATCATCAATGGCGACGTACCGGAATCTCTCAAGGACAAGAAGCTGTTTTCGCTCGACATGGGCGCCCTGATCGCCGGGGCCAAGTACCGCGGCGAGTTCGAGGAACGCCTGAAGGCCGTCCTCAATGAGGTGACCGCAGCCGAGGGCGAGATCGTCCTGTTCATCGACGAAATGCACACCCTGGTCGGCGCCGGCAAATCCGATGGCGCTATGGACGCTTCCAACCTGCTGAAGCCCGCCCTGGCGCGCGGCGAACTGCACTGCGTCGGCGCCACAACCCTGGATGAGTACCGCAAGCACGTCGAAAAGGACGCTGCCCTGGCGCGGCGCTTCCAGCCGGTCTTTGTCACCGAACCGACGGTGGAGGACACCATCTCGATCCTGCGCGGCCTCAAGGAAAAGTATGAAGTCCACCACGGCGTGCGCATCTCCGACTCGGCGATCGTGGCGGCGGCGACCCTGTCGAACCGTTACATCGCCGACCGCTTTTTGCCCGACAAGGCGATCGACCTGATCGACGAGGCCGGATCGCGCGTCCGCATGGCCATCGACTCCAAGCCCGAAGAGCTGGATGAACTGGACCGCCGCGTCGTCCAGCTGAAGATCGAGCGCGAAGCGCTGAACAAGGAGACCGATCCCGGTTCGCGTGCCCGTCTGGACAAGCTGACCGACGAACTGGACGAGTTGGAGCTCAAGTCCCACGACCTGACGGTTCGCTGGAAGTCGGAAAAGGACAAGGTCGGATCGGCCGCCCGGGCGCGTGAAGCGCTCGACCGTGCGCGCATCGACCTGGCCAATGCCCAGCGCGTCGGTGACCTGCAAAAGGCCTCTGAAATTCTGTATGGCCGCATTCCGTCGCTCGAAAAGGAGCTGGCGGCGGCTGAAACCGCGCCACAGGACGCTCAACATCTGACCCCGGAAGTGGTCGATTCTCAGCAGATCGCCGCTGTGGTGTCGCGCTGGACCGGGATTCCTGTCGACAAGATGCTGGAAGGCGAGCGCGACAAGCTGCTGCGTATGGAAGATACCTTGCGCAAACGCGTGGTCGGTCAGGACGAGGCCCTGACGGCGGTGTCCGATGCCGTGCGTCGGGCGCGGGCGGGTCTTAAGGATCCCAACCGCCCGATCGGCTCCTTCCTCTTCCTGGGCCCGACGGGTGTTGGCAAGACCGAGCTCAACAAGGCGCTGGCGGAATTCCTGTTCGACGACGAGACGGCGATCACGCGGCTCGACATGTCGGAATATATGGAAAAGCACTCGGTCTCACGGATGATCGGCGCGCCTCCGGGCTATGTCGGTTATGACGAAGGTGGCGCGCTGACCGAGGCCGTGCGCCGCCGGCCGTATCAGGTCGTCTTGTTCGACGAAGTCGAAAAGGCGCACCCGGACGTGTTCAACATCCTCTTGCAGGTGCTGGACGACGGTCGCCTGACCGATGGCCAGGGAAGGGTTGTCGACTTCCGTAACACCTTGATCGTTATGACGTCGAACCTGGGTTCGGACGTGCTGGTCAATATGTCACCGGAGACGTCGGTCGAGGTCGTGCGGCCGCTGGTTCTGGAGGCTGTGCGCCGCCATTTCCGCCCGGAATTCCTCAACCGGGTCGATGAGATGATCCTGTTCCATCGCCTCGACGCGGCGCATATGCACGACATCGTCCGCATCCAGCTGAAGGGCCTGGAGAAGTTGATGGCCGACCGGGAGATGACTCTGTCGATCGAGGATTCGGCCCTGAACTTCCTGGCCGAAAAGGGCTTCGACCCGGCCTATGGGGCACGGCCCTTGAAGCGGGTGATCCAGAAGCTGTTGGTCGATGGGATTGCCAAACGGATCCTGGCCGGTGAGGTCACGGACGGCGATGTCATCCATGTCGGCTTTGATGGCGAGGAACTGACGATCGGCAAGCCCACCGTCAACTGACGGGGGGGGGGGCATGAAGCGTCTTTGGGGCCCCAAGACTTCCGTTGCCCTTTCCGCGCCTCGCCCGCTTGGGCGAAGGCGTGGAGAGGGCATTGATTTCCGGGCTGCGGTCTTCAGCCTGTGTCGGTTATGTGAATGATGCTTTCATGTTGCGCCATCTGTTGCCATATCTGAGAGGATTGAATTTGGCGTAGGAAGGCAAACCAAAACTATGAACGAGTTGATTGGACGATATGTGATGATCGGCATCACCTTCGTAGGGATAGATGATGCCGTGGTCGAACATTTCCAAACCCATGGCCGCATTCTGAACGCCGATGAGTTGACAGGCATTGTCGTGCAGAAGGGTGACGGATCTGGAGTGTTCGTTCTGCCGCCGGACACAAAAGCTTTCAATGTTGCCAAACCAGGTATTTACACCCTGCGCGCAACGGGAGAGGAGCTCGAAGACCCCGATCTGCTGACCAATTGGACAATTAAAGTCCGTTCCGAAAATATCGACCAGTATAAACTTGTTGGATTTCCCGGGCCGTTCGAACCGAGATCCCATTAGGCACTCTTGCCAATTTTGAGGAAACATCACGGCGCGTAAATTCTTGAAACGGCCGGTATTGCGGGTGCGTGTTCTGCCCCTATATCCAAATGGCTGAGGAGGCGCCCCATGACAGACAATCAAGCGACTGACTATCACCTGGCCGAAGTCAACATTGCCCGTTTTCGCGTACCCATGAACGACCCCGTCAATGCCGATTTCGTCAATGCGCTCGACAGGGTAAACGCTCTGGCCGATGGCAGTGACGGCTTTATCTGGCGGCTGAAAGGCGAGGGGGGCGACGCCATGGATATCCATGCGTTCGATGACCCGAATGTGGCTATCAACATGTCGCTGTGGCGCGATATCGACAGCCTGGCCGCCTATACCTACCGCAATCCGGACCATCTGGAGATCATGCGGCGGCGCAAGGAATGGTTCGAAAAGATGGAACTGTACTTTGTGCTGTGGTGGGTACCCGCCGGGCACATCCCGACGGTTGCCGAAGCGATCGGCCGTCTTGAACGCCTGCGCCGTATCGGACCCCATGCCGACGCCTTTACCTTCAGCAAGCCCTTCCCGGCGCCGGGTCAGGCAGAGCCCGAGCCCGTGCTCGATAGCTGCGCCTGAGCCGCTATGCCGGAGGCCATCTGCAGCGGAAACGGTCTAAAGATATTGGCCACGGATGACACGGATGCGGCTTTGCCGCTGCACGGATGACAGCGAGACCTGGATCTATCTGAGGGATTTTGATAAGGCGCTTTGCGCTTTGAACCATATCCAAGTCAGTTCGAAGGCCCGGCCGATCCGTGTAGCGGCGAAGTCGCATCCGTGGCCAAATCTTAAATACCCGGAATCTTCAGGCCGAACTGATCCGCCATATGCAGCAGGGCTTCGGCATTGCCGATAGCGTCGTCGACCGGGTCGTGCGTATGTTTCGTCCTGCGAAACGCCTTCCACTCCGAGGCGGCGCCGAAGCGTTGGACGAGGCCGGCATAGAGGTCGCCGATGCGCCGTCCCGAATGGCCGAACGGATTGGCGCCCTGGTAGCGGTGGAAGTAGTAGTTCACCCATTGCCAGTCGAAGGCTGGATTGTCTGAAATAAAGGTCGGCCGTCCGCCGGAATTCACGGCCGTGAGAAAGGCCGCGAAATCAGCCATGCCGATGGCCGGATCGGGACAGGCTTCGTGCCGTTGGCGGGTAAATCCGCTGACCGCCAGGGCGTCGGCAATCCAGTCGGGCGAGATCGGCGCAAAAGTCGCCTTGAAGGTCGTCTTCAGGTCACGGTCGAGACGCACCACGCCGACCGAGATCATCGAATAGAGCCCTGGCGCCGGGCCGTCGGATTCGACATCGACGACAAAGATGCTCATCCAAGCGCCGTAATTTTGCCGGCCAGCCATTGCAGGCCCGCCAGGTGCTGCTGGTCGTGGCTGCACAGATAGTGGACCAGGCTGCGCATCGTCACCGGGCCATAGTCTTCGAACTCGGCCGTGCGGTCCCACTGGGCCTGCGACACGGTGGCCAGCAGAACCAGGGTTTCCTCGCGCGCGATGCGGAACTGCTGCAGGACGTCGGGCGCGAAGCTGTCGCCATAGGCATGCTGGATCTTCAGTTGAGCGCCGTCGATACTGCCGAGATAGGGATGATCTTCCTTCAGTGTACGGACGAAGCGAACATGGTAGCCGTCTATTTCGATGTCGCGGACGTGACACAGCTGCTCCAGGGCCGAATAGGGCTCGCTGGGGCAGGTCAGCCAGGACGGTGGGGTCCACAACTCGTAGCCATCCGGAATGGCGCCGTAATGCGCCTCCAGCCGGTCAGGAAATGCCGCCAGGGCATCGAGTGTGGCCGCATCCATGTCTGTTCCTAGTCTCTGAGCAATTCGTTGATGCCGGTCTTGGCGCGGGTCTGGGCGTCGACTGTCTTGACGATGACGGCGCAGTACAGCGACGGTCCACCTTTCGGATCGGGCAGGGTGCCCGGAACGACGACGGAATAGGCCGGCACCCGACCGCGGAAGACTTCGCCGGTGGCGCGGTTGACGATCTTGGTCGAGGCCGACAGGTAGACGCCCATGCTGAGCACGCAGCCCTGTTCGACGATGACTCCTTCGGCCACTTCGGAGCGTGCGCCGATAAAGCAGTCGTCTTCGATGATGGTCGGATTGGCTTGCAGCGGTTCCAGCACGCCACCGATGCCGACGCCGCCGCTGAGGTGGACGTTCTTGCCGATCTGGGCGCAGGAGCCGACCGTCGACCAGCCGTCGACCATCGAGCCCTCATCGACATAGGCGCCGATATTGACGAAGGACGGCATCAGCACGACGTTGCGGGCGATATAGGCGCCGGCGCGGACAATGGCGCCCGGCACGGCGCGAAAGCCGGCCTTCTGGAATTCATCGGCGCCCCACTTGGCGAACTTATTCGGCACCTTGTCCCAGTAGGGGCCGAGCGGCGCCTGTTCGAACAGGCCTCGGCCGGTGTGCATCAACTGGTTGCCGTTGAGGCGGAAGCTGAGCAGGACGGCCTTCTTCAGCCATTCGTGCGTCACCCAGGTGCCATCGATCTTGTCGGCGACGCGGAAACGGCCGCTGTCGAGCAGGGCCAGGGCCCCCTCGACGGCTTCGCGGTAGGGTCCGCGATAGTCGGGGTTCAATGTGTCGCGCACTTGCCAGGCGGCTTCGATATCATCCTTGAAGGCGGCGAGGTCGGACATGGGCAGGGCCTTTGCGTTTCGGAATTCGCGTCAGGCCATAAGGCTCCACAGGCGTCTGATCAAGGGTAAATACCAGCGGTGTTGGATTTTCACCGGGCATGGGCCGTCATGTGGCCGCGCCTGAGCAGAAAAACTCAGGCGGCTTCGACCAGCGAACTCATCCGGCTGAGGAACTGGTTGACGCGACCCTTGAGGATATTGGCCTGTTTGCTCAGGTCTTCCGAGGAATGGGTCAGGTGGCGCGACGATTGCTGGCTTTCGGCGGTCAGGCCGGAGACCTCCTGCAGATTGTCGCTGATCACCTGGGTGCCATCGGCGGCAAAGGCCATGTTGCGGGCGATTTCCTGGGTCGTAGCCGACTGTTCCTCGACCGCGGCGGCGACGGAGGTGGTGGCGCCGGTAATCTCGTCGACGGCGACACGAATGTCGTGCAGCGCTTCGACAATGGAGCTCGCGGCCGCGCGCATTTCACTGATGACGGCGTTGATCTCACCGATCGAGCGGTGTGTCTGGTTGGCCAGGTTCTTGACTTCGCCGGCGACGACCGCGAAGCCGCGACCGGCTTCACCGGCCCGCGCCGATTCGATGGTCGCGTTCAGCGCCAGCAGATTGATCTGGCTGGAAATGGCGGAGATGACCTCGGTGACGCTGCTGACCCGATCCGATGCGCTGGCCAGTTTCTGGGCCATGAGGTCGGCGTTTTGGACCTTGGCGTAGGAATTGCGGACCAGTGAATTGGCTTTCTGGATCTGGTTGGAGATTTCACTGACCGACGACGACAGTTCCTCGGCGGCGGCCGCGACCGACTGGACGCTCGAGGCGGTGTGGGATGCGGCGCTCGAGGCCGACACCGTGAGACTGGCATTCTTGTTGAGTTCGTCGCTGAGAAGGGTGGCCACCTGGGTCAGTTCTTCCGACGCCGCGGCGACGATGGCGACAACGTCCTGGACACTGCCTTCGAATTCCTGGGTCAGATGCGTCTTTTGCGTGACGATTTCCCAGACCAGCATGGCGGCCTGGTATTCGCCCTTGTAGTCATAGACGGCGGAAATCTGGAGATCTATGGTCTCTGCACCAAGTTTCATACGGGCGCGGTGGGGCAGGTTGGCCGGATCGGCCAGCAGGCGGCGCTGCTGCTCCGGATGCTGCTGGAAGATATCGATCGACTGGCCGAGGATGTTGTCCGCCTTGATCGCAATGTCGTCCTCGACACGTTTCAGCAGGCGGCCGCAGGCTGCATTGGAGAAGTTGATACGCAGATTGTCGTGGACATCCACCGACATGACGGGGGTCGGCATGCCCTGGACCATCTGCTCCAGCCGGAAGGCCTGGCTGACCCGGGCTTTCAGGGCGTCCATCGACTGGGCGATCGTGCCGATTTCATCGCGGCGGTCCAGATTGCCGATGTCGAAGCCGAGATCGCCGCCGGACATCCGGCTCAGCTGGCCGGAAAAAACGCCCAGCGGCCGCAGCAATTGGCGCCACATCAGCCACATATTGAAGACCATCAGCAGAACGACACCCAGCGATATGGCCAGGACGAGAGCGGCGGCGCCCTGGGCCTGGCTGTCGGCCTGGGACTTGACCGCGACGCTCCACGCCTGCAGATCGTCGGTTACGCTGGCTTGCTCGCCTTCCAGTTTTTCGAACAGGGTCTCGAAGCGATCTACGGCGGCCTGATTGTCGGGCGTGGCGTGAAGATCGGCCACGGTTTGGGCGGCCAGGTCGGTATAGGCGATAATATCGCCGCGCAGTGCTGCCAGCTTGTCCTTCAGTTCGGGCGTCAGCTTGCTTTGCAGATTGCCGTCGACGTCCTTGACGAAGGTTTCGCCATAGGCCTTGGCCGAAGTTTCGGCCTCGTCCAGAGCAGCAGTATCGTTATGGCCGGCGGCGATGATGGCCGTCAGGACCTGCGAACGAATGGCGTCGTGTTGCATGTCACCATTGACGTGCCGTTGCAGCACATTGGCGATCTCGATCTGGATCGCGAGCTGCCTTGAGCGTAGCTGGTCGACCCAGTGGTTCAAGCCGATGACACCGATAACCATGGTCGCACTGATACAGGCGAGGCCAAGAAATTTGGTTTGAAGTTTCATGCTGCACAGATCATTCAGGGGGGCTGGCAAAGGGACGGGCGAGGGGCGAAAACGACGCAATGTCCGGCAATTCGCGATATTGGAGTCCGAATTGCGAGAGGTTCTAAGCCAAGGGTAGAGTAACCCGGTTACCCATAGGTTAATTCGCGCAACCTGTGCGAGTATCATGTTACCGGTCCGGTGCAGCCGTACCTTTGTCGAGACGATAGGTCTCCGCCAGCAGATGATTATCCCGCATGAAGACCGCTATACTGTCATAGGTGGCGGTCACGATGGGACCGTCCTGATCGTCCATCTTCAGGCGCGGGTCGACCATGGGGCCGAAGATGCGTTCGAAAACATTGGCACGGACGATCGTCGGCTTGAAATGTGCCTGCAGGTCAGCCTTGATCTGCGGGTAGCTGTTGGTCTGCCAGGCAGCCGCCGCGATGACGTCGAGAACGAACTCGGTGCAGTTCTGATAGCGGGCGTCGAAGGGATTGGAGACCAGCGAATAGTCGTCGATATGCAGGCGCTCATAGGCTGGCGAGGCGATAGTGGCCAGAATTCGCCGCTGCATTTCCGGCGACGGGATGATGATGGCGACGTCGTCGACCTGGCTGCCGCTGATGAAGTCGAGCGGGAAGTCCTGGGCCAGGTACGACTGGTCGGCTAGACGGCTGACCCCGTCGCCCTGATAAAGGTTGTAGGACGAATAACCCTTATAGATATGGCCATCGCCGCCCTTGATGTCGCCATAGACCCAGAAGGCGCCGTGCGTGTAGGCGATACCGGCGGGCAGCTTGTTGCGTGGCCGGCCGGAACGAAAGACGATGGCGACCCGGGCGCCCCGGGCTCCGAGACTCAACTCGACCTGTTTGGCGAAGTCGGCGGCCTCGGCTGCGGTGAAGTGGCGGCCGGCGGTGTGGCCGGAGAAGCCGCCACTGTCGGGTACAGGCTTCGGTTCGGCGGCGAGGCTGGGTGTCGTTAGCAGCAAGGCCGCCAGAGCAAAAAGAAATAGCCGGCGCATCAGTTGCGCCGGCGGTCGTCATTGTCGCGCTCGGGGCGGTCATACGGCACCTGTGGCGCCGGCTGGGCGGTGACGGTCTCGGGCGAGACTTCGAGCGGTTCATTGGCGGAGTCCCAGACGTCCTCGCCGCTTTCGCGCACCGCGCCGCCGGCGCTTTCGGCGGCAGATCCGACGACGACAAAGGGCAGGGCAACGGCGCCGGCCACCAGCTTGACGCCGGATTCGGCCAGTTCAGCCACGGCGATAACGGAATCGCCCGAAGCCTTGGACGCATTGCCCAGGCTGTCGGCCTGGGCGCCGGTAGCGGCGAGGGCTAGGACGGACGCGGTGAGGACGGCGTATTTCATGACGGGCTCCTGTTGTGAACGTTGTTCACGATGAACATGGTTCATGTTGACGGGCGCGTCAAGATAAATGTGAACGGGGTTCAAACATTCTCGGGAGCCTGTACGCAAAAATGGGACTGTGATAAGGTGCCGTCATGGCCACAGCAAAGCAGCAGCGCAGCAAGGAATCGATTGAGACATTTCTCAACGATGAAACCGTGTCCGACAATGAGATGGATCGGTTGATGGCTGACCACATCGCTGAGATCGACGATCTCCTGCAGGAAGCCTATGACGAAATCGGGCGCGGCGAAGGCGAACCCATGGAGCCGCTACATGTGTTGTTGGCAGAAGAACGCGCGCGTTTTGCTGCACGCAACAGCAAATCCTGAACTGAATGAACTCGCCGCGTGTTGTCCGATCGCTACGCGCACGTCGGGATATCAGTGAACTCTACCAAGGTCTGGCCGATGAAGTGGGCGCCGCCGCTGCGGATGCGATCGTTGCCCGCATTTCTAAAGCCATAGACCGTGCCGCTTCACGCCCTCTGCATTATCGCAAGCGGACAGAGTTTCTCGGTGCGCCGAGGCGTATTAACGTGTTTCGTTACGCCATCTTCTTCGACCTACTGCCCGAAGGCGATGGCATCTATGTCTGGCGAGTCGTGCACGGCGCGCGGAACCTGCCGCCGCTCGTTCGGCGGCCCTAACCCAGATCGCTCAGAAACGCTTTCAGGCTGGGGCTGCGGAAATCGACCCAGGCGTCGTTGTTGCCCTCCGCCTTTGGACCGACCAGGACGGTCTTCATACCCAGTTCGTGGGCCGTGCGCAGATTCTTCGGGCTATCTTCGAAAAAGGTCGCCGTCTTCGGTTCGACGCCGTGGGCCGCCATCATCAGGTCGAAGGTCGAGCGGTTGGGCTTGGGGACGAAATTGGCGTGTTCGAGATGAAAGACGCCTTCGAACAGCGCCGTCATTTCCAGCTTGGCCAGGATGCGCACGGCGTGAAAATTGTCGCCATTGGTGAAGACCAGCTTGCGCCCGCCCATGGCCGCAATCACGGCATTCAATTCGAGATCGGGGTGTAACCCGTCCAACGACACATCGTGCACTTCATTGAGGAAGCGGTAGGGATCGACGCCGTGGTTGGCCATCAACCCGGCCAGGGTCGTGCCGTGTTCGCTGAGATAACGCTTTTGCAGGGCAAACGCTTCGGAATAGGGCATGCCGGTTTCACGCGCCACAAACGTCGTCATCTTGCCCTCGATCAGGGCCATGACCTCCGCTTCGTGCGGATACAGGGTCTGGTCGAGGTCGAAGATCCAGGTGTCGACGTGGCTGAGCGCGGGGTGCATGGACATTACCTAACATTCCAAATCGTCGGCGATTGGCCAAAGCACCGGTAAAGGGCCCCGCCCGGCGCTTCGCGCCGCCCTCCCCATAAATGGGGTGGGCAAAGAAAAGTCAAACTTTGGACGGCTGGTGTAATCCTTAGTCCGCCTTAACCAAGGTTCCGGCGCCGTGTTCGGTGAACAGTTCGACCAGCATGGCATGGGGACGGCGGCCATCCAGGATGACCACGGCCTCGACACCGGACTCGACGGCGGCGATGGCGGTTTCGAGCTTCGGGATCATGCCGCCCGAGGCGACGCCCGACTCGATCAGCCCGCGCGCTTCGCTGACGGTCAGCTGGCGGATCAGTTCCTTGTTCTCGTCGAGCACCCCGATAACATCGGTCAGCAGCAGCATGCGCTTGGCCGCCATCTTGCCGGCGACGGCGCCAGCCACGGTGTCGGCATTGATATTGAAGGTCTGGCCTTCATCCGACACGCCGATCGGCGCAATGACCGGGACATAGTCGTGATTGACGTCGTCGATCAGGGTGCGGATCAGCTTGTCGTCGACGCGCTTCGGTTCACCGACAAAGCCCAGGTCGACGACCTGTTCGATCATGCTGTCCGGGTCCTTTTTCGTTCGCGTGGCCTTTTCAACCGTGATCAGACCGGCGTCCTTGCCCGACAGACCGACCCCGCGGACGTCAGCCTCCTGGCCGGCAAGCGTGATCCAGCTGGCGATTTGCTTGTTCACCGCGCCCGACAGCACCATCTCGGCGATTTCCATCGTGGCGTCGTCGGTGACGCGCAAACCGTCGACAAAGGTCGACTTGACACCGGCACGGCCCAGCATGGCCGAGATCTGCGGTCCGCCGCCGTGGACGACGATCGGGTGCACGCCCAACAGCTTCAGCAGCACGATGTCGGAGGCGAACAGCTTGGCGGACGCTTCCTGGCCCATCGCATGGCCGCCGTATTTCACCACGACGATCTCGCGGTCATAGATCTGGATAAAGGGGAGGGCTTCGGCCAGGGTCTTGGCGGTGGCCCAGCCTTTCTCTTCTTCGGCGGTATATTGGTTGTCGTTGTCCATGGCCGCGCACTTAGCGGATATGGAGGTCGCTGTCATGAGATTTTGCGGTTGCGGCGACGACTATTTTGGCGCAATCTTGCGACGGAATGACCATGGGGGAGGCGTTCAACTTCCACATTTCGTTTTTACGGCCGCTGTGATCTCCATTGCCGGTGAGCCGATCGAGTTGCCGGGACTTTGGCAAACAATAACCATGGGCCGGAACCGGGCCATTTAACAGGTTTTCGAGGAGGGTATATTTTCATGGCAAATTTTACCGGAACCAGCGGTCCCGACAGCTATGCGGGCACGAACGATGCCGACACCATTCTGGGGCTGGGAGGCAATGATACCCTGAACGGAGGGCTCGGCGCCGACACGATCGATGGTGGCGACGGCAATGACCTTCTCATTGTAGGACTCGGTAGCGACATAATTGACGGGGGCACTGGTAGCGATACCGTAGTCGCGGATTTCAGCACGGCGACGGGGGGTATTTCCGCCTATCCCTCCTCTGGGAGCGTGTACTATATTCTGGCGCCGGGTGGCGTAGCGATCGAGGTTCGTAATTTCGAAGCCCTGTCGATCACCGGCGGTTCGGGGGCTGACTATCTCAGCGGAACCTCAGGAGCCGACACACTTGTTGGTGGGGCGGGGAACGACCAGGCGTACGGCAATGGGGGCAATGACCGGATCGACGGCGGTGACGGCGTCGATAGCCTGTACGGCGGTGCCGGAAATGACACCATTATCGGCGGCGGCGGCGTCGACCGGCTGTATGGCCATGAAAACGACGACTGGCTGGACGGAGGCCTCAGCGAGGATGAGCTGTCTGGTGACGACGGCAATGACACCCTGTATGGCGGCTCGGGCAATGATACGCTGAACGGCGGTGCGGGAAACAACCTGCTCGACGGCGGTTCCGGTAATGACATGTTAACCTCAGGGGCAGGAATCAATCTGCTCGAAGGTGGAACGGGTAATGACACCCTGTTCGGTGGCGTGGGCAACGAAACCCTGAACGGGGGGGCGAACAATGATTTTCTGAAGTCGGGTGGCGGTATCGACATCCTCGACGGCGGCGCCGGCGATGATACGCTCGATTCCTTGTTTCTGAGTGGCCTTACAATTGACGTCGATTTCGATACCCGCGCCATAGCGACAGCCAGCGGAATCACGCTGTCCAATGGCATGGTCTTGCGCAACATCGAACATACCAGCAGTGCCCTGAGCACGGGTACCGGTAACGACAGATGGATTACGACAATAGACCTGGATCGCCATGGTGCCTATGTCTGGTACGCCGGCGAGGGCATCGACACCTTGGTGGCCGATTTCAGCCAGGTCACAGCCAGCCTGCATATGCAGATTTCGGGCGTGCAACTGACGATTGGCAGCAACGCTCAGCCGCAGATATTTACAGGCTATGGGATCGAGGTATTTCAGATTACCGGCGGGCTGGCCGATGACGACCTGACCGGCCTGGACGGTGACGATGTGCTGAAGGGCGGTTCGGGTCATGACAACCTTACGGGCCTTGGCGGTAATGACTGGCTGGACGGCGGCAGCAGCGCCGATACCTTGGTCGGCGGTAAGGGCAACGACACCTATTATGTCGATAATGCCGGCGACGAAACGCCGGAACTGGCGGGCCAGGGCACGGACATCGTCTTTTCGACCGTGTCGCGCAGCCTGGCCGGCTCTTTTGTCGAAAACCTCACACTGCTGGGGACAATCACGATCAATGGGGTCGGCAATAACCTGGACAATGTCATAACCGGAAATTCAGCCAGAAACTACCTGACCGGCGGCGCCGGGAATGACACCCTGATCGGCGGTGGCGGTTACGACATCTTCTTCTTTGCTCCGGGCAGCGGCGACGATGTCATCGCCGATTTCTCGCTGGCAGAGTACGACCGGATCAATATCAACGCCTATACCCACGGGGGCACGGGCGGTGTGGTCATTTCGCAGACCGGCGGAGACACCCTGATCGACCTGGGCGGCGGCAACAGCATCATAGTCGTCAACGCGCTTGAGGCGGATGTGGCGCATCAGATCATCTGGTAGGATGGGGCAGGGGCGGAACCGATACCGTCATGCGTCCCTGTCATGGTCCTGAGCGGTAGCCGCGGGCAGTCATCCGGTTGCCGCCGTGACCATTTTACGTAAAACTGTCACACGACAGGCGTATCATAGGGCAGGTGTTTAGGGCGTTCGTCTTGCGTATTAAGTTTTTACCCGTACGCAGCGATCGCTGGATAGCGGCCGGGCGCGCAATAGAGGGGATGATCATGTCCAGCTACACAGGCGCCGCCGGCAATGACACGTTAGACGCACACTCGGCAGCGACATAGCCAAGGCCTTGACGGAGACGATCTGCTGAACGGCTGCGCCAGGCCTGGCACATCGCTTCCTTATTTATCATCGGGTAATTTTACGCGTCCCCTGATGATGGACCATGATGACAAAACAGAGTCATACGGCCAACCCATGTGGCCAACCCACCCTGTAACAGTGGCGTAGCGTTCCCAAAAAAAACACACCTACAGAGGAGCTCGCAATGAATTTCATCGGTACATCCGGCGATGACACTTTCGGTGGCACGCCAGAGGCGGATTACGCCCAGGGCCTGGGCGGCAACGACACCTTCAGCACGGGCGCGGGCGATGACAGCCTGGACGGCGGCGAGGGCAATGACTGGCTGTACGGTGGTGAAGGCGCCGACACCATGGCCGGCGGCATCGGGCAGGATTTTTATACGGTCGACAATGCCGGCGACCAGATCATCGAAGGCCTCAACGAAGGCGTCGATTGGATCTATTCCTATATCAGCTACACGCTCGGCAGCAATCTCGACTGGATGACCCTGCTGGGCGACGCCGACCTGAACGGCACCGGCAATGAACTCACCAACATGATCCAGGGCAATAGCGGGAACAATATCCTGGACGGCGGCGGCTTTGCCGACGACCTGGTTGGCGGCGCGGGCAACGACACCTACTATGTCGATCACGATTTCGACCGGGTGATCGAATACGCCAACGAAGGCGTCGATCTTATCTATTCGTCGGTCAGTTGCGGTCTGAACCTTATCGGTATCGGCTATATCGAAAATGTCACCCTGACGGGGTCAGGCAATATCGGTGCGAGCGGCAACAGTCTCGCCAATATATTGACCGGCAACAGCGGCAATAACCTTATCTATGGCGGTGTCGGCGCCGACACCATGATCGGCGGCAGCGGCAATGACAGCTATTCCGTCGAAAGCGGCGGTGACTGGGTGAGTGAAGAGGCCAGCGGCGGCACGGATTTTGTCGCCAGCAACATTTCCTATACCCTGACCGACAATGTCGAGAACCTGACCCTGACGGGCGACGAGCATATCAGCGGCTGGGGCAATGCCTCCAACAACACTATTCGCGGCAATTATCGCGATAACGCTCTGGACGCCGGCAGTGCCGGCAGCGATATCCTGATCGGCGGGTTAGGCAATGACAGCTATATCGCCGACCATGCCGGGGTGACGGTGGTCGAACGGGCCAGCGAAGGGATCGACACCCTCTATGCCTGGGTCAATACCCGGCTGAGCGCCAATATCGAAAACCTCAACCTGACGGGTTCGGTCAATGGTGTCGGCAATGCGCAGAACAACCAGATTGTCGGTGGCACCGGCAACAACTATCTCGACGGCGGGGCAGGAAATGACACACTGACGGGCGAGGCGGGTCGTGACACCTTCATCTTCGGGCTGGCTAGTGGCGCCGACATCATCACCGACTTCCATGCCGGCGAAAACGACCGCATCGATGTCCGCGCCTATGGCGGGGTCGTCTCGATGACCCAGGTCGGCGGCGACACGGTCGTCGACCTGGGCAGCGGCAATATGATTACGGTTCAGGGTACTTTGGTGGCCGAATTGAGCGGTCATATTGTGTGGTAGGATAATGAGCCGCCGGGGCGCTGGCGCCTTCCGGCGGCTGTTCCTGCTCAGTATTCTGATCCAGGGCGGGCTACAGCGTGTATGACAACCGGCTCGGGAGGGAACGAACATGAATTTCGTCGGCACCAGCGGCAATGACACTTTCGGCGGAACGCCGCAGAACGACACCGCCCGCGGTGGCGTCGGCAATGACAGCCTGTGGGGCAATGACGGCGATGACACCCTCAACGGCGACAACAATCAGGATAGGCTCCACGGCGGCGCCGGCAATGATTTTCTGCAGGGCGGCCTGGGTGGCGACCTGCTGATCGGCGACAACGGAAACGACACCCTGTACGGACAGACGGGTGTCGATCTGCTGTACGGCGGGGACGGCGACGACCTGTTGTACATGGAAGCCGATAGCGGCGTACTCGATGGTGGCAGCGGTGTCGACAGCCTGACACCCGTCGTGTTTGATGGGGCGACCAACGACATCGTGATCGACATGCGCGCTGCGGCAACGGCTGTGGGTACGACGATCAATGGCACGCTTGTGCGCAATGTAGAACGGTCCGCGTCTTATTTTGCCACTGGCGCGGGTAATGACACCCTGATCTTCGATATGCCCGCAGGCGATTTCCACTGGTATGCCGGGCTGGGCGACAGTACCCTGGTGATCAGCCTGGCGACGGCGACCACCGCGATACATACGATCATAGACGGCCTGAATATCGGCGATTACGAACTGGTCACCGATGATGGCGACTTCGATTTCGAGATGAATTCGGCCCGTCCGATCGCTGGTAACCGGTTCGATGTCACCGGCGGTCAGGGCGACGACGACCTGATCGGGCTGAACCGTAATGACGTGTTGAAGGGGGGCGCCGGCGGCGACACCCTGACGGGCCAGGCCGGTGATGATCTTCTGGATGGTGGAGCTGGGCGTGACAGCATGATCGGCGGCAAGGGCAATGACACCTATTATGTCGACAACCCTTTCGATCAGGTGTTCGAGGTGCTGAACCAGGGGGCGGACACCGTCTATACGTCAGCCAGCCTTACCTTGGGCGGGACCGAGATCGAAACCGTCATCCTGACGGGAACGGGCAATATCAATGTCGTCGCCAATGCCGGCGTCACCAGCATCGTCGGCAACAGCGGCGACAACAGCATCGACGGCGGCGCGTCGGGCGACACCATGGCCGGTGCCGGTGGCAACGACACCTACACTGTCGATGACCCCTTTGACCGCGTCATTGAACGGGCGGGCGAGGGCGTGGACATGGTCTATGCGTCGATCAGCTACGAGATCGGCAATAGCTATGTCGAGAACGCTGCACTGACCGGATCGGCCTATATCTACCTTACCGGCAACGCTCTGGACAACTGGCTGGGCGGTAATACCGGCAACAATAGGATCTATGGCGGCCTGGGCGCCGATACCCTGGCCGGGGGCGCCGGCGACGACACCTATGCTGTCGAGAATGCCGCGGACCAGGTGCTGGAACTGGCGGGTGAGGGCACGGATTTGGTCGGCAGTAGCATTTCCTATACGCTGACCGACAATGTCGAAAACCTGACCCTGACCGGCGACGAACATATCAGCGGCTGGGGCAATGCCGCCACCAACATTATTCGCGGCAATTATCGCGATAACGCGCTGGACGGGGGCAGTGCCGGCAACGATGCCCTGCTTGGCGGTCTCGGCAATGACAGCTATATTGTCAGCCATGCAGGCGTGACCGTCGTCGAGCGGACAGGCGAGGGCCACGACACCGTCTATGCCTTCATCAATTTCGCCCTGGGCGCCAATCTCGAGGACCTCAATCTCGACGGCACGGCCGCCAACGGCAAGGGCAACGGGCTGGACAATGCCATTGTCGGCAATGCGTCGAGCAATCACCTGAGCGGCGAGGGCGGCAACGACACCCTGAGCGGCGAAGGCGGCCAGGACGTCTTCGTCTTCGGCCTGGGCAGCGGCGCGGACGTTATTACCGACTTCAGCGTCATCGACCACGACCGCATCAATGTGAATGCCTACAGCCACGGCACAGCCGGTGGCGGCGGCATTACGGTGACGCAGTCCGGTCTCGATGTCGTGATAGACCTGGGCACCGGTAATATGATAACTGTTCTCAACAGCCTTTCCGCTGCCGTCTACACGCATATATTCTGGTAGCCGCGCGTCATCAAAAAAACAGGTGAGCGCCTTAGCGCTCACCTGCCTCAAAGAAAGCCTCTTCATGATCCGCAAATACAGCCTGACGGCATCGATCACCCAAGCCTTCGCTACCCAGGTCGGCGACGATGACGCGAACCTCCTCGCCGGCGGAGACGGTGACGACTATCTCATCGGCCAGGGCGGGGCAGATACCCTGTCAGGCCTTGGTGGCGACGATCTGCTGGACGGTGGAAGCGGTCTCGACCTGATGAAGGGCGGAACGGGCAATGACAGTTACCGCGTCGACAACCGCGGCGACACGATCGTCGAACTGGCGGGCCAGGGCATGGATACGGTGGTGGCGACGGTTAGTTACAGTCTGGGCGCCAATCTCGAAAACCTCGTTCTGGGCGGCACGGACTCGATCGACGCCACGGGCAATGTCCTGAATAATATTCTGCGCGGTAATGCCGGGGCTAACCGCCTGGACGGCGGTATCGGAATTGACAACATGCTTGGCGGAGCGGGTGACGACACCTATGTGGTCGATAATGTGGGCGACCGAATTTTCGAAGATGTCGATGGCGGTGTCGACACCGTTATGGCGCAAATGAGCTGGCGTCTGGCCGCCACTTTGGAAAACCTGACTCTTTTGGGCGACGGCAGCTATACGGCGACCGGCAATGACGGCGACAATATCCTGACCGGCAATAACGGCAACAACATATTGCGCGGGCTGGGCGGTGACGACGTCATGATCGGCGGCATCGGCAGCGACAGCTACATCGTCGATGATGCCGGCGACATGGTGGTCGAATACGGCGACACCGGCCGCGACGCGGTCTATGCCTCATTCGACTACACGCTGGCGGAGAATGTCGAGGCTCTGTATCTGGTCGGAACGGCCCACACTGGCGCGGGCAACGGCCGCGACAACATGCTGACCGGCAATGGCCTCGACAATGTCCTGTGGGGAATGGACGGCAATGACATCGTACGCGGCGGGGTCGGACACGACGAACTGCGCGGCGGGCGCGGCAATGACAGTTATGTCGTGACGTCGGACGACACCGTCATCGAAGCCGCGGGCGAAGGTTCGGATACGGTCTATGCCGACTTCAACTATACGTTGGGCGCCAATCTCGAGAACCTGATCCTGACGGGTGAGGCAACGACCGGTACGGGTAACGGCCTCGATAACCAGCTGACCGGTAATGTAATCGGCAATACGCTGAACGGCGGCGCCGGCAATGACGAACTGAACGGCGGTGCCGGCGTCGACAACATGACTGGCGGTAGCGGAAACGACACCTATCACGTCGATTCTTTCTCTGATGCGGTGGTCGAACTGGCCGACGGCGGCATTGACGTGGTGATGCTGGCTGTGACGTCCGCCAATGTGGGCAGCGCCTACACGCTGGCGGACAATGTTGAAAACCTTACCGTGACCGGGGAAACGCGCTTCTTTCGCCTCACCGGGAACAAGGGCGACAATGTGCTTACGGCCAATGCGGAAGACCAGGCGCTGTCTGGACTGGACGGCAATGATGTCCTGATCGGTGGTGCGGGCAAGGACTACATGGAAGGCGGCTACGGTAACGATA
Source organism: Asticcacaulis sp. P2_C5 (assembly GCF_056404555.1). Classification (NCBI taxonomy): domain Bacteria; kingdom Pseudomonadati; phylum Pseudomonadota; class Alphaproteobacteria; order Caulobacterales; family Caulobacteraceae; genus Asticcacaulis; species Asticcacaulis sp. P2_C5. The sequence goes on from NZ_JBFUDU010000003.1 coordinate 254,054, forward strand.
CCTATTATGTCGATAATGCCGGTGACACCATACTTGACAATTTCAACGGTGGTCAGGACGTCATCTACAGTTCTGTGAGCTTTTCCCTCACGAACAATGCCGTCGAGACATTGATCCTGACGGGAACGGAGAATCTTAACTCGGCGGGCAATGTCGGCGACGATATCCTGATCGGCAACAGTGGCAATAACCGCCTGCAGGGGCGCTTCGGCAACGACACCCTGACAGGCGGCGCGGGTAGCGACAGCTTCCGTATGGACTTGAACGGCGGCAGCGACGTCATCACCGATTTTTCCGTCGCCGAGAACGATCGTATCGATCTGCGCTCGTTCCAGCAGTCCCAGGCCGTCATCACCCAGGACGGGGCTGATGCCGTCATCTCGCTGGGCAATGACGTCTTTGTGCGCGTCCTGCACACCACGGCGACCGATCCGGGCTTCCTCAGCCATCTGCAGTGGACCTAAGGCGCCATGCCGGTCGTCAACGATTACACGGCCTTGCTGTCAGGCGACTCGTGGAACGGGCTTGAAATCGCCTCGGCTCCCGCCATCGTCACCTTCAGCTTCGCCGCCGTGGCGCCGCCGACCGATCAGGCCGTGCTGGGTTCCACGGCCTGGGCAACCTTCGCGGCCCTCAACACCGCCCAGCAGAACCAGGCGCGCGCCGCCATGCAGGAATGGGCTGCGGCGTCCGGCATCACAGCGGTCGAGGTGGCGCCAGGTAATTCCGATATCACCTTCTCGTCTTACGACTTCTCCGCCTCGGGCTACAGTGGCGTTGATGGTATCGGCTTCTATCCCTTCGGCGACTGGAACTATTACAGCTATCCGCACTTTTTCGACGGCGGCTTCGATGTTGCCGGCCATGTCCTGCTCAATACGGATTCGCTGACTGGCGGCCTGTTCAACTACGGCCTGCTACTGCATGAAATCGGTCACGCCCTGGGCTTCAAACACCCGACCGAGACCTTCATGAACTACGCGTCGGGCACCAACCACGACCAGGTCCTGGCGACCGACAATGGTGTCGACACCATCATGACGCAGCAGCCAAATGGACCGCAGCATTTGACGGCGCTCGACATTGCGGCGGCGCAAGCTGTCTATGGGACAAATGCCCAGGACGGCACGCAATATGCGTCATGGTCCTACAATGGCTCGACCAACAGCTTCACCTTCACGGCCCTGGCGGCGGGCGGCTTCACGCGCGGTTCGGCGGTCGATGACCTGATCAAGGGCTCGGCCAAGGCCGACACAATTGTCGGCCTGACAGGCAATGACTCACTGTACGGCCTGGGTGGCACCGATGTCCTGTTCGGCGGGACGGGCAATGACCGGATCGACGGCGGCGTGGGCCTCGACACCATGTACGGTGGCAAGGGCAACGACACCTATTTTGTCGACGCCACCTATGAATCCGTCGTTGAATTTGCCGACGAAGGCGCGGATACCGTCATTTCTTCGGTCAAGTACGTCCTGTCGGACAATGTCGAGCGCCTGGTCCTGACCGGCACGGCCGATCTGCGCGGCACAGGCAATGCGCTCGGCAACATCCTGACCGGCAATGCCGGCGCTAACCAGCTGTTTGGCTACGACGGCAATGACAAGCTGGACGGTCTCACTGGCAACGACACCCTGTACGGCGGGTTGGGCAACGATACCTACTATATCGAGAGCACGCTCGACGACATTCGCGAATACACCAACGAAGGCGCGGACACCCTGTACAGTTCGGTCAGCTATTCGATCGTAACGCGCGCAATCGAGACCGTAGTCCTGATCGGTACCGCCGATATCGACATCACCGGTAACAACCTGGCCAACAGGCTGACGGGCAATGCCGGCAATAACCGCATCGATGGCGCGACGGGCAATGATACGATGATTGGCGGGCTGGGCAATGACACCTATGTCCTGGACAAGGCGACCGACGTTGTGATCGAACTGGCCGGCCAGGGGACCGACACCGTCATGACGCCCAATTCCTACACGCTTCTGGCTGATTTCGAGAACCTTGTCCTGATCGGCACGGGTGGTATCGCCGGCGCCGGCAATGGGCTCGACAATATCATCACCGGCAATACCGGCGCCAACCGCCTGACCGGTGGTGGAGGCGCCGACCGGTTCGTCTTCAATCTGGGCAGTGGCGCCGACCGGATCTGGGATTTTTCTGCCGCCCAGAACGACCTGATCGATATCAGCGCCTATAGCCACGGCGTGGTCGGCGGTGGCGGTGTCACCATTACCAAGTCCGGCGCCAACACGTTGATTGATATGGGGGGCGGCAATACGATCATCGTTACCGGCGTCGCCTATAACGATCCGGGCTTGCTCAATCATATCGTGTGGTAGCGCGGCATATCGCGTGGTGACCGGGTAATTTTTGCCCGCTATACGGTCAATGCAAATCAGTCTAGCGTCCCTTGCTGCAATCGTTTTTTGCGGAAAACAAACAGGCAGGAGTACAGACGGATGGCGACTTACAACGGTAACGCGAATGGAAATGTCATTACGGGTAGTGACGACGACGACGCGATCTTCGGCAACAACGGCAATGACACCCTGAGCGGCGGCAAGGGTAACGACACGATCGATGGCGGTGCAGGCGACGACTGGCTGGGCTATGTCAGTGGCATAGCGAGTGGTGTCGATGTCTTTGACGGCGGCAAGGGCCGCGACGGCGTAAGCCTCCTCTTTGATTCGTCGGATACTAACAATATCACGGTCGACATGACGGCGGCTGCGACGAGCCTTGGTACGACCCTGTTCGACGGCACCCAACTGATGAACATCGAGGAGCTATGGGAACTGCAGACCGGCGCGGGCGACGACACCGCCATAATCACGCTGCAAAAGACAATGTTTGTATGGGACGCCGGGGATGGTTCGGATCGCTTTGTCGCCGACTTTTCGACTGGGACGTCGCCGCTCTATACTTTTGGCGGATCAGGCTATCGGATTCAGAGCTTTGCTGGCGACTATCTCGCGGCCGTAATCAATGTCGAGGCCGTTAGCATAACAGGCGGCATGAACAACGACATTCTGATCGGCCTGGCCGGTGATGACGTCCTCAATGGCGGCGGCGGCAATGATGCCATCGCCGGCGAGGACGGTGATGACGCGCTGGATGGCGGCACCGGTGTCGATGGCATGACGGGCGGCGACGGCAACGACACCTACTATGTCGACAATGTCGGCGACCAGGTCAATGAATTGGCCGATCAGGGCACGGATATCGTCTATTCCTCGGTTAGCTTCACCCTCGGCGCCCGCGTCGAAGACCTGACCCTGACCGGCCGCGGCACGATCGACGGCACCGGCAACGCTTCCGACAACGTCCTGACCGGCAATTATTTCAACAATATCCTGTCCGGCAAGAGTGGAAACGATTATCTGGACGGCGGCAACGGCGCCGACACCATGGTTGGCGCGCTTGGTAACGATACCTATGTTGTCGAACGCCGCACAGATGTTGTCTTTGAGAAAGCCAGCGAAGGCACAGACACTGTCATGGCAGGGTTCTCCTATACCCTGGGTGCGAATGTCGAGAACCTGACCATGATCGGCACGGCTGCCTCTGTCGCCACGGGCAATGCGCTCGACAACGTCATCACGGGCAACAGCGGCAATAATCGCCTTGTTGGCGGCGGCGGCGCAGATACGTTTGTCTTCAATACGGGCAGCGGTGTTGATCGCATCTCGGACTTCTCAACGTCGCAGGGCGACTGGGTAAATATCAACGCCTACACCCATGGCGTGGTCGACGACCCCAGCGTCACCATCACCCAGTCCGGCGGCAATACGCTGATCGATCTGGGCGGCGGCAATACCATCCTGCTCAACGGCGTCGCCTATAACGACCCGAATCTGCTCAGCCATATCATCTGGTAAGGTTCACGCGCTCGTAAAGGCGCGTGTTGTCTAAGATTTAAGCCGGCCTCGCGAACCATCGCGAGGCCGGTTTTGCGTTTGGGAGAGCGAGTCTTCGGTCACGTCTTGCGGCGCGAAAACCGCAGGGCCGTCAGGGTGGCCGATACGGCGCTGGTTTTGGTATCGACATAGTCCAGGGCGCGCAGGTGGCTGCGCACGGCCGACTCCGGCAGGGGTGATTTGGCGCCCTTGGGGTAGACGATCCACAAAGGCGCGTGGGGCAGGGCGATGGTGGCTTTAGCCAATGCGGACGACAGATCGTCAGGTGTCGCGGCGATGATCACCCCTTGCGTGGCGGCTATTGCGTCGCTGGTGACGGCATTGTGCAGGGCGTCGTTCAGCGCCGGGTCGTCGGTCGCGCCGTAGACCAGGACTGGGCGTCCTTCGGCTATGCCCAGCTTGGCGGCCAGGCTGGGTGCAGCATCGGTCAGCTTTTTTAGCCATTTGTTGGCCTGACCGGCGGGCAGGATCAGGGCATAGGCCCGGCCAGCATGTTCGAACAGCAGTTGCTCGCCCAGGGCGTGCGTATTGGCCATCTGACCACGCGGCACCGTCTGTTTGTAGCCGCCGCGCAGGATCAGGGCGTCGGTTTCCAGCAGGGCCTTGACCGCGAAGGTCCCGTCATTGGTGGTCAACTGGCCGTTGGCTTCTAATCCCATGACGCGAGGTTAGCGCCGGGATTATAAGGCGGCAATCCCGAAGGTGGTTTACCCCTCCGTCGGCTTCGCCGCCACCTCCCCTTTGCTGCGCAATAGGGAGGAGGGAGTTTATGGACATTCGGTTTGGCTCCCTCCTCCCTGTCGAGCGAAGCGACGATGGGGAGGTGGCGGCGCAGCCGACGGAGGGGTAAAGCCTTAAGGCGTGACGTTACACACGCGCATGATCTCGGCGCGCAGCTCGGCAATGCCGAAGCCGGTTTCCGACGAGGTCGGCATGACCACCGGGTGGGCGGCCGGGCGTTTCTTGATCCCCGCCTGGGTCGCCTCGATGACCTTGGCCAATTCCGCTGGCTTGATCTTGTCGGCCTTGGTCAGCACGATCTGGTACGACACAGCCGCCAGGTCCAGCGCGTCCATCGGCTCCTTGTCGACCTCTTTCAATCCATGGCGCGCATCGATCAGCAGATAGGCGCGCATCAGGTTCGGCCGGCCGCGCAGATAGTCGCGCCCCAGGTTCTGGAACTTCTTGACCGTCGTCTTTGACGCCTTGGCCCAGCCATAGCCCGGTAGGTCGACCAGATGCAGTTGGTCGTTGAGATTGAAGAAGTTGACTTCGCGCGTGCGGCCGGGCTCGTTCGACGCCCGCGCCAGGGCCTTCATGCCGACCACGGCATTGATCAGCGACGACTTGCCGACATTGGACCGGCCGGCAAAGGCGACTTCAGGCTGGCTGGTGTCGGGCAGTTGCTCGACCTTGGCCGCGCCCATGACGAAGCGGGCTTCGCGGGCAAACAGCACACGTGCCGCTTCGAGCGTTTCGTCGTCGTACAACGCCTCGACCTTCAGGGGCTCGACCTTGGGAGACGCGATTTTTGGGGACTCGCTCACGCCGCCTTCTTTTTCTCAAGCTGCTCGCGCACCTTGGTTATGGCCGTATCGATCGGGTTCTCGACCTTCAGACGGTGCATAATGCTGTACTGCTGCAGGATGGTCAGGATGTTGCTCCAGATCCAGTAGACGATCAGGCCGACCGCCACCTGGGCCATGAAGAAGGTCAGCATCAGCGGCATGAAGGCCAGCATCTTCTTCTGCATCGGATCGACGCCGCTGGTCGGCGTCATTTGCTGGCTCAGCCACATCGAGGCGCCGTACAGGATGACCACGATGCCGATATGCAGCGGGCCGGCCAGGACGCCGCCGATCAACGGCACCTGGGCCGGATCGAAGGGCAACAGGCCGAACAGGTTGACGATCGAGGTGGTGTCGGGCGCCGACAGGTCCTTGATCCAGCCGAAGAAGGGCGCATGGCGCATTTCGATGGCCAGTTGCAGCACCTTGTACAGGCCCCAGAAGACCGGCAATTGCAGCAGCATGGGCAGGCAGCCGCCCAGGCCGGCCATGGGGTTGACCTTTTCCTCCTGATAGAGGGCCATGGTCGCTTCCTGCTGCTTTTGAGCATCGTCGGGGAAGCGCTTCTTGATGGCGTCCATCTTGGGCTTCAGGCGGTCCTGGACCTGCTTCATCTTGGTCATCGACTCGTAGGCCTTGTGGGCCAGCGGATAGAAGACGGCCTTTACGATGACGGTCAGGGTCAGGATGGACAGGCCGAAATTGCCGATAAAGGCGTAGAGCTTGTCCAGCAGCCAGTACATCGGGAAGGTGATGACGCTGAGCATGCCCCAGTCGACGGCCCAGTGGAAGCGCGGGATATGCAGCGTATCTTCATAGGTCTGGAGTTGCGAATAGACCTTGGCGCCGGCAAAGACGTGCGACTGGCCCTTCCAGGTCTGGCCCGGCGCGACAGTAATCTGGTTGTCGGAATAGCCGGCGCGGAAGACCGGCTTTTGACCCGATGCATCGACATTGGCGGTGAACTTCACAGCCTGGGTCTGGTTCGGAATAACCGCCGCCATCCAGTATTTGTCGGTGATGCCGTACCAACCGCCCACCGTGTCGACCGTGTTGAGGCTCTTCTTCGGGTCCTTGGCGATGTCCTTGTACTTCAACGACGTGGTGACATAGTGCTCTGCCTTGCCGTCCTTGATCTCCTTGGCGTAGGTCGCGACCAGGCCCTCATGGACGATGCCGGCGTGTTGGGCCGAATCCGGAATATCGCTGCGCACGACGTAGGAATAGGGCAGCATGTTCACCGGCGCCGCGCCCGTATTGGCGATCTGGTCGTCCTGGGTGATCATGTAGTTGTCGTCAATGCTGAGCGTGCGCGTAAACACCAGCCCCGTGCCGTTGTCGTAGGTCAGGACGATCGGTTTGCCGGGGCTCAGTACGTCGCCTGACGTCAGGGCCCAAAGCGTATTACGGCCGGGAATGCCCTGGACATTATCTGCCCGATAGGACGATTCGATATAGTAGGTATGATCACTGCCGGCCGGTCGCAGCAGTTCGACAGGATCGTTCTTCTTGTCGGTCGTCTTGTCATACTTGATCAAGTACAGGTCGTCGATCAGGGCGCCCGCCAACGACACGCTGCCGCGCAGCGACGGCGTTTCGATACGGACGCGCGGTGCAGCGGCCAGGGCCTGTTCGCGGGTTGCCGTGGTGATGACCGTACCGGCCGGCACCCCGGCAGCGATCGCACTGCTCGACGATGCGGCAGCCGAAGCCGCGGCGACGGCCTGCTGGGCCTGCAGCGTCTTCTGCTTGGGGGCGACTATGAAAAACTGGTAGGCGAGCAGCAAGGCGGCGCTCGCGACCAGGAAATAGATCATGTTCTTGTTGTCGTCGGTATTGTTCATCGAACGGTCTTTATTTCCTGGGGGCGGGGCGGTTAATCATGATACTGGCGGCTCGGGCGGCCTGGGGTTGCTTGCCCGGTTGTGTTGCGCGCCGGCGAGCCTTATCAGGGCCGCTTTGACATCGTCAAGTAAAGCCTGCCATGGGCGCTCCTGGGTACCGGCGCGGGCGATGAAGACATAGTCGTGTCCGGCCTTGCCGTGCAAGGGCACCACGGCCCGGGCGGCTTCACGCAGGCGGCGCTTGACCCGGTTGCGCACCACGGCATTGCCGATCTTTTTGGTTGCCGTAAAGCCCAGCCGGATGGCGTCATCGCCGTCGTCGCGGGCCCGCGCCTGGACCACCACGCCGGTCCGGGCGGCGTAGGGGCTCTTGGCGGCCTTGAGAAACTCGGCCCGGGTTTTGAGATGAGGGATCATGTTGGCGGAAGATGAGGACGCCACATCGCACATACAAGAAGAGCCCTTAAACATGTTAAGGGCTCTTCTCGAAACAGGTGTGCGCGATGTCGCTTAGGCGGTCAGGCGCTTGCGGCCCTTGGCGCGGCGGCGGGCGACGATCTTCTGGCCGTTCGCGGTGGCCATGCGCGTACGATAACCGTGACGGCGCTTGCGAACCAGGCGGCTCGGCTGATAGGTACGTTTCGTTCCCATGAGGGTAACTCCGGATGACAGCGTGGCATCACGAAGGACGCCGGGAATTGCAAAAGAGGCGCGTGATTAGTCCAGCCCCGCGCCCTTGTCAATCTCGTTTGGGCGCAATTGGGCTAATTTACGCGCTTTTGCGCCGTATTTCAGGTATAGTAAAGACTCTGTGGCCAAAGTCCCGATTGGGATTGCATAGCGATTCGCACCTCCGCGGGGTACCTCATTCGTGTTTGATCAAGGCAAGCCGGGACAAACCAGGTCAGGACCGGCGGGGAAGCCCCGGCGGGCGGCGGCGTCTGCGCCGGCAACGCTACCCCTTTCCGAGCGGACTGCGGGCTTCTATGCCGAACGCGGCGCCCGCGCGGTCAATGCCCTCATTGCGTTTAGCCTGAAATACGGTCTGAAGACCACCCACCTGACGCGCCGCTTCATCTTCAGCCTGTCGGGCCAGCTGCTGTTGCTGACCTTCGGCTTCGTTCTGATCGTCGAAGCGGTGATCCTGATCCCGTCCCTGGCCGCCGACCAGGAACGCTGGCTGTACGACCGCGTGCGCCGCGCCGAGATCGCCTCCTTTGCTGTCGACACCTCGACCAAGAACACGGTGTCCAAACATATGTCGTCACAGCTGCTCAACAGCGCCGGCGTGCTCTACCTGGCCATCCAGAATGACGGCGTGCGCAACTACCGCCTGTTCAACCCCGATATCGTGGTGCCGGACCAGGTGACCGACATGCGCGACATGCATAAGGACATCTTCCACGACATCGCCTATCTGTGGGCGCCGTGGAAGACCCTGATGAGCCCGCAGAACCGGCTGATCCACGTCCAGACCCCGCCCCGGGTCCGCCCCGGCCAGATGATCGAGATCGTGGTGCCGTCGGACTCGCTGAAGACCACCCTGCGCGCCAGTCTGATCTCGAAGCTGCGTGTCTCGCTTGGTATTTCGCTGGCTGCCGGGGTGCTGGTTTTCGCCGCCCTGTCGGGCTTTATCGTCCGCCCGATCCGTCGCCTGACCAAGGCTATCCAGCGCTTCAAGACCAATCCGGAAGACGCCAGCCTGGGGCTTAAGCCGTCGAAGCGTCAGGACGAGATCGGCCATATCCAGCGCGAGCTGATCTCGATGCAGGACGAGGTGCGCACGGCCTTGCGCTCGCGGGCGCGCCTGGCGGCATTGGGTCAGGCTGTGTCGAAGATCAATCACGACCTGCGCAACATGTTGACCTCGGCCCAGATGGCGTCCGACCGCCTGTCGGCCTCCAGCGACCCGACCGTGGCCAAGGCCCTGCCGCGCCTGGAACGCGCGCTCGACCGTGCCCTGTCGCTGGCCACCAACGTCCTGACCTATGGCAAGAGCGACGAGCACGACCCGCAGATCCAGATCGTCAACCTGAAGGACCTGGCCGATGCCGCGGCCGAAGACGCCGGCCTGGCCCTGACGGCGCAATCACCCGAGCCGGTGCGCTTTATACTCAGGTCGGCCAAGGGTTTCCATCTCGAGGCCGACCCGGAACAGCTGCACCGCCTGCTGGTCAATCTTATGCGCAATGCCCGCCAGGCGATCGAGTTGCAGCCCAACCGCAAGGCCAAGGGGCGTATCACCCTGACCGCCGAGAAGACCGCCGACGAGGTTTTGCTGTCGGTGGCCGATAATGGTCCGGGCATTCCGGAAAAGACGCGCGAAAAGCTGTTCCAGCCGTTTACGGCCTCGAACACGCCGGGTGGTTCGGGCCTGGGCCTGGCCATCGCCCGTGAACTGGCGCAGATCCACGGCGGCGACGTCAGGCTGACGGCCACCGGCGCCGGCGGCACGACGTTTGAGATCAGGCTGCCGTTGAAGGGGTAGGGGGGGCCATATCAATAGGGCGTAGTGTTCATGGACCCGTCACCGACATGAAGCTGGAGCGAAGATGAAGGCTTGCCAAGCGCTTATCGCGTGGACACCGCCAGGATTTGGCCTTGCGACGGACGGCCAGGTCGGGGTTCGCCTCTTGACGGATGACGATAGCGAAACCGAGTGGCTGGGGCATTTCGCTTACGCCGGCGGCGCAGCCTTTTTCGGCGTTCAGGATCTGCGCGGTGACGCAGCAAGGTTGCGGGTGTTTGTCGAGTTCCACACCCTCGTCGTGCGCGACGGACTGGATCCGCAACACGTCCACGACGCCTTTCTGGCCATAGATGAATACGCCGAAGCTATCGCGCCTGACACGCCTGGAGCGCGCTCCGAAAAAAAGTAGGGCCAACCCATACCTTGGTCGCACTGGGCTTAGCCGCGCCGGCTTGTTCCGCCGTTGCGGCGTGGGCTATTTTTCGTTGGAAAATTCAATCGATATCCTGCCCCGGCACTTGACCCGGCGACAGACGGACACGGCTTCGATCTCCGCTATGGTCCGGGCGCCGTAGCGGGCCTCTTCGATAAGCTGGCGGACCGGATGCGTCACCGCCAGGCCGCAGGCCTGGCAGGTGCCGGTCAGGCTCTTCCAGGCCGAGATTTCGTACAGCCTTGTCCGATCTTTCCACGGCAAGTGCGCGTTTTGCATCTGCTCGGCGGCCTTGAAGAACTCGACATCACCCATCGACATCCGACGGGTCTTGGCGTGTTGCCGCGTCTCCGTCTCGACCGACCAGACGTCGATGACCTTTGGGGCGTGCGGATTGTCGACCGGCTGGCCATAGCTGTCATAGCGATAGCCGCCGATATGGAAGGTCCCCTTTCTCTGGCTGTCTTCCATGGCGATGAAATAGGTCGCCCGGCCGCCACGGTCCCGCAACCCCTCCAGATCGACGCAGAATGTGTCCTTGATGATCATCGCCGAACCTCCGAAGTTCCTATTTTGTTCTCATTGCCGGGGGTGAGTCAAGCGGGTAGCGTGCCTTTCCCGGCATCAGGAGGGCGGCTTATGTGCAATCTCTATTCGGAAACCAAGAACGCCCAGGCGATCATCGATTTCGTGAAGGCCTGGAAGGACGTCAGGAACCGTGCCGGCAACCAAGTCCCGCTGAGCGGTATCTTTCCGAACCGTACCGGCGTCGTATTGAAACACGACGGCGACGACCTGGACCTGACCGGCGCCCTGTGGGGCATGCCGTCACCGGCCTTTGCGCTTCAGGGCAAGAAGACCGACCCAGGTGTGACCAATATCCGCAACACGGCCTCGCCGCATTGGCGGCGCTGGCTGGCGCCGGAATTTCGCTGCCTGGTCCCCGTCACCAGCTTTTGCGAGCCCAACCAGGCCAGCGGATCGAAGGAACTGACATGGTTTTCCCTGGGCGAGGACCGGCCCCTGACCTTCTTTGCCGGGGTCTGCGCCGAGGTGACGCGCAAGATCAAGGTCAATGACGACCCGGTCTCGGGCCTGTTCTATGCCTTTCTGACGACCGAGCCGAACGCCGAAGTCGCCGCCGTCCACCCCAAGGCCATGCCGGTCCATCTGCGGACGCTTGATGAATGCAAGACGTGGATGACTGCGCCGTGGGACGAGGCCAAGGCGCTGCAAAGGCCCTTGCCGGATGGTTCGCTCAAGATCGTCAGGCTTGGCGGCAAGCAGGATGAAGAGGTTTTGCCGGGCGGCGATGTGCAGGGCACGGTCGGCAGCTTGTTGTAAGGGAGATGGGGGCATCACATAACAAGATCATTGCTTCAGCCGCTAAAGCGGAACTTGGACCTATCGGTTTTAAACGGGAGGGGCGATCGCGACTCTGGCTGAAAGATCATAGTTTCTGGCTAAATGTCGTAGAATTCACACCTAGTCCCTGGTCTGTAACGGTCGATCTGAACAACTGCGCTCATTGGCTTTGGGGCGGCAGCGGGTTCATCACCTTGAATTATTGCCTTTCTGACAGGCCGCATGCTGAGTTCAAAGACGAAGATCAATTCCGCCATGAGATCGCCGAAATCGCGCGATTGGCCGCGGTAAACGCTACAAAAATCGACGCAAAATTCTCGTCCTTCGAGGAAATTGCAAAATATGTGATCGATGAAGCGCAGGGATCGGAGCGCATGCGAGCATCGTGGTTTGGCTACTATGCCGGGGTCGCTGCCGGGATATTGGGCAATCTCGATGAAGCGGAACAGTTTTTGAGAGGGATATCCGATGAAAGGGTGACCCCTCACGCAATGCGCTTCTTGGTCGTTATAGATAATCCGACCAGCTTCAGGCTGAAGGCGAACGAAATCCTCGCGCAACAGCGCGCGGCCCTGAAACTGACTCCACTCGAAAAAGCCCCATTTTAGATTAGGGGGCGCTTAGCTGCCCTTGTATGAGCCTCAACGGACACTTAGGACGCGTACGAGTAGTCAATTAAATCAGACAGTTAAATTGGAAATTGGTATGGCGTCACGGTAATTCGCGCTATACTTCAAGTCCTGTGGGACAGCAGTGACTCTCACCCCTTTTCCGTCTACACAATCTGTACGGAACGTGTAGGAGCGTAGCCTTGCGAGTAAGCTTGTTGACAACGGACCGATTCGCTTGAGCAATTAGAATTGATGGCTCACCACTAAAGTGCGGGCTACGGCAAAGACCGTTTAGGCCATTGTTTGGATGTGCGAGGCAAAATGCAGCTTGTTAATATCGACTATGACGATCGCGTCAAATGTCATTCCCTGCTTTTTATCATGCCGGTCGGTCAGTACCTCGCAATGGTCAAGGCGGCTTATTCTGGACGTGGCGGAATTGAAGGCCAGCGCGTGGCTTTAACGACCAAGACTGCAAAATCGATCAGGTCGCGATTAGTTCAGGACATTTCACAGGGAGCTATTATTCCAGCAATTGTGTTGGGCGTTCAGGACGATGGGATTAGTATATCCGCCGACTTAAGCTCTGAAAAAGCAGCGGAATTAATATCTGGCATCGACAATGATGGGCTTTCTATAATCGATGGCATGCAGCGAACTACTGCACTGATGGAGGCTGTCGATTCTGACAAGGCACTTGAAGATAGAAAAGTTAGAGTAGAGTTTTGGGTGGCTAAAAGCCTAAATAGTTTAATATATAGAATGTTGGTGTTGAATACGGGCCAAGTACCTTGGGAAGTGTCAAGGCAGCTAGAGACCGTCTATTCTCAACTGATAAAAATATTGAAGAACTCAGTTGGCAACGATGTCGAGGTTTATAACAGGAATGATGGCCAGAGGAGGAGTGATTCTGGGCAATATCAAGGATCAACTGTTGTTAGGTTATACCTAAGCTTTTCTTCTAGGCGCTCAGAGTTTGATGTGAAAGATAGAGTTGCGGATGACTTCGCTAGATTGGACACCATTGAGTCAAGTGCCCATGTAGATTTCGTCGATCAATTCGTTCGAGTGTTTCGTTTGATGGTACGCTTAGATCATGCATTTGCCAGAAGCGAGCCTGCACCGAAGCCCCATGCTGTTCGAATTGCTGACGGCCAGGAAATTTTCAAGACCGATCCGGCGCTAGTTGGTTTCTTCGTCTCAGTTGCTGTCATCCTGTTTGACATCCCTGGAATGCCGACAGATTGGGGACAAGTCGATACTAAGCTTCAGGCTGTCGAAGAGACGCTCAACAAGTTCATTGATCGCCTCAACTTAATGCCACCCAGCGAGTTGAAGGAATTTTTGCAGTTGGACACTTTGAACGATAGGTTGAATCAGCGTTCTGGTCAGGTTGGCCGTTTTGAACGAGACTTATTCCAAAAAGCCTTCACCGTCCTGATAAACAACGCAGACCGCATTGACAGTATGTTGCCATCTTGGGTTTCGTGAATGACCCGAAATGCCGTCGCCTACATTTTGGAAGCTTTTCGTCCTTTAATTGAGAGCTCGGGAAAGACCTATCTAGCGCCTTTGTTACGAACGAAAGACTTAGCCGAGGATAGGAAGGCTGCACAGTTTGCTAAATTTAACGGGATTAAGTTCAACGAAGCGAATGTATGCGCTCTCGTCGGCGGAGGTTTTATTGCTGAGGCCGATTTCAAGCAAAAAAGGTATATCTTAATTAGCTCGCCTTGGATAAACGAAGATGACCAGATCATTTTGTCAGACGACTCCCGCAATCTGTTGAATATAAATGAAGTTGATTTTGATGAGGGTTTTTTTATTTGGGCATGCGGTGATCTGAGAGATCACTTGATGCTGAAGGAGGAATATCGTTCAGCGTTAGGTGCAACAAATTTCCTTGATATTGTCGATGAAAAATATAGCGGCCATGATATCTCAGAGCTTATGTCTTGCTACAGGACTGTATTTGCATACGAAATTACAGAAAACTGCCCATATATAGAGTCAAATTTTTCTGATATTGCCTTAGATTTGTTGTGGATGTTTTCTTTTTTGCGTCCCAAGTACATTGACCAATTATTTGCTGACTCCTTAATAAGGTTGAAGGGATTATATTTCTGTCCACCTGACAATTTATTGAACTGCCTAAACGCAGGTAATTGGAAGCATGTTTTTCTAGATTTGTATCGATTTTTCGAAGCATTATTCTTTTTTCCATGGATGTATAAGTTAAAAATGGAAACAAATACCTTTTTGACTGCGGCAAGTTTGGCCAAATTTTGTGAAGATAATTTAAGCTGGAAGAGCAAAGAGTCAGATTCTATGTGTGAGATATTCGAAATGGTGGATAGTCAAGAATTAAACCACTGTGAGGCGCAGATAGTTACTCTTGTTAATGCAATGGGAGCCGCGGAAGCAAAGCGAGGCGCACTAGGAAAGAAGGTCTACTTCCATAGAAATAGCTTAGTCCATTTGAAAGATCGAGAAGTGAAAATAAACGAGAATTTGTCTATGAAAGATTGGAGAGATTTAAGCTTATATCTCACCAAATTCTTCCGCATATTTCATGAAAAATACAAAGAGCACTTAACTATTAACTAATGGTATCAAGTTTAAGAGGCCATAAGGGGCCAAGCTAAGGGGGCAGAGTCAGTTTATTGATTTTTATGAACATTGGATATACGTGCGCCTTGCCCCGGCATCGTAATTTTGGACGTGTTGGACGAGGGAGTCGGTTACGGCTTCGACATCGGCCGTGCCGAGGACCTCTCATTGGACCGCGTCGGAAATGTGGCGCGTCACAGTTGGTCACACTTCACCCGACCTGACCCTGTCGCCCTAAATCAGCCATACCAAATCCCCTTCGATCCTGAGCTTGCCGGTCGCGCCGAGGCCTTCCAGGGCACGAGAAAAGCGCATCCGGACCGTGCCGCCCTTGTCGTCGCCGGCAAGCCCGGTGGCGAGCGAGCGGGCCTTGACCTGTTCGCGCGTCACGGCCTTCATCCATGGCTTCTGGCCTTCGATCGCGATGGGCAGCGGGAGCGTCTTTTCGTGGTCGGTCACATACTTGACGGCGGCCAAAACCAGCGCTTCGGGAGGCTTCAGAGCCCGTGACTGCTTCCGCCGCTCAACCCTGTCCGATAGGGGTTCAAAGGCCACGACACACGAGGTCAGCTCGTCGCCGTCGCCATCGACCATGCCCAGCCCGACCTCTTCCAGCCGAAAGGCGATCTGGCCGCCGTCGACGCCGTTCTTGACCTTGGCAAAGGTGACGAGGCGCAGGCTGTCGTCGTCGGGCGAGCGTTCCACGGTCAGGGTGGCGTCCGAATTGGCGTCGAGGCCGGACCAGCCGCGGATACCCTTGTCAGCGCCGGCCTTGCCGAAGTGGGCGACGGCCAGGACCAGCGCCCCGGTCGATCGGGCGATGTCTTCCAGGGCGTGGAAGGCGCGCGACATGTCGACGGAGCTATTTTCATCGGCCCCCGGTGCACAGCGCGACAGTGTGTCGATCACCACAACGCCGAGGTGACTGTCGATCGTGGCGAAGCGATCGGACGCGGCGTGGAGGGCCTTTTTCAGGTCGTGGACGGCGGAAGGATCAAGCAGGTTCAGCCCCTGGCCGATCAGCTCGAACGGCATGGGTGTTGCGCGGTGGTGCTTCCGGCGCCAGGCCAGGACGCGGGCGCGGCAGCCATTGTCGTCCTCGCCGGCGATATAGACAACACCAGCGCGTCTCGCCCGGGCGCCGAAGATCTTCGGTGCGCCGGCCGCCAGGCGCAGGCAGGTATCCAGCGCCAGGAAGCTCTTGCCGGCCTTGGTCTGGCCGACGATAAAGCCGACGCCTTTCGACGGCAGGACGCCCTTGATCAGCCACGGCGACGCCACGGGTGCCACGGCAGCGAAGGGTTCCGGATTGTAGCGCGAGGTCCGGTTGTCGACCGATTGGATCTTGTCGAGCTCGGCGCCGTAATAGGCCAGGACATGGCCGACCGGTCCGCCCTTGGCCAGTTCGCGCACCATCTGGTCACCGAGCAGGGCGCCCTGCCGGGCCTTCCATGTTTCGATCAGTTCCGCCGCCAGGGTGGGGACGGTATTGGCCGGCGGCGCCTTGTCGATCAGGTCGGCGAGATAGCTCTTGCCGCCCAGGGAGGCGAATTCCGGATCGGCCTTCAGGCGCGACACGACGACCGAGGGGGCGATATCGCCGCCATTTAGTGCCAGGTCCTGGATCAGGTGCCACATCCGGCCAAGGACGGGGGAGGCGAAGTGGTCGGCCGTGACGCCGTGGGCGTTGTTGACGGCGGCCGGAATGTTGAGGCAGGCCCCGCACAGGGCCTGCTCGACCTCGACACTGGCCAGGTTTAACGTCATGGCGTTCATGGCTTTACCTCAGGATTGGACGGATGTTGGCGGCGGAAAGGGCTTAAATCCTCCTCTTCCCGTTTACGGGGAGAGGGTGGCGCAAAGCGCCGGGTGAGGGGCATTCCACTGCAGATGCAGCGGCCCGGTCAGTGGTCGGATGATTTCCTGTACGGAGGTAGGCTCTTCATCGCCGACAGCGGGAGCTCTGGTCTGCACGGTCGCACAGGCTGTTTTGACGGTGGAATGCCCCTCACCCGGCGCTTCGCGCCACGCCACGGGGCGCCCCGCCTCTCCCCGCAGGCGGGAAGAGGAGGAATTTGCCGGTCGGTCCTTGGGGGGAGGGGCGCGGAGCGCTCATGGCTACGCAGGATTATCGTTTTCGATAACCTAGGCCTGCGCTGGACGGTCAGGCAGAGATAACACGCAACTTGTCCAGTTTAACGCCGTTAAGACGGAAATATTTTTGGTGGTCCCGTCACAGCGTCACAACCGTCACACCCCTATAGGGGGCGTGTGACGGTTGTGACGCTTCGGGGTGTCGGCAAGGGCAGGGCGTCACAGGCCGTCACATCTGAAAAGTCGTGACGCTGTGACGCCGGAAAGCCAAGCCCTGTAACGTAGCAACAGACTGTGACCCGGTCCCGCGTCACTGGTTTTTGCGCGACTTTTTGACGCGATTGGCCCTGGCGGAGGAAGCGCTTTTCCGGAGGGGCGTCACAAGCCTTATTTAACAGCCTTGAGGTCAAAACGGGTATTTCGGTGACAGGTTATGAAATGCATAATTCTCAGAAACGAATTATGCAGTCCAAAACCTGTCCCAGAATTCTCCATAACTCCCCGCGCCGCGTAGCACAAAGACGTATGGCCGGGGAGGATGCACGCGCTACGATCAGTTGGTAAACGGATCGATTTCCTGGACGGTGCCGTCGGGTTTGAAATGCAGTTCCGTCATCTTGACGCTGCGCAGGTGGTTCTTGTCCGAAAGCTGGGTATCGGCGTAGAACAGCCACCACTTTCCGTCCGCCTCAATGATCGAATGGTGGGTTGTCCACCCCTGGACCGGCAACAGGAAATGACCCTTGTAGGTGAAGGGGCCATAGGGATTGCTGCCGACCGCGTAGGCCAGGAAATGCGTGTCACCGGTCGAATAGGTGAAGTAATACTGGCCGTCGTGCTTGAACATCCACGACGCTTCGAAGAAGCGGCGATCGTGGTCGCCGGCCAGGATCGGCTTGCCGGCATCGTCAACGATGACGACGTTGCGGGGCGCTTCGGCGAACTGTTTCATGTCCGGCGACAACCTGGCGACCCTGGCGCTTATCGCCGGCTGGTCGTCCTGATGAAGATCGGTGTCGGAGCCGTTGGCGTCAAACGACCCGGTGGCCCAGCGCTGGAGCTGACCGCCCCAGATACCGCCGAAGTACATATAGGTTTCGCCGTCGCCGTCCGTAAAGACGGACGGATCAATGCTGAAGGATCCGGCAATCGGCTCAGGCTCGGCCTTGAAGGGCCCCTCCGGCGAGGTCGAGGTTGCGACGCCGATGTGGAAGACGTTTTTCGGATCGCGCGCCGGAAAATACAGGTAATAGGTGCCGTTCTTGTAGGCGGCGTCGGGCGCCCACATCTGCTTGCTGGCCCAGGGAACGTCCTTGACGTCGAGAGCAACGGGACCGATCGTCACCGGGCCGCCGATGTGATCCATCGACAGGACGCGATAGTCCTTCATGGCGTACTGGCTGCCCAGGTCGTCGTTGGGGATGTCGGTCGGGATGTCGTGGCTGGGGTAGACATAGATCCGGCCGTTGAAGACATGGGCGGACGGGTCGGCGGTGTAGATATCCGTGACCAGAGGCTGGGACAGGTAATGGCGGCCATTGGGCGCCTTGGGAGCGTTGGTTTGGGCATGAAGCGTCAGCGGCGCAAGCGCGGCCGTCAGGCTCAGGGCCACAGCGTAGGAAAGGGCAGATCTTGGCATTGGCATCCCCGTTTGGGCTATGTCCTAACCCATGTGGGCTGGACTTTTTCTTATGTGGGACCCCGATGAAATCACCTTTCGCGACCAAAGGCAAGCATTTTGGTAGCGCTAACATTTTGGTGTGCGTTGTCAAAGACATGGGATAGGTCTGAGTGCTGCCGCGAGGCAGTTTTCCCGCCCCGCGACAGCCAAAAGCCCTATATGACGCCCTTGAGGTCAAAACGCGGGCCCATGTAGGTCCGCACCGGATTGCCGCGTTCGAGGTTTTGATGGGTTGACCACTGCGCCTGCCGGACAATGTCACGTGCCCCGGATCGGCGTTCCTCTAGCATGACGGCGAGTTTCAGCGTCGCCAGCTTGCGATTGGCATGCTGGGATCGCTGTTCCTGGGCCGTCACGACCAGTCCGGTTGGCCGGTGGGTCGCCCGCACCGCGCTGTCCGTCTTGTTGACATGCTGTCCGCTCGGTCCACTGGCCCGCATGGTCTGGAAGTCAATATCTTCATCGCGCAGATCGGGCACGCTCTCGGGAGAGGGCGCCAGGGCAACGCCGACAAACCAGTTTCGGCGCCTGTGCCGGGGGCGAAATGGGCTTTCGCCGACCCACAGTATGGTGCCGATCCGGTCCTTCGCAAACGTCTCTGCCGTGTCGCCGCTGATCCGCAAAAGGAGCGAGGCGGGAAGCGCCTCTTGCGCATCCAGCACTTCGCATACGATGCCCTGGCGCGCGCCCTCGCTTGCGAACGCTTGTGCCAGGTGCGCCACCACCCAGCAGCATTCGTCGGGGCCCTTGCCTGAGGTCAGGTGCAGAATGATCTCGGTCATGAGGCCCTCGTCTTGTAGCTGAGCAGCGGACGCAGCCTGGCGATCACCCGGACAAGGCCCGCGGCCTCAAGGTCGCCAATGACGCCGGCGATATCCTTGTAGGCCTCCGGCGCTTCCTCGAAGATCAGGCGGCGGTCCTCGCAGATGACATGGCTGGACAGCTTGGTTCGTTGCAGGTCGGCCACGCGATAGCGCCGGGACAGACGCGCATGGGCATCGTTGCGGCTCCATTTGCGCCCGGCGCCATGGGCCAGTGACGACAGCGCCTCTTCCGCCCGCTCCGCCACAGGCTCGACCAGATAGCTGAAATCGCCTCGTGATCCGGGGATCACGACGAGACCGCGATCGGCAGGTGCCGCGCCCTTGCGGTGCAGCCAGCCGCCGCGATGGCCGCACACGCAGTTGTGCACGATGTCGAGACAGCACCGGCCGGACAGGCCGACCGCGTTCAGGAACCTGTCGGCGATCACCTTTCGGTTCACCACCGCCCATGCCACGGCCTGATCATGCCGTAACAGATAGGCCCTGGCCTCCGGGCTGTCCGCCAGAAGGCCCGACTTGCCGGTGCGTTCCGTCTGGTCCTGCAGGATGGCCTGGCCCAGCCCGCGCGAACCGCTATGCACCATCATCCAGACGCGATCTTCCGCCAGGTTGAGGTTTGCAAAGCGCTCAGGATCGACGACCTCTTCGAGCCGCAGAAACTCGACGAAGTGGTTGCCGCCGCCGATCGTGCCGAGCCCGGGATTGGCCAGGTCGGCCGGCAGGCCGGCTGAGACCAGGGTCTGTTCGACCGGTCCGTCCCAGGGTTCGTCGAGGCCCTGCAGTCTGCGGTCGACCTGGCCAACGCGGAACTTGCGCACCGTCAGGCTGGTTTCCCACAGCGCCATGCCGCAGCCGATATCGCTGCCGACCAAGTGGGGCCAGATCCGGTCAGGCGACCAGAAGGCGGCACCGACGGCGATGCCGTTCCCCGCATGGAGATCGGGCAGGCCGACGACCCGACCCATCCCTTCAAGACGCGCCGTGGCATCGAGTTGATCAAGGGCGATCGGGTCGAAGCGCGCCGGGTCGCGCCCGATGAGGGTCAGTTCACATGGCGTGTTCATGCGCGCCCTCCTTCGAAAGAGGGGAGACATCACCGGGCGCAGGCCAGGCGTTGAAATTGTAGAAATCGGCAGCGCGCCACGCGCGGCCAGTAAAGATCAGGCGTGCGTGTGCGCCTGACAGGGAATTGCCCATGCAATTTGTTCCTGAAGAGTTTGGATCGGGAAATCGGTTTCGAGATGAAGGAACAGTGCTCGCATGATTTTCTCCTTTCCTGCTTCAGGGACACGCCGGGACTGGCTGTCGGGCCTCATAAGAGATTGCGCCAAACAAATCAACCAGATTTGCGACGGGCTAGGAACTGGGCGGTCCGAACCATGTGGTAAGGGCTTCCGTCAGTCCCGCCGGGCCGCCGTGGCCAACCCAGGCGACATAACCGTCGGGGCGGATCAGCACGGCGCAGGGCGCGCTGACCGCACCCAGTGCCGGCAGTTCCAACAAACCGTCGTAGC
Source organism: Asticcacaulis sp. P2_C5 (assembly GCF_056404555.1). Classification (NCBI taxonomy): domain Bacteria; kingdom Pseudomonadati; phylum Pseudomonadota; class Alphaproteobacteria; order Caulobacterales; family Caulobacteraceae; genus Asticcacaulis; species Asticcacaulis sp. P2_C5. The sequence continues at coordinate 274,997 of NZ_JBFUDU010000003.1, forward strand.
GGGCATCGACCAGCTGGACGCGATCCGCCCACGGCGTGATGTCGAAGGCGCCGGGTGCACCGAGATTGAGCAGCACCGGCCGGGCGCTGTGCAGCAGGGAGAAGACCCGCAGCGGGCCATCCTTTGTGGCCAGGTCGAGATCGGGCATGCGCCGTCCCAACAGCGGGTGGCCGGCGCCGAGGTCGTAGTGTAGGCCCAGGCCCGACATTTCCGCCGCAAAACGCTGACGCGGCTCGTCCATGCCAAGCAGTTCGGCCATGACCTCGCGCACGGCGTTGCTGCGATCGTCAGTGCGGCGCAGGGCCACGCTGGCCATGGTGTTGCGCAGCACGCGCGCGCCGACCGGGTGGCGCTCGGCGTGGTAGGTGTCGAGCAGCGTATCCGGCGAGGTGCCCTTGACCACCTGGGCCAGTTTCCAGCCCAGATTGACCGCGTCCTGGACGCCGGTATTGAGACCCTGGCCGCCGTCCGGTGCATGGATATGGGCGGCGTCCCCAGCCAGCAGCACGCGCCCCTTGCGATAGGTGTCTGCCTGGCGTGACATGTCGCTGAAGCGGGAGATCCAGGTCGCGCTGTGTAGCCCGTAGTCGGTGCCGCAGGCGGCGATCAGGGCGGCGCTGAGGTCGGCCAATGTGGGTTCGTTCGTGGAACCGACCAGCGGCTCGCTGACCATCACCCGTATCGGGCCCGTATCGGCATAGATCACCTTGCCGTCGCGAATTTCGTACTGCTCGCGGCCAAAGGAATGGATGCCGAAGGCATTGCGGTGGACGCCCAGTTCCGGAGTCTCGGTCATCTCAACCTCGGCGATCAGGTTGCTGCTGGTCGCGTCCGAGCCGGGAAAGGCGATGCCGGCGGCCTTGCGGATCACGCTGCGCCCGCCGTCGCAACCGACCAGGTATTGGGCCCGCAGGGCAGGGCCGTCCGCCAGTTCAAGATCGACACCGCTGTCGTCCTGTTTCAGCCCGGTTACCTCGCGTCCGCGGTGGATAGGGACAGCCAGCTCCGCCACCCAACCGGCCAGGATGCGCTCTATATGGTTTTGCCACAGGCCTAAGCCGTAAGTGTGCCGGGTCGGAAAGGTGCTGAGGTCGAGAGAAACCCCGGCAAATCCGGCGACCTGCGCCTTTTGCCCTTCGGCCAGGAAACGATCGACTATTCCGCGCTGGTCAAGGATTTCGAGGGTACGGGCGTGCAGTCCGCCGGCGCGTGAACCCACCAGGTCCTGGTTGGGTCGGCGCTCGACAAGGGCGACATCAACGCCCGCCAGGGCCATCTCCGCGGCCAGCATCAGCCCGGTCGGGCCTGCGCCCGCGATCAGAACATCGATGTTTCGCATGGTTGTCACTCCGCTCGCCCACCTGCCTGTTTTTGCAGCGATTTTATAGAGCGGCAGGTCGGAGCCTGGCAATTCTTGAACTTATTTAGTTTGCCCCTATATCCTGATCAGGCGGGCTCTGCCGCGCTCCCGACCCAACCGTCCCATTCCACGGTTTCATGATATTGCACATTGCTGCCTGACGCGTTATGACATCGATGTCGCGTTTCTGCTGTCATTTCGGACATTTGTTCGGGTTTGGCTTTGGAAGCGTTGCCAACCGCACCCGCGCGTGCGTATCATAACAATGAAGAGCCCTCGCCATCTGTGCAGAAGGGGCTCGCATACATAGTCGAGGACAGCACATGATACCCAGGTTCAGCTTGCACCTTTCGGCCCTCGGGCTGCTTATCCTTCTTGGCGCCTGTGGCGGGGGAGGCGGCGGCGGGGGAGGTACGACGCCACCGCCCGCGACCCCGGTGGCCGCAACCCCGGTGGTTGCCACGAGCGCCCAGCAGAACGGCGCCGTGATCGCCAGCCTGTCGACCACGACGGCCGGCGCCACCATCTATTACACGGTCGACGGCACGACCCCGACTACAGCGTCGCAGCATTACGAAGCGCCCTTCCTGGTCGCCGCCAATGTGACGGTCAAGGCCATCGCAGCGGCATCAGGCTATACCAACAGCGCCGCGGCTTCGCAGGTCTTCGCGCCCAATATTCCAACCAATACCCTGGTCTGGGCCGATGAATTCAGCAATTCGACGGGTTCGCCCAAGGCGCCCGACGCCACGATCTGGGGTTACGACACCGGCAATGGCGGCTTCGGCAATCATGAGCTTGAAACCTACTGCACGGCGACTTCGAACACCTCACCCTGCGACAGCGCCAACCCGAACGCCAGTGTCGGCACGGACGGTGTGCTGCACATCGTCGCCCGCCAGCCGTCCCCGGGCGTCTATACCTCGGCGCGGATGAAGACCCAGGGCCTGTTCAGCTTCCAGTATGGCCGCTTCGAAATGCGCGCCCGCGCTCCTGAGGCGCAGGGCCTGTGGCCGGCGGTATGGACGCTCGGCAACAATATCACCACGGTAAACTGGCCGGCCAGCGGCGAGCAGGACATTCTGGAGCGCGTCAACGGGCCGCTGACACCGGACTGGAACGAGAGCTCGATCCATGGCACCGGCTTTATCGGCGGCACGGGCCTGGGCACCACCTATCACTTCCCGGCCGGCCAGACGGCGGCCGACTGGCACACCTACGGCATGATCTGGAAACCGGGCAGCGTCGCCTACTATATCGACAATTCTGCGACACCCTTTGCGACCTTTACGACGGCCAGCATTGCCGGTTTTCCGGGCGCGGTATGGCCGTTCGATGCCGGCCAGAGCAATTTCATCATCATGAACCTGGCGGTCGGCGGCGACTGGCCCGGTCCCCCCAACGGCGCGACACCCTTCCCGTCGGAAATGCAGGTCGATTACGTCCGGTTATATACCAACTGATTTGACGAAACTCTGTTTCTGTTGGGCCATCCTGAACCGCTGCGGGTCACTCCGCGGCGGTTCTTCACATCCGGGCTCAAGGGACTGAAATGTGACCGGAAGAATTTCTTCAGCTCAATCGCCGCATGGCTCCTCGCACGAGCTCGGACGTGCGGTCGCCCTTGCCACGCTGCGATGCGTTATCGCTATCACAGCGTGGAGAACGGTATTGTGGTTAATCCTAAATTATCAGTTGCCCCTGTAATTTCGCTCAGAAACTGGGCGATTGGGAGAGACCTCAGATCATGTTAGGTAAAATCTTTTTTTCCATTCGTGGAAAAATAGCCATGGCGTTTGCCGTGCTCATGGTGCTGTCCATAGCGACGGGCGCCTTCTCGATCATGAAACTGAACGAAGTTTCAGCGATCGGCACGCGCCTGTCTGCCGAGCTGAAGGCCGTGTCGACCCTGGGCGATCTGGCACGCAACAGCCAGACCCTGAGCGTGATTTCCTTCCTTGAACATTCGGCCGTCGGCGCCGATCGCGATACCTACAGCCAGGAAGCGGCAGCGGCCCGCAACGTTTTTTCCAAGTCGTGGAGCGATTACAGCGCCATGGTCCAGGGTGACGAGGAAGCCCAGTTGGCGGCGTCGCTGCGTGCGGCATGGCAACATTTCCTGGCCGTCCAGGAAGAGGTTTCCGATCTCGACAAGGCGGGCCTGACCACAGAGGCGGCCGACGTCCTGATGAACGACCTGTCGAAAGAACGTGTCACCTTCTACAGCGCCGTCCGCCGCGTCCAGGACTATCGCGAGGGCAAGGCTGCCGCCGCGACCGCCGCCGCCGTCAAGGTCAATGAATCGGCGCGCCTGTGGATCATGATCGCTCTGGGGTCGCTGACCGTATTCTGCGTCCTGATGGGCGCCATGCTGACCATGAGCATTTCCGGTCCGATTTCGCGCATGACCCAGGTCATGCTGCGCCTGGCCAATCACGAAACCGATGTCACCATTCCCGATGCCGGGCGCCGCGACGAAATCGGCGGCATGGCTTCGGCCCTGAAGGTCTTCAAGGAAAAGCTGATGGAGGGCGAGGAACTGCGCGCCGCCCAGGCCGCCCTGGAAGACGACATGCAGAAGCAGCGCAAGGTCGAGGTGGTCAAGCTGGCCGACGAGTTCGAACATGCGGTCGGTGATATCGTCCGCGCCGTTTCCAACGCCGCCAGCGAACTGCAATCCTCGGCCCAGACCCTGTCGGCCGCGGCCGAAGAAACCAGCGTCCAGTCTTCGGCCGTCGAAGCCGGCGCCCGTCAGGCTGCCGACAATGTCCGCTCGGTGGCCGCCGCCATCGAAGAACTGGCCGCCTCGGCCCGCCAGGTTGGCGGCGAGGTCGCCCGTTCGTCCGGCATCACCAACAACGCCGTCGACCAGGCTATTCGGACCCGCAACAGCATGGACGCCCTGTCCGGCGACGCCGCCCAGGTCGAGTCCGTGGTCGGCATCATCAACGCCATCGCGCAGCAAACCAATCTGCTGGCGCTGAACGCCACCATCGAAGCCGCCCGGGCGGGTGAAGCCGGCAAGGGCTTCGCGGTCGTGGCCTCGGAAGTGAAGGGGCTGGCCAACCAGACCTCGACCTCGACGACGACGATCGGCGTGTCGATCGCCAAGATGCAGGCTTCGACCCTGCAGGCCGTCGGCGAAATCTCGGGCATCGAAAGCACGATTGCCGAGGTCAACAACATCGCTTCGGCGATTGCCGACGCCGTCAATCAGCAGGAACTGACGACGGCCGAGATTTCCCGCAACATCCACGAGGTGTCGCAGAATACGTCGGACGTCACCAACAATATCAACAGTGTCACCCTGGCCGCTCAGGAATCGAGCGCGGGCGCCACTCAGGTCCTGTCGGCCGCCAATGCTCTGGCGCGTCAATCGGATATGCTGAAGGGCGAAGTCGACAAGTTCCTGGCGCGGGTTCGCGCGGCATAGCGGGCGCAGCGCCTTACACTTAGGAAAGGGCAAGGACATGAAGAAACTCACCTTGATCGGCGCAACCGTATTGAGCCTGGCGGCGTCTTCGGTGCTGCCTGCCGTGGCCCAGGCCAAGCCAAAGATCGTCGTCACCCTGGCACGCGCCGACGACACCTTCACCATCATTCTGCGCGATTCCATCCTGGCCGCCGCGGCTCAGCACCCGGAACTCGATGTCGTGGTCGAAGACGCCCATCGCGACAGCGGCGCCCAGATCGGGCACGTCAAGGACGCCATCGCCCAAAAGGCCGATGTGGTGATGATCATGAATGTCGACGACGCCTCGGCGCAGTCGGCGGCGGACCAGACGTCGAAGGCCGGCGTGCCGCTGATCTTCGTCAACCGCCTGCCGTCGATCGATCGCTTCGATGGCCAGGTGGCGATCGTCGCCTGTAACGACCTGGTCGCCGGCCGGCTGCAGATGCGTCTTGTGTCGTCACAGATCAAGGACACCGGCAATGTCGTCATCCTGCGTGGCGAAGACGGTCACCCGGCGGCGCGCGACCGCACGGCAGGTACCAAGGAAATCATCGCCGCCAAGCCGGGCCTGAAGCTGGTCAAGGACGTTACCGGCAACTGGAAACGCGAAGATGCTGAAAGGCTGGTCACCGGCTGGCTGAACGACGGCCTGCATATCGATGCTGTCATTGCCAATAACGACAATATGGCCCTGGGCGCCATCGATGCCCTGCAAAAGGCCGGCTACAAGCCGGGTCAGGTCGTGGTCGCGGGTGTGGACGGCACCTCCGAGGCGCTGGACGCCATCCGCAGCCACTGGATGGCCATGTCGGTCCTGCAAAACGCCACAGCCCAGGCCAATCAGGCTTTCGACGACGCGGTCAAGTTCGCCAAGAAGGACTATGCCCAGCTCTACGACTGGGTGCCATACGAGGTCATAATCCCGTCGAATGTCGAGCAGTTCGCCGCGAAGTAAGGGGCGTTTTAAATCTACCTCTTCCCGCTTGCGGGGAGAGGGTGGCGAGCTTGCGAGCCGGGTGAGGGGCATTCCACGCTCGAAAGGATTTCTACGATCGTGCAAGCTCGAACTCAAGATTGCCGCAAATTACGGCCACTGACGGAACTGTTGCACCTGTAGTGGAATTTGCCCCTCACCCGCCGCTTTGCGCCGGCCTCTCCCCGTAAACGGGAAGAGGCGGATTTCCTGAGAGTCACGCACAATGTGACTTTTCCGCCACTATCTGTGGTGCTGCGACATCTTTTTTGAAATCCCTGTTGCGCCCTGCAACGGACTGCGGTATCCCGCAGCCGTCGTTGCTTCGGTAACGACATTTCGTGGTGGCGCAGGCAACGATTTCATCGCTTGTAACGAGGTGGTCGCCGGTTCAAATCCGGCCATGGCGAAAGCCGTGTAGCTCAGTGGATAGAGCACCTATTGTTGCCGTCTATTCCCCTCGAAACCGTTTCGGTAGCGCAGATATTCGCATCCTTCGTTTTAGGTACGTCCCAGAGCGATATCGATTTTCTCCGAAGCAATCAGAGTTCAGTTTTCCGTGGCGTAGGTTCCGGCTTCATCGCACCAAACGGGACAGGGCAGCCCTGGATGTCGTGGTCTATGCACGGCAAGCCAACGTGGCCCGGATGCGCAAGATCCGGCGGAAGTGCCTCCCACCCGGAACCGCCTGTACCCGGGAAACTGGACGAAGAATTTTTTCAGAAATTTGTTGCATTACGCAACAAGTTGCTGTAGTAACCAAAATGTCGATGATGTAGGCCTTTACCGGAACCGCAGTATCGGCTGATCAAGTGGCGACAGAGGACGTATTCATCGTCTGGTAGAGGCCCGAAAGGGTTTGGGGTTCAAATCCCCTTCCCAAAACCTGCCCAGTAACCAAACTGGTCAGGCAGCGGGAGCTTACGTCTTCGCAGGTTCCCTTGGTCATTTCACCGGCAGCAGTCGGGCGCGTATAGCCCCTCCGGCCGCCAAGATATTCATCGCGATGCCTCTCCGCATCGCCCTCAGCCCCCAGCCTTCACACGCAAGACCCTCCGGACACGGTGTCGGGAGACGGCTGACTTGCGTTCACACGTCAGGAAAGGTGCGGTCATGCGACTGAACATTTTCAAAAAGCGCCCCGACGTATCGTACGAAGGGGCTCCCGCCGTCACTCTCTCGGCCGAACAGGCGTTGCGCCGGTCGGTCCTGTCCTGCCTGTTGTGGGAAGACGAATTCTATGAAGACGGCGTGACCATCGCCGACCGCATCGCGGCTCTGGCTGCCGATGTCGCACCGGCGACGGTGGCGGCACTCGCCATCGAGGCGCGCGAACAGTTCAAGCTGCGTCATGCGCCGCTGATCCTGTTGTGCGCCCTGATCAAGCACGGCGGATCGCTGGTGGCGCCGACCATCGAACGGGTGATCCAGCGGGCCGACGAACTGTCGGAACTGGTGGCGATCTATTTCAAGGTAAACGGGCGCAAGCCCCAAAAGAACGCTTCTCTCTCGAAACAGATGAAGCTGGGCCTGGCCCGTGCTTTCGTCAAGTTCGATGCCTATGCCTTGGCCAAGTACGATCGTGCCGGGCCTGTGCGTCTGCGTGACGTGCTGTTCCTGTGCCACGCCAAGCCGAAGGACGAGGCGCAAGCCGAAGACTGGAAGCACCTGGCCGCCGGCAGGCTGACCTCTCCCGATACGTGGGAAGTGGCGCTGTCTGGCGGGGCGGATAAGGCGGAGACCTTCACGCGCCTGCTGGCTGAGCGCAAGCTCGGCTACCTGGCCCTGTTGCGTAACCTGCGTAACATGGACCAGGCCGGTGTCGACGAAGGTTTGGTGCGTGACGCCATCATCGCCCGGCGTGGCGCCGATCGTGTCCTGCCGTTCCGTTATGTGGCGGCAGCGCGGGCGGCGCCCCGGTTCGAGGCTTACCTCGACCAGGCGCTGAGCGAGACCATCCTTGAAGGTCCGGTCCTGACCGGTCGGACCATCGTGCTGGTCGACGTTTCCGGTTCGATGGATTGCCGCCTGTCGGCGAAGTCGGACCTGACGCGTATGGATGCGGCGGCGACGCTGGCCTCCATCATCCCGGGCGACGTGCGGGTCTTCACCTTCTCGCAGGACGTGAAGGAGGTCCCGGCACGGCGCGGTATGGCCGGTGTTGATGCCGTGATCAAGTCGCAGCCTCACGGCTCGACCTATCTCGGCAAGGCGGTGAAGAAGATGAACACGATCCAGCACGATCGTCTCATCGTCATCACCGACGAACAGAGCCACGATCCGGTTCCTGATCCTGTCACGTCAAAAGCGTACATGATCAACGTTGCCTCGGCCCGCAACGGTGTCGGCTACGGCAAATGGACCCATATCGACGGTTTCAGCGAAACGGTCCTGAACTATATCCGCGAGAGCGAGCAGTCTCCAAGTCCGCAAGGACTTGGCAAGAGCGACCGCTCGCCCGAGCTGATGCGAGGAGCCCGCCCGGCGCTTGAGGGCGGTATCTAATGGACCCGGAGACCTTGAGAGTGTCGGCAATCCTGCTCTTCGGCGAACGTGGCTGGCAGTCACGTTTGTCGGAGGCGCTGGGTGTCGACCGCTCCTCGGTCTCCCGCTGGTTCGCCGGTCTTCCGGTCCCGGGACCGGTGGGCGCCTGTGTCCGGGCCTGGCTCAAACTGTATGAACTGACCGGTGAAACGCCGTTCGAACTCGATGATTTAATAGATAAAAAATAGGCGCGGCCTTCGTTGCTGCGCAATGGAGGTTGATATGCAAGTGTTTCAAGGCGCCCGGGGCGGGCTGATCAAGGCGTGGATCGACGGCGTGGCCGTCGAGGACCAGGCGCGCAAGCAGCTCGACAACATCGCGGCCATGCCGTTCATTCATAAGCACGTCGCCATCATGCCGGACGTTCACTGGGGCATGGGCGCGACCATCGGTTCGGTCATCCCGACCAAGGGCGCGGTCATCCCGGCGGCGGTCGGGGTCGACCTCGGCTGCGGCATGATGGCGGTGCGAACCACGCTGACGGCGTCTGATTTGCCCGACAACCTGTTGGGGCTGCGGACGGCGATCGAGGCGCGGATTCCGCACGGCCGGACCGACAATGGCGGGGCCAATGACCGCGGCGCCTGGGGCGAAACCTCCGAGGCGGCCGGGGCGGCGTTTTCGGGGCTGAACGGCGAACTGAAAAAGATCGTCGACAAGCACCCGAAGATCAGCCAGGCAGCGACGCGGGCGCAGAACCACCTGGGGACGCTTGGGACCGGCAACCACTTTGTGGAGGTCTGTCTCGACGAAAACCAGGCGGTGTGGATCATGCTGCACTCGGGTTCGCGCGGAATCGGCAACCGGATCGGCTCCTACTTCATCGAGCGCGCCAAGCACGAGATGAAGCGCTGGTTCGTCAACCTGCCCGACGAAGACCTGGCCTACCTGCCCGAAGGTTCCGAGCTTTTCGGCGACTATATGGGCGCGGTGTCGTGGGCCCAGCGTTTTGCCCGGACCAATCGGGAACTGATGATGACGGCGGCTCTCGAGGCCTTGTCGGTATCGGTGCCGAAGCGCTTTACCTGCGACTGCGAGGCCGTGAACTGCCACCACAACTACGTGGCGCACGAACGGCACTTCGGAGCGGACGTGCTGGTGACCCGTAAGGGCGCAGTGCGGATCACGCCGGAGACGCTGGGCATCATTCCGGGTTCGATGGGCGCCAAGTCGTTCATCGTGCGCGGGATCGCCGGCGAGGCATCGGCCCAGGCCCTGTGTTCGTGTTCGCACGGCGCCGGGCGGGCCATGTCGCGGGCCGAAGCCAAGCGCCGGTTTACCATCGAAGACCACATCGCCGCCACGGCGGGGGTGGAATGCCGCAAGGACGCCGACGTTATCGATGAGACGCCGGCGGCCTACAAGGACATCGACGCGGTTATGGCCGCCCAGGCCGACCACGTCGAGATCGTCCACACGCTGCGGCAGGTGGTGTGCGTTAAAGGATAGGCGAAGGGTGGCTTCGCCTATGGCACCGCGCGACCTGATGGCTTGCCATCTGCGCGTGCGCGGTGTCTGATGAGGGGGCCTCCCCCGGCCAATCCGGGCCGGGGGAGGCAAGGGTGTGAGGGGATGAAACGAATTGCGGGCTTTGTAGCGCTGGCGGTGTTAGCGGACACGGCCCGTGATGCGGTCAGGCTACGCCAGTCTCGCGGCGCGTGAGTCTCTGCCGCTGCCGATGATTCAGCGTTTCTTCGGCTTTGCCAGCATAGCATCGTGTGCCGGAAACTTAACAATTTCTTGGTTGGACAAAAAGTTAGCAAAGCCGGAAGGTTGGCGTCGAATCGAGATAAGGTTTTATTTACCGCGCTGTGGCTTCATGTTAAGGCTGCTTGACAGCCGCCGCCGCGGCAAGGAATTGCCAACGATTTGTGGAAGTAACAGGCCGATAAATGGTGAGAGTGGCAGCTAACAAACGTAAGTTGGGTGCTTTTTATACGCCTTCGAATATCAGTGACTTGTTATCAAACTGGTCAATTCGACATGCAGATGACCGTATCCTTGAGCCGAGCTTCGGTGGATGCGGCTTTTTAAAATCCGCGGTTGATCGCTTAAAGGCTTTGGGAAACATTAATCCCAAGAGTCAAATTTACGGATGTGATGTCGATCCGAACGCTTTTGAACATTTATCCAATACGCTTGGTGATCAAGCTGAGCTCGGGCATTTCATCCAAGGTGATTTTTTAAATGTCGCCTCAATCGAGAGTTGGCGCGGCCAATTTGATGTCGTCATCGGCAATCCCCCGTATCTACCGTATCAAAAGATAGACCCTATTGTTCGAGACCCTGCGCTGCAGCATATAAAGTCAATCGGGCTCAAACTGGGGCAGCGCTCAAGTCTATGGGCATATTTTGTTGCCTTATCCATTGGCAATCTTGCTGACGGCGGACGTATAGCTTGGGTCTTGCCTGGAAGCTTCCTTCAGGCGGATTACGCTCACGGGGTGAGACGATTCTTGGCCGCTAGATTTGAGAAAATTAGGGCGTTCTCAGTACAGCAGCGATTGTTTTTGGAAGAAGGGACAGATGAGGAGACTGTCATTCTGCTCGGAGAAGGCTTCACCTCCCAGCCCCGCTCTATCGTGCCGGCAGATATATCGCTGTCTGTTTGTCCAGACCTTTCGGGGCTGGCGAGCTCAGTAAACGCCTGGCTCGCGGGTGAACTGATTTCCACGAGCGATTGTAGTGCAGCGGTTACAGGACAAATTTCACCTCAAGCGCGGTCTGTGCTAGATTCGTTGGGAGCCTCGCCATATAGTGAGACCTTGGGGAAGTATTTGTCTATCCGTATCGGCCTCGTAACCGGAGATAATCCCTTTTTTCTGCTAACTCGCGACCGCGCCCGTGAGCTTGGCATTTCAGAAGATAAGTTGAGACCTGTTCTTTCCAAATTCAGCTATTTCGACGGCTTGTACTTTAGTCGTGACGATCAGAATAAGCTCTTGGAAAAGGGCGGTAGGGCACTGCTTGTCAACTGCGCCAATACTGGCAACGAACCTGCGCTTCAGGCCTACATCGATAGATATCCGGCAGAAAAAATTAAATCCGTAGGTACCTATGGAAAGAGGCCATGTTGGACTTCTCCGGAAGACGGAAATATACCGCCAGCGTTTTTTCCGGTGATGCACCACCTCGGACCACGTTTAATTCTCAACCACAGTGGGGCAAATTGCACGAATACACTGCATCGTGCATTCTTGAAGCCGCTGGTGTCGGAAGACAAATGTAAATTGCTCTCGATATCGCTGCTCAGTACGTTTTCCCAGATCTCCGCTGAAATCGTTGGCAGAAAATATGGCTCAGGTGTGCTCAAACACGAACCACGCGATGCGGAACGCATTAGCGTCCTGATGCCGTCGGTGTTCGACCCAGCACATTTAACATCTGTCTATTCAACAATCGACTTGGCGCTAAGGTCTGGACAATCGGCTCTTGCCCGTAATCTCGCCGACGAATTCATCCTCTCGGCTCTCGATATTGATAAGGCCGATTGGATGAACGTTCTGCCTGCTGAACTGACAGCAATCCGGAAACGAAGAGTTCCAGACCGGAAGGCCAAAAATCGTTAAGCCCAGGTGTCGTTCCAGCAACAATGAAGCAGTGTCGCTTCTCGGCCGAGGACTGGCTTGTCAAAATACTCGGTCATTCTCTCATGGAGTGGGCGATAACAAAGCGTTTCGCTTGCCTTGATCATATTTCTAACAGTAGCGTCTTGTCGAAGGTTGTCGCGCCAGACTTTCGGAAAGAAGTTTGCAGCAACGACCTCCATCAGCAGAATGATATCAAGTGGGTAGGCGGTCCAGCGAGGTTCTTTAATCGATATATCTAATGCCCGGTCATCGTGAATATGGCCTCCGTATTGAAGGTGGAGTTTCGGTCCGTCTTGCAGTTTACTCCCCAGATCAAAATGCCATTTTGGAATCTGACGATCACCAGCTTGATATTCCAAGACAAGTGAGACATCCCAACTCACATAGGGAAACGCTGCGGCGTCATTAATACCAATACCCTTAGCCATTATGAGTGGGTTGAACAGGCTGTTGTCACGCTTGTCCTGGCACTGAGTAAATTTAATGGGCGCTCCTTTTGATATACTGAAGTCCCATTGTCGGCTGGCTTTTTTGTCGCGCAATCGAGTCGTTGCGGCGCCGATAGCGCCGTAGCTGTCAGCTTCAACAATACCGGCATCCACGTATTTCTTGACCGTATTTTGGAGGGCGGTCGCCATTTCAGAAGCGGTTGGCAAATATTTCATGGCCGCTTGATTTCCCCTGATCGAATTCGCTGGCCGAGTTCGGCATCAGTTTCATCAATCGTCACCCCTGGATGTTGATCGAGCGCGCCCTTTACGATGCAATCAAAACACGCGCGCTTTCGCTCGACGTATGGCAACAGATATTTGTCGTACAGAGCTAACGAATTCCGCATTTCGGTAGGGTAACAACATATCGCGCAGGCAAATGCGAAGAGCTCGTCAGGTCTGCCTGTCCATTTGGAGACCGCAGGAGTAAAATCTCTTTTCATGATTTTGCTTAATGTCTTAGCTCTGCGGTCACCTGGAATTGACGTGAGAGGTTCTTCAAAATATTCCGCCGCCCAGCGATCAAGATTGTGGCGCCAAATACGGGGCCAGCCGGTTGAAAAAATGCCATTATACCCAAGTCCAGCATCTACGAGAAAATTGAAAGCGGCTTCATGCTGTTCATTTTCAGCCTCAATCCCGAGCCGCGCACCAACGTCCTTTGCGCTTAATAAGATACCTGGGCGTTCGATGACTTGGCGCAATAGGAGCTTCGCAATAACATGGGGTATGCCTTTTGCGCCGTTCAGGTCAGTCAATAAGCCGTGAGGGGAAATGACCTCCCATTCGTCGGAAGCAATGTTGAGGAGGTTATATGGGAATCCGGCAGCCCGCGTACATTTGTAGATCTCACGATACCCGCTAGCTAAGCTAAAAAGCTGACGTCGACACATATCTCGATACTCTTTGTTCGATAATTTGCCTTTTAGGTACTTCTGATCGAAAAGGTCGTGAGATGTCTTATCGATATTATAGATTTGATTGATGTTCTCTTCGGTCGAAATCAGTACAATTGGAAAGTCCTGCGCTGGTGATTCTATCAAAGCTTCTCGAAGCAGTTGCGCCAGTGCCCCCGCTTTGTAGCGATTTTCCTTCAAATCTTCTTCGTCGAGCCGGAAGTCGAGCGCAAGAATATCTGTCCCGCCCGCCACCAATTTGTCTTTTAAAGCGACCGGTTCCGTAGGCAGTTCAGGGTTTATCGTCAATTGTGCCGTACTTAGAAGACGTGAAATCGTTTCACGGTCGTCCTTTTTATCATCGATAAAGTAGCCAACCATCTTGTCTATTTCCTGAACGTAATTTCGAAATGAGTGCTGTAGCCGTCGTCAACTTGATCTAGGAGCGACGCTCGACCACCATAAGCTGAAGATATGTCAGCTACAATTTTTAACCCTAGCCCAGTCCCAATCCCTGAAATACTGTCCCCATCTTGTTCAGTCGTCGTGAAGAACGGCTCGAACACTCTGCCTTTGATTTTATCCGCTACCCCGGTGCCGTTATCCTGAAAACCTACGACTATAAATTCGCCATCGTCACGTCCCGTAATCTTTAACTTGGGTTTCACCGGTTGGGCTTTGTCGATCGCCTTCGCAGCATTTGTTAAAAGATTGAATAGAACAGAGTCAAACTCGGAGGCATGCATCGCTGGTGTCATAAGATCGTATGGAACAATATCCACTTCGAACTCTATGTGGCGTTTTTGAAGGTAAGTTTTGAATTGAGTGACAAACCGGTCGACGCTGGCGTTGAGGTGGACGCGGGTCAGTGCCCTCGACCTTGTACGGGAAATCAACGCTTCAACGTAACTGCCGAGATCGAATATTCGATCGGTGGCACTTTTAATTTTACCGAGATCTTCGTGGATTAGCGCCCTCTCAGCTTCATCTTTCAACTCGTCGGTGTCAATCGACGCCAGGGCCAGGCTATTATCAACACCCGTTGTTGCGCTTTTGATTTCGTGACCAAAAATACTGATCGAAATTCCAAGCGACGCAAGGATGCGCAGCATGCTCTCGTATTCTATTGAACGATTCAATCGATCATTTACGTCCTGTTCAAACGCCTCTGCGTCCTCAAGTAATTCGCCGAGCAACTTTTCTGTGCTGCTGCTGTCGCTAGGCGACGCTTTGGGCTCGTCCGGCTTATCGGGCTCTGGCACCGAACTTCCTTCGCTTGCGGCCTCCCGTTTAAATTCCGAGAGCTTTTGTCGAATGGCTTCGGAGGGTTTGTTTGGTGCTGTAGATGTAAAACCTGGTTGGGAAGCTGTTGTCTTCCGTTTACGAACGGCGGCCACTTCAAGAACCGCCCATTCGATGCACCGGCGTGTAAAGAGCTGAAGTTCCGCAAATGCCTCATTCTCAATAAAGCCTTCTCTTGAGCTAGTTTCCTCAAGCAGTGGATTGTTTATCGAGTCTAAATCGACGTGGCCAAAGAAGCTGAAATTGTTGGCCGGGACCAAGACATTTCTTCGGGCGGCGTCTTCGGCAAGTTTTAACCAATCATCATGTGGCTCGCCGTAGGGAAGCACCCTGAAGCCGTTTCTATACACACGAACACCGCCGTAAGCGCGACCCATTTCTGCAGCTAATCGAACGGAAATGCCGGACATCGTCTCAGCCAGGTAAATGAAATATTTAGTTTGAAGCTCAAGGGGGCCAGTGAGAAAATATTTTGAATCCGATACGAAGGTTTCATCCATCCCCAATTTATCGGATTTTACTTTGAATGTGCCAACGCCACTGCCATCGACAGTACCCGTAATCTCTGCAAGCGCGTGTGCTAGAAAACTGTTCTCAAGGTTAAGATCAATCCGGCGTTTACCGCTATTTACACCATTAATACGCACACTAAATTCATCAATATTGGCGTCTTTTTTCTTTGATGCTGCAAAAGGCGGCTGCAAAAATAGAATTGATTTCCAAACTCGATCGAATGCGACCTCGGTCCACCGATCGCGAAGATCTTGAATGTTTAGAGTTGTACCGGATGTCTCAGGGTCTTTGGGATAGGTTTCAATTTCGTGCCAGACCTGATTTAAGTTTGTGCCAGCAGTGAACTCACCTTCCCAGTTAAAACGAACGCGGATGCCTTCTTTATCACCCTTCAGTCCGGTTTCGAGTAATAACGTTTTGCCTAGCCTTTGAACAGCAAAGCGCCCTATTCCTTTCCTCCCTGCGCGTCGGCGTCCGAAACGTGGTGATACCGGGTTATCACCTTTATCGTTGGTCGAAAGACGCATCCAAGTATTTCGGATTGTTTGGGCTGTCATCCCCGATCCATTATCTCTGATCACAAGGATACCACCCGGCTGATCGTAATTCGTGAAACTCACATCTACGGTCGTAGCGTCGGCATCATAAGCGTTTTTGACAAGTTCCGATAAGGCTGTTTCTTGTTTGCCGACGAGTTCAAGGCCCAGCCTATTTATGTGTTGAGCATCAACTGTGAAGCGAACGGAACCCTCAGCGCTATCAAGCAGCGCGTCACTGAGACTCGAAAGCATTCTCGGATCTGAATTCGATTTGGCTAGCTCCTTGAGGAGATCAGTTTTTGCTTGCTCGAATTTTGACATGGCAATCCCCGTCGTCGAATTTCGATGCTAAACAGTTGATCTTATTGCGGCAAGCGTTTTGAGGTTCCGTATTCGGAACGCATAGTGACAGGCATAAAATAAGCAGCTGACCGTGCAGTGAACCCACCAACTTTAGCTTTTGGGCGGCTGAGATAGCAGCGCTTATGGTCGTGTCCCTTCGAGCTCGGATCAAGTGCCTGCCGGCTGACGCAAAGCGTTGTATTTCTAGCTTAAACAATGACCGAGCGTAACAGGTATTGTACGCCAACAGGTCTGTTTTTATTACACACCTTACGCCTTGTGGCCGGCTATGGTGCATTTCCGGCTTTTCGGAAGCGGCTATCTGGGCATGGTCGAACGGCTTCTAACTTAGGCGTTTTTCGGCAGGGCCTCGAAGGCGCGGGCAAAGAAGCTGACCAGATGGCTGTAGGCGTCGATGGCATCGCCGGAGTGGCACAACCCGCCCGACAAGCGATCGATACGGCCGGTATCGGCCATGGTCAGGGTCAGGGCGCCGGTCAGCATATGATAGGCCCAGTACATGTCCTTGTCGCTAACGCCGGGCAGGGCGGCATGAAGGGCGGCGATGAACTTGGCGATCAGGCTGTCAAAGTGCGCGCTCATCATACCGGCCCATACGGCCGATGAATTGACCTCGGCGACCAGGCGGCAATAGTTGCGCCAGCCCGGATCCTGGGCGCTTTGGGCGGCCATGACCGGGCGAATGAAAGCATTGAGAATGTCCTCGACCTGGATCAGGCGGTTTTCGTTGCGGGCAAGATCCAGGGCGCTGTCGAGTGTGTCGCTGCGTTGCCGGTTGAGGATCTCGGCGCGGCGCAGGAAGACGGCGTCGAACAGGCCACGCTTGGACTCGAAATAGTAGTTCGGCAGAGCGACATCGACACCGGCCAGGTCGGCCACCTGGCGCACCGTGACACCGTAAAATCCACGCTCCGAGAACAGGGCTTCGGCGGCGTCGAGCACCAGTTCGCGTCGGCTCTGGCTGCCGGCCCCCTTAGGCAGCGGGCGTTTGCGGTCGGTTGTCTTCAGTTGTGCTTCCAAGACCGGCGTTCTCTTATTTTGTGACGGCGAACCTGTGCCATGCTGCGCCCCCCGGGTCAAATTTTCCGTCGCAATAGCGTGAATAATGGTATTCAACGTATGTTGAAAAATAGTATCGCGACAAACTATAAGAATGGGCCTAAGTACGCCGAAAACAGGGAGGTCCGGGTGCAGACCACATATAGCGACATTTGGTACCAGAGCGCCGATACACGCCTGCAGCTCTATGCCCGTGACTACGGCGGGCCCGGTATGCCCGTGCTGTGCCTGCACGGCCTGACGCGCAACAGCGCCGATTTCGAATGGATCGCCGCCCATCTGTCGCAGCATTACCGCGTAATCTCGGTCGATCAGCGCGGCCGCGGCAAGTCGCAATGGGACGACCAACCGGCCAATTACAATCCCGGCATCTATGTCCAGGACATGTTCAAGCTGATGGGCGACCTGGGCCTGGCCAGGACGGCGATTGTCGGCACCTCCATGGGCGGGCTGATGGCCATGATCATCGGCAATATCGCCCCCCAGGCTGTCATCGGCATGGTGATCAACGATGTCGGCCCCGAACTCGACCCGGCCGGCCTGGCGCGCATCGCCGGTTATACGGGCAAAGGCGTCGTGGTCGGTAGCTGGGCCGAGGCAGCGCAACGGGCCAAAGAGGTCAATGGCGTGGCCTTCCCGGACTACCATGACTATGACTGGCTCGACTTTGCGCGCCGGACCTATGCCGTCGACGGTCACGGTATCATCAAGCCGGCCTATGATCCCGCGATTGCCAATGCCTTCGCGACCCCTGAGCCTACAGTAGCACCTCCGGACCTGTGGGGTATGTGGGACAAGCTGGAGGGCCTCCCCATACTGGCGGTGCGCGGGGGCATTTCCGACCTGTTATCGGCCGATACCTTGGAGCGGATGGCCGAGCGCCATACCGGCATGCGGGCCGTTACCGTCGCCAATCGCGGCCATGCTCCCATGCTCGACGAAGGCGAGGCCGTGACCGCAATCGAACTTTTCCTCGCAGACCTTGATACGCGTTTTTGGGAGACCCGCGCATGAAAGCCGCTATCGTTGGTTGGGGCCACACCCCGTTCGGTAAACTCGACCTGTCGCTGGAAGAGATGATCCATGCCGTCACGCGGGAAGCGCTGAATGACGCCGGCATTACCGGCGAAGACGTCGATGCCGTCTGGCTAGGCAATTTCAACGCCGGCATGGTACCCGACGGTTTCTGTTCGTCGATGATCCTGAGCGCCGATGAGGGCTTGCGCTTCAAGCCGGCGACGCGGCTGGAAAACGCCTGTGCTTCGGGGTCGGCTGCGTTATACGCCGCCATGGATGCCATCGCCGCCGGCCGGATCAAGGTCGCCCTGGTCGTCGGAGCCGAGAAGATGACCGCCGTCGATGGCGCCGGCGTCACCCGCGCCCTGGGCGCCGCCAGCTATCAGCGCGAGGAAGCGGGGCTGTCGTTTCCGGAAATCTTCGCCCAGTTTGCATTGGCCTATCAGGCCAAATGGGGCGACCCGACCGAGGCCATGGCGCATATCGCCGCCAAGAACCACGCCGCCGCCGTGCATAACCCGCTGGCCCAGTTGCGCAAGCCGCTGGAGCTGGACTTCTGTCGCTATGCATCCGAGAAAAACCCGATCATCGCTGCGCCTCTGAAAAAAACCGACTGTTCGCTGGTCTCCGATGGGGCGGCGGCCATCGTGCTGGTGCGCGAGGATATGGCCGGCGATTTCAAACGTGCCGTCGGTTTCCGCGCCGCCCAGCAGATCAACGACCTGCTGCCACTGTCGGCCAAGGACCTGACGGCTTTCGAAGGACCCCGCAGGGCGTTTGCCAGGGCCTATGAGCAGGCCGGAGTCAACGTCGGCGATATCTCGTTCGCCGAGGTCCACGACTGTTTCACGATCGCCGAGTTGCTGTCGGTCGAGGCCATGGGCCTGGCCGAACCCGGTCGGGCCCGTGAGCTGGTCATCGACGGTGGCACCGGGCGCAACGGACGGCTGCCGATCAACATGTCGGGCGGGCTAAAGGCCAAGGGCCATCCGGTGGGCGCGACCGGCGTGTCGATGCACGTCATCGCCGCAAAGCAACTGACCGGTGAGGCGGGCGAGATGCAGCTGCCCGACTCGAAGCTCGGCCAGAATTTGGGCATGTGTTTCAACATGGGCGGAGGGGCGGTTGCCAACTATGTCTCGATTTTGGAAAGGTTGTGACGGGTATTGCCATATCGGCTCGCAATAGTTAAGGCTTACGTGAAATGGGGGAGGGTGCAATGTTCAGACGCATAGCCGTTGCTGCCGGATGTCTTTGGCTGGTTGTTGGTTCGGCCCACGCTGGAGCGTTTGGCATCGATATGGGAACACCTGTCTCGACGCTTAAGGTCGTTGATACTGTAGAAGCGGATGGGCCGCTGAAGGGCTATAGCGTTGTTCCACCTCTGCCGAACTCCGAATTTGAGTCTTATCTCGTTCTGGCTACGAAAGAGACTGGTGTATGCAAGGTCATAGGCCTTGGTAAGATTCATGAAAATGATAGCAGCGGCGATGATGTAAAAGCTGATTTTAAAGGCATGCTCGCCGCGCTGAGTGGTAAATACGGTGAGCCGACGTCGTATGATTTTCTAAGAGATGGCGCCCTTTGGAGCCGGGAAAATGATTGGGCCGCGTCGATCAATCAAAATGAGCGAGTCCTGGTATCATTTTGGTCGCCGAAGGCGAGCGCGTCCCAGACTATTTCCATCGTACAGTTGGAAGTTGATGCGCAAAATCTGCATGATACCTATTTGAAGCTTGTCTATGAATTTTCCAATTTCGAGACGTGTCAACAAATTAAGCAGGCAGAAGACGATCGCGGCCTCTAGGAACAGTCGCTTCAGCTACAATGTATGGCTCATCCGATTGGTGTCATGTCCGTTAACTTGCTGACCTTGTTGCAAACCCGCGGGCTGTTTCTGGCCGTACCTCTGGCTTTCATCGCCATAGGCTGTTTCATGTTAGTGCGGGCTGTCTGGGGACTCCTGACCGGTGGACCAAGGGCCGTTCAGGCACCGGGCGCGCCCTACCTGTATGATCGGCTGTATTGGCTGTTGAACCTGGTCATGCTGATCGGCTGGACCGGTTTTGCCGTCTGCTTTCTCGCTGGCATCGCAGGCGGCATGACAGGCGACAACATGCTGATATTCATGTGCTGGGCCATCTGCGCCATCGGAATCGGCCTGATGTTCTTGCTGCGCGGCGAGATGATGCTGGATGGCCAAAGATACCTGGCGCGGCACGGCTTCTATCTGTGGCGCTGGGGCCGCTCCCTGCAAGTTGCTCGGATGGAACAGCAGGCAGCCTGGCTTCGCAACCTGGTCGCAGGGGTGTTCGTCGTTATCGGTGTCGTGATCCTGGGCGTCTGTATCGCGCAGTTTCCTCGTGTCGCTCAGGAGTTCCGCGACACGGGTGACGCGATTGTCCACATTTTTGCCGAATAAATCATAACTGTCCCGGTGACAGTTAGGCTTGACGTGCCTACATCTGGGGAAACCGGAGATGCCCATGTCGCTCGCTGCCCTGTTCAAACCGTTTACGTTCAAGTCCCTGACCCTGCCCAACCGCGTGGTCATGGCGCCGATGACGCGCAACTTCTCGCCGGGCGGCATTCCGAACCAGGCCGTGGTCGACTATTACGAGCGAAGGGCCAAGGGCGGCGTCGGGCTGATCCTGACCGAAGGCACGGTGGTCGAGCGGCCGGCGTCGAAGAACGAAGCCAATATACCCTTCTTTTATGGCGATGCGCTGGACGGCTGGGCCAAGGTGGTCGCCGCCGTTCATGCTGCCGGCGGCCGAATCGCGCCGCAGATCTGGCACACCGGCATCGTGCTGGGCAACAATCCCGACTATCGCCCGACGCCGATGGATGCGCCTTCAGGCCTGACGCTGTCAGGCAAGCCGGCCGTCGAGCCTATGAGCGACGCCGATATTGCCGACACCATCTCGGCCTTTGCGCGTTCGGCAGCAGCCGCTGAACGCCTGGGCTTCGACGCCGTCGAGCTGCACGGCGCCCACGGCTATCTGATCGACGAATTCTTCTTTGCCCAGACCAACAAGCGCGACGACACATGGGGCGGCGCGACCATTGGCGAACGGACAAAGTTCGCCGCCGAAATCCTCAAGGCCGTGCGCGCTGTGGTCTCGCCCGACTTTCCGGTCATTATCCGCCTGTCGCAGTGGAAGTCGGGCCAATATGACGCGCGCAACGCCATTACGCCGGATGAAATGGAAGCCTGGCTGCGGCCCCTGGTCGACGCCGGTGCCGACATGCTGCACTGCTCGCAACGCCGTTATTGGGAGCCGGAGTTTGAGGGCTCGGACCTCAACTTTGCCGGCTGGGCGCACAAACTGACGGGCGTGCCGACGATCACGGTCGGCAGTGTCGGCCTGAGCGGGGAGTTTATCGCGGCCTTTGGCGGCGAGCGTTCGGAACCGGCTTCGATCGAAGCACTTCTGGAACGCCTGGAGCGCAACGAATTCGATCTGGTCGCCATCGGTCGCGCCCTGCTGTCCGATCCCGACTGGGTGCGCAAGGTCGAGAGCGGTACGCACGGCGATCTCAACCCATTCGAGCGCACGCTGCTTGGTCAACTCGTATAGATCATCCTAAATGTTTCCTATCTAGGCCGGGATTAGCGAAAAATTCCACCAATTGCCTGTTTAGGCATGTTGTCGCCCATGCCGCATTCCCGTATTTTGCGAACAGCTTTCGCAAACTGGGAGAACGGCTATGGGTAAGATGCGTAACAGGCTTCTGCGCGGCGTCGCCGTGACCGGCATTTCAGCCGCCATGGTGCTGGGCCTGGGCGGGCCGGGCAGCACGGAAACGACGCCGAAACAGGTGGTGACCGGACCGGTCGCCCAGTACTGGATCGATACGACCACCAGCTCCGGCTTCAATATGAGCGGCCTGCAGGGCGGTGGACGCCCGTCCATGTCGTCGATGATGAACATGATGAACGGCGGGGCGCAGCACACCATGAGCCTGCGCCTGGGCTCCAGCCAGACTGCCACCGGTGAGGCCCAGGGCGATCACCTGCCGCCGGCAACTCTCGATGCCGGCGCTGACCTGCCGCTCTATTACAAGGCACCCGTTGTCACATCCGGCCCTTCGCAGCCGCGCGACGACACGCCGTCGACACCGGAAACCTACGAAGCCCCCAAGGGCAAGATCCTGATCTTCTGGGGTTGCGGTGAACACGCACCGGCAGGCCAGCCGGTCGTTATCGACCTGGCCAAGATCACCGATCCAGCCCAGCGCACGACCCTGATGCGGCAGATGGCGCCGTCGGTCACGCTCGAGACCGTCAATCCGCCGCTGCCCAGCCATTTCAAATCGTTCGGCGAATGGCCGAACGTCAAGAGCAAGACGGGCCTGGATAGTAACAGCTCGCTGGTCGGCGCCCATACGGTCAAGGCCAACTATGCGCCGAACATCGCCTTTACCCTGGACCAGAGCCAGGACTTCCTGGCGCCGATCCAGGTCAGCGGCAACCAGAAATCGGCCTCGGGCGCCGTGCCCCTGACCTGGGCGGCGATTCCGGGTGCCAAGGGCTTTGTCGCCACCGTCATCGGCGGCAGCAAGGACGTCGTCGTTATGTGGACCTCAGCCGCATCCCAGACCGGCTGGATGGGCGTGGCGCCCGACTATATGACGCCCGGCGATATCGCCAGGCTGACGGCGTCGAAGGTGTTGCTCCCCGGCACGGCAACGGGCTGCACGGTGCCATCCGAAGTCGCCAAGGCGACCGAAGGCGCGATGTACGGCGTTACGGCCTATGGCGGCGAGACCAATCTCAGCTATCCGGCGCGTCCGGCCGATCCGAAGGTGGCGTGGAATATCCAGTGGACGACCAAGATACGCTACCGCTCGACGACCGGCGGCATGCTGGGCCAGGACATGGGTGGCATGGGCGGAATGGGTGGCACCGGCATGTTCGGCGGCAGCCATAATGATGACGACACCGCCACGGCACCATCCGGCAACGAGCAGCCGCAACAGCCCCCGCAACAGGGCGATGACGGCAAGAAGAAAAAGAAGAAGGGCAGCCTGTTCGGCGAAATCGTCAAGCAGGGCGTCGGCAGCCTTATTCCATAAAGCTCGCCATTTTCGACAGTTCAAAAACCCTGCCGGCGGTCACCGACAGGGTTTTTATAGGTTTACCACACCATGTGGGCCAGGACATCGGCCTGGACCGCATTGAGTACCGTGATGACATTGCCGCCGCCCAGGTCGATGGTGACGTTCACGCCGGTCTGGGTAATATAGCCGGCATGGGCGACGCCGCCCGTATAGGCATTGACATTGATTGTGTCGTTTTGCGCGCCCGAGAAGTCGGTGATGCTGTCTGCGCCGCTGGCGGCGAGGAACAGGAAAGTATCGGCGCCACCGCCGCCGGTGAAGGTATCATTGCCGCCATAGCCGTTCAGCGTATTGGCGCCGGTATTGCCGATGATGACATTGTCGAGCGCATTGCCCTTGATGCTGGTATTGCCGCTGCCCAGCAGGGTAACGTTTTCGATATTGGCGGCCAGGGTACCGCCAACGCTGGTCATGACCAGGTCGGTGCCCTCACCGGGATTCTCGGTGACCACATCGGCCGAGGTGCTGACATAGTAGGTGTCATTGCCCGCCCCGCCGATCATGGTGTCGGAGCCGGCGCCGCCGTCCAGCACATCGTTGCCGGTCTTGCCGTCCAGGGTGTTGTTCTCGGCATTGCCGGTGATCTTGTTACCCAGGCCGTTACCGACGCCGATCAGCGCCGTGCCGACCAGGTTCAGGCTGTCGACATTGGAATCGAGGCGGAAACTGGCCGAGGCTATGACCAGGTCGCTGCCTTGGCCCAGGGTCTCGAAGACGACATCGTCGGTATTGTCGACATAGTAGGTGTCGTTGCCGAGACCGCCATTCATGGTGTCCTTGCCAGCGCCGCCGTCGATCGTGTCGTCACCGCCCAGGCCGTTCAGCACATTGGCGGAGGCGTTGCCGGTCAGGCTGTTGGCGACGTCATTGCCGGTGCCGTTGATCGCCACGCCCAGCAGGACGAGGTTTTCGAGATTGGCGCCCAGGGTATAGTCGACCGTTGAACGCACTGTGTCGGTGCCTTCGCCGGGATTTTCATTGACCACGTCGCCCGCCGCGCCGACCGTGAAGGTGTCGTCGCCCAGGCCGCCGTTCATCGTGTCATTGCCACCGCCGCCATCGATATTGTCATTGCCGGCCTGGCCGGAAAGCGTGTTGGCGGCATTGTTGCCAAGGATGACATTGGCCTGGCTGTTGCCGCTGCCGTCGATAATGCCATTCCCCAGCATGGTGAGGTTTTCGACATTGTTACCCAGGGTAAAGCTGCGCGTGGTGATGACCAGGTCGACGCCGCCGGTCGAACCATTGTATTCGACGACCGTGTCCTTCGACATATCGGCGTAATAGGTGTCATTGCCATTGCCGCCGGTCATGGTGTCGAGGCCGGTTCCGCCGTCCATCGAATCGTTGCCTTCGCCACCCGTCAGGGTGTCGGCGCCGTCGCCGCCATTCAGGCTGTCATTGCCGTTATTGCCATTGAGCGTGTCGTTGCCGCCGTTGCCGGTGATGGTGTCATTTGCACCGCCGCCATTGATGACGTCGTTCAGGTTGCCGCCGTAAAGCGCGCCATTGCCCGAGAAGCTCAGCGCCGGAATATCGGCCATGGTCAGGGTGAAGCTGTCGCTGCCGCCGACCTCACCCAGGGCGTGGCTGCCGCCGTCGGCGCCCATGGCGACGCGGCCCTGCAGGTTCGGCAGTTGGAAGGTCGTCCGGCCGTCGCCGCCATAGGTCGTGCCCAGGAGCGAGAACAGCGCCTGGTTCTGGTTGATGGCCAGGGTCTGGCCGGCACAGAGGGCCCAGCCCTTGGGCGCGAAATTGCCGGCCCAGGCGACAATTTCGCCGAGATAGGCTTCGTCCCCGTCGGCATTGTTGACGTCGGCATTGCGGCTGGGGAAGATACCCTGCAGGCAGATGATGTAATTCAGCGCCAGGGTGGGCTGGTCGTTGTTGATCGGCTGGTTGGACCCACCCATGGCCGCGGGCATGTTGGCCTGGGTAATGCCGAGATTTTCCGAGCCCTGGACCTCGCCCAGATAGTGACCATTGCCGGCGCCCAGAATGGCGCGGCCGCGCAGGTCCGGCACGGCGAAGTTTGTGACGCCGTCACCGCCGTAGGTCGTGCCGATAATGGTGAACAGGGTTTCGTTATCGGCGATGGATAACAGCCGCCCGTCGCATTCGACATAGTCCACTGGCGAGAAATTGCCGCCGAACAGGGAGATGAAGCCGATCGTGTTCATCTCGCCGCTCATGATACCGCCGTCGACCTCGGCATTCTGGCTGGGATAGATGCCATAGACATTGATCATGTAGTGCATGGCCAGGGACGGCTGGCTGTTGTCGCCCGAACTGGTCCCCCCGGAACTGGGCGGCAGGGCGCTCTGGGTCACGACGACATCGTCAGTGCCGTAGGTCTCACCCAGGTAGCGGTCGGTCAGTCCCGGTCCCTGGTGTTCGCTGACCGGAATGCGCCCTTGCAGATTGGGCAGCGCGAAGGTTGTTTTGCCGTCACCGCCGTAGGTCGTGCCGTAGATCGAGAACAGGGCTGTGTTCTGCGAGATCGGCAAAAGCTGGCCGGCGGCATAGGCATCCTGATAGGGGGCGAAATTGCCGGCAAACATCCGCACGGCGCCCAGATAGCTGGGGGCGCTGTTGATGCCGTCGTCAATATCACCGATGGCGAATTTATGGACGGCCTGACCGTGATAGGTGTCGGCGTTGCGCGGCGGGAAAATTCCGCTGAGCGGTACAAGATAGTTGATCGCGAGGTACGGCTGATAATTGCTGGGCATGGGGGAGCTCCCTGTAATGTTTCGATCAGTTTTTTTAGAATGCACGCAGGTGTAGCACGGCACAGATACGCATAAAGTAACATTATCCCCAGCGGAGAACGAGGTCGTTGGCGGCTCAGGAGAGGGGCAGGCTAAAGGCTTTTCGAACCACTATCTGGCTTCCGGCGGTGATCGCGTAGACGCCGTAATAGGTTCCGGCAGGCCACTGGCTGGACGTCCGTTTCACGCCCGTGAATATCTGATACTGGGCCTTGTTGCGGTCCAGTGGCGGCAGTTCATTCTTTGCCAGGACAGCGCCGTCAGGTCCATACAGGGTCAGGGTCTGGATATCATTCTCAGTGAGGTTGATGCCGCGGACATAGACGACCAGGACAGGGCTGGACCGGTTTGGTGCGGCTATGCCGCCGGTTTCGATCTGATCCATGGACACCGGGGTCCCTGAAAAACCGCCATTGAGCACCTGACGGCCGCGATAGACCATCTGGTCGCGCAGTTCGGCCCGCCACAGCGTGGTGGCAGAGGCGCCGGAGCACTCGGTCGCCGTACCGAAAGGATCGACAGGCTTCTTGTCGTGGCGGACGGTCAGGTGCAGATGGACAAAGGCCGCGTCGCCGGACTGGCCGACCATTCCCAACGGCATGCCGGTCTTGATCACCTGGCCCTTTTTTACGATGACCGATCCGCGTCGCATATGGCAGTACTGCGTTTGCCAACCGTCGCCATTGTCCATGATGACGCCATTGCCGCAGGCCTTGTCCATATCGACCTTGGCCTGGTCGAAGGCGCCGACGTCGAAATCGGGTTCGCCGTCGCGCATACCCATCACCACGCCGTCGGCGGCGGCAAGGACGGCGACGCCGCGCGCCTGGGCAGCCTTGTCCGGCAGGCGGATATCGGTGCCGTCGTGGCCTTCATAGACGGCGTGCCCGCACAGATAGTCGAAAGCGTAGTCTTTTGACCGGTCATGGTCGACATATTGCTGGATGAAGCAATCCTTGCCGATGGTGCAGGCGATTGGGCTGGCCAGGCTGAAGGTACCGGGCGACTGAGTGACAACGGGCCGCACTATGTCGTCTATGGGTGTCAAGTCAGGCAAGCTGGTCTTGTCGTGCCTGGGCGAACACGCCGGCACAGCAAGTATAACCAGCGAAACGGCGAGTGCGCGAAACCTCATGGCGCGATCATAGTCGCCCGTCGGATGTCCGCAAGCCCCGGGCGATCACACTTTGTCGTAAACGGTCAGGGTGAAGTCGTGATCGTCGCCGTCTGCACGCGCAAAGTCTTCGCTGGACACGGTTTTCCACCTGGCCGGGTCGATGGCCGGAAAGTATGTATCGCCTTCGACCTGGGCATGGACATGGGTGACATATAACCGATCGGCCTTGACGAGGAGCTGTTCGTAAACATTGGCGCCTCCGATGACGCAGATCTCGTCGCCGCCGTCGTCGGCCGCATGTTCCTTGGCGATATCGATCGCTTCGAACAGGGTGCTGCACACAATCCCGCCCTCGGCCTCGAATTTCAGGTCGCGGCTGAGCACCAGGTTGAGGCGGCCGGGCAGGGGCTTTTTCGGCAGCGAGTCCCAGGTGTTGGAGCCCATGATGATCGGCTTGAACTGAGTAATTTCCTTGAATTTCTTCAGGTCCGACCGCAGGTGCCAGGGCAGGCCGCCCTTGTTGCCGATGACGTGGTTGTCGCTCATGGCCACCACGAGCGACAGTCTGATCTTGGGGGTCATACAGCGACCGGCGCCTTCAGCGCGCCGTGGGACTGGTAGTTTTCAACCGTAAAGTCGCTGAATTCAAAGGCAAAGAGGTCGCTCTTGGGGGCCATTTTCAGGGTCGGGAAGGCGTGGGGGCTGCGTTCCAGCTGGGTCTTGGCCTGCTCCAGGTGGTTTTGGTAGAGATGGACATCGCCGAAGGTATGGACGAAGTCTCCCACCTGCAGGCCGACACTTTGCGCCACCATATGGGTCAGCAAGGCATAGGAAGCGATATTGAACGGTACGCCGAGGAAGATGTCGGCCGAGCGCTGGTATAGCTGGCACGACAGTTTTCCATCAGCGACGAAGAACTGGAACAGGCAGTGGCACGGCGGCAGGGCCATGTCCTCGACCTCGGCCGGGTTCCACGCCGAGATGACGTGGCGGCGCGAATAGGGATTGACCTTCAGGTTCTCGACCAACTGCGTCATCTGGTCGATGACGCGACCGTCGGGCGCAGCCCACGAGCGCCATTGCTTGCCATAGACCGGACCGAGATTGCCGTTGCTATCGGCCCATTCATCCCAGATGCTGACGCCGTGATCGTGGAGGAATTTGACGTTGGTATCGCCACGCAGGAACCACAGAAGTTCGACGGCGATCGACTTGAAGTGGACCTTTTTGGTCGTCAGCAGAGGGAAGCCCTTCGACAGGTCGAAGCGGATCTGCCGTCCGAACAGACCCCATGTGCCGGTGCCGGTGCGGTCGTCGCGGCGCACGCCATTGTCCATGATGTCGCGCAGCAGGTTGAGATACTGATATTCGGGGTGATCAAACATGGCTGGGTGCACTACACTTACGGCGATTCTGGCGGCGATTCTGCCGTCCACTATAGCCGAGCCGCGCCCATGTCCCTAGCCGTTTATCACGATCGCGACTGCGATCTGAGCCTGATCCAGGGTTTGAAGGTGCTGGTCATCGGTTATGGCTCGCAGGGCCGCACCCAGGCGCTGAACGCCCGTGATTCTGGCGTATCGCAGATTAAGGTAGCCCTTAAGGAGGACTCGAAAACGCGTCTCAGGTGCGAGTCGGATGGCTTTGAAATCGTTACGGTTTCCGACGGTGTGCTGTGGGCGGACGTGATGGTGGTGCTGACCTCCGACGAAGCTCATGAAGGCCTGTTCCGCGATGAGATTTTGCCCCATCTGCGGTCCAATCAAGCCTTGATTTTCGCCCATGGCCTGTCGGTCAATTTCGGTCTGGTGGTGCCACCGAACGACGTCGATGTGATCCTGGTCTCGCCCAAGGGCATCGGTCCGCGCATTCGCGACCTCTATGTGGCGGGTGAGGGCGTCTTCTGCCTGTTCGGCGTTCATCAGGACGCGTCCGGCGGTGCCAAGGCGCTGGGGCTGTCCTATGCGGCGGCCCTGGGCTGCGGCCGCAAGGGCATTTTCGAGACGACGATGAAGGCGGAATGCGAGAGCGACCTGTTCGGCGAACAGGTGGTGCTGTGCGGCGGGACGCGTGAGTTGGTGACGTCCGGATTCCAGACCCTGGTCGATGCCGGTTATCCGGCCGAGGTGGCGTGGTTCGAAACCTGCTACGAGCTGAAGCTAGTGGTCGATCTGTTGTGGGAACTGGGCATGGCGGGCGGGTTCGAGAAGATCTCCAACACGGCGGAATATGGCGCCTATCTGACCGGGCCACGCATAATCAATGATGGATCGAAGGCGGCGATGCAGGACGTGTTGCGCGATGTCCAGTCTGGCGACTTCGTCCGCCGCCTGATGACGGACTATAATGCCGGCAGTCCCGACCTGCTGGCGCGACGAACGGCCGGGCGCGGTGGCTTGCTCGACCGGACCAAGGCTTATCTCGACGGTGTGGCAAAACAGGCATGAGTGCGCATCGCAGCGACATCCAGGGCCTTCGCGGGCTGGCTGTATTAGCCGTCGTGGTGTTTCATGCCGCGCCGGGCGTGCTCGGCGGCGGCTTTGCCGGGGTCGATATCTTCTTCGTCATTTCAGGCTACCTGATCACGCGAATTCTGTTGCGCGATATGGACGCAGGTGAGTTCAGCCTTGCGGACTTCTATCGCCGGCGGGTGCGGCGGCTGTTTCCCGCCCTCTATGTCATGCTGGCGGCTGTGCTGGCCCTGGGTCTGCTGATTCTGCCGCCGAAACTGCTGTCGGAACTGGTCTATACGCAGTTCTTCACCACGCTCTTTGCATCCAACTTCGCCTTTGCCCACCTGTCGGGCTATTTCGATAGCGAAGCCGGCCTGAAGCCGCTCCTCCATACCTGGTCGCTGGGTGTCGAGGAGCAGTATTATCTGCTGTTTCCCCTGCTTCTGATGGCATTGCGGCGCTTCCTGCGGCCGTGGTTGTGGTGGATATTGGTTGGTCTGGCGGGCCTGTCCTTGGTGGCGGGGCTGGCGGCCTCTCCGGAGGCAGCCTTCTATTTGCCGACGACCCGCGCTTTTGAACTGCTGATCGGGGCCTTGTGTGTTCATTTGGAACCCAGGCTCGGCCTGTCGGATAAACTGCGCCGCCAGGTATCGCTGGCCGGGCTGTTCCTGGTTGTGACGGCCTTGATTTGGCTCAAGGGCAGCCTGGCTTTTCCGGCGCCGTGGGCTCTATGGCCCTGTCTGGGGGCCGCCTGTCTGCTGGTGGCGCCGGGTGGTTTCGGCGGACGGCTGTTGTCGGCGCCACCACTGATCGCCGTCGGCGACCTGTCCTATTCGCTGTACCTGTGGCACTGGCCGCTGCTGGTCATGGGGCGGTTGGTCTTCGGTGACATCTGGTGGGTCGCCCTGGGCGCGGTCGTTACAGCGGGCGGGCTTTCGTGGCTGTCCTGGCGTTACGTCGAGACACCATGTCTGGAAATGCGGCGGCATATCTTTGTTTTCGGCGGCCTTGCCATGGCTGGATCAATCATTGCCTGCCTGGCGATCTATGGCCTGAACGGTGTACCGCAGCGCTTCAACGCGACGGAACAGGCGGCTTTCGCGGCCAGCGACGATTTCAATCACCGGCGCGGGAATTGCCACCTCGATCCCGGGG
The DNA here is from genome assembly GCF_056404555.1 of Asticcacaulis sp. P2_C5. NCBI lineage: Bacteria > Pseudomonadati > Pseudomonadota > Alphaproteobacteria > Caulobacterales > Caulobacteraceae > Asticcacaulis > Asticcacaulis sp. P2_C5. The sequence goes on from NZ_JBFUDU010000003.1 coordinate 305,718, forward strand.
TGCGCGTCGACTATCGCGAGACCTGTGTCTACGGGAAAGGCGCGGCGACAGTTGCCGTGTGGGGTGACAGTCACGGCGCCGAACTGGCCCAGGCGATCGGTAATTTGGGCGGAGGTGTGCGCCAGATTACGGCCTCAGCCTGTCCGCCTTCGGTCGGTTATGAGATCGCCTATAACCCGACTTGCCGGGCACACAACGCCGACATGCTGCTGCACCTGAAACTGGATAAGGCGGTGACGACCGTGGTCCTGCTTGCCAACTATCAGCGTTATGCCGTTGATCACCCGGATCGCATGCTGTCGGGGCTGGAACTGGCCGCATTGGACCTGAAATCGGCCGGAAAACGCGTCGTCGTGGTCGAGCCAGTGCCAGTCTATGGCTTCGATCCGCCGTCCCAAGTCGGTCTGGCCATGCGGCTGGGGCGCGATCCGGGCGAGCTTGGTGTCTCGCGAGAGGTTTTCGAACGCGCCAATGGCCAGGTGATCGCCGAACTGGAAGATTTCACGGCCATTCACGGCATCGAGGTGCTGCGTCCGGCCGATGTGCTGTGTGGCGATGGCTTCTGCCATGTCTGGCGAGGGGGTGTCGGCGTGCTGTATTTCAACGGTCAACACTTGAGCGTGACCGGCGCCGGGTTGCTGGCGGCGGAGATTGCACAGTAGTTTCAGGTCGGGTTGATGAAGTCTTGACCGCAGATTTCGCAGATTAACGCAGATTTTTCAGTGACATATGCTGATACTCTTGGCCCTTCGCTTTTTCTTATTCCCCTCTTCCCGTTTACGGGGAGAGGCGGGGCGCCCCGTGGCGTGGCGCGGAGCGCCGGGTGAGGGGCATTCCACGGTACAAACGGTCTCTGCTGGCGTGGAAAATTTGGGTTTCTGGCTACCGCACATAGAAAGATTCGGCGGATAGTTCCGCCATGTGCTATAGCAATCGGCTGCTGCCGGAAGCGCTGCGCCGCTCGTGGAATTTGCCCCTCACCCGGCGCTCCGCGCCGGCCTCTCCCCGTAAACGGGAAGAGGCAAATTTACGATAGTTTTTACCACCCCAAACCGGCCTCTCCGCGCAGGATCGCCTCGACCTCTTCCGTGTGCTTCCGCACGCCGCCATCATGCAGCACTAATCCCGGCAGCAGGCGTAGCGGCGCCTTGCCCAGGCGCTGGGCGCGGACCAGGACTCTTTTGGCCTCCTTGTCGGCGAAGGGCTGGATCGGCCGCACGATAAAGGAACCCGCCTTGCTTGACAGGCCCGACAGAAGGTCGGCCAGGCGGTCGGCGCGGTGAATAAAGACGATGTCGCCGCCATCCTTGACCGCCGCCAGGGCAAAGTCGAGCCACGCATGAAGGCCGTCATCGGCGATCCACGCCGGGCGTTTGGCGTCATGCGGCGGGCGCAGTGCGTCGGGATCGTCGAAAAAGGGCGGGTTGGAAAAGACCAGATCGACACGATCAAGGCCCAAGCCCTTGAATCCCTTGCCAATATCGCCCGTCACGATGTCTATAGTGTCAAAGCCGTTCAGGGGCACATTGTCGCGGGCCAGGGCCGCATAATCGCCTTCGCGTTCAATGCCGGTGATGTGAAGCGCCGGGCAGCGCGCCTTCAGCGACAGCAAGGCGCCCCCGGCACCGCAGCCCAGTTCCATGGCCGACAAGGCTTTGCGGTCGGTGGCCAGCGTCGCGCAGGCCGCGGCCAGCAGGGCGCCATCCATGCCGATCCGGTAGCCGCGTGCGGGCTGCATCACTTTGACGCGGCCCCCCAACAGATGCGTAAAGGTCGCATCTGTGTCACAATGCGAAGCTGACGGAACGTCACCTGTGCCCATAACGAATTGTTTTCTGATAGATTTGCCGTCGTAATGCGGCGGTTTCGAGCAATTTCGTACCGGCTTTAGTATCGCGGCCCATTGCCTGTACCGTCAAGGCAGTTTATGGCCTATCGGATTGTGTCAGGAGTTAACGCATTGGATTCGGCCAATATCGATACTGTGCGCACGGCGAGCATCGGCAAGCCCGACGTCAAGGCGCTGATCGGTCTCACCGCCGCCGATATGGTCAAGGTCAACAGCCTGATCACCGCGCGCATGCAGTCCGAGGTTCCCGTCATTCCGGCCCTGGCCGACCATCTGATCGCCGCCGGCGGCAAGCGGTTGCGTCCCGTGCTGTGCGTCGCCGCCGCCCGCCTGTGCGGCGTGAATAACGAAAACCATCATAAACTGGCTGCCGCGGTCGAATTCATCCACACCGCCACCCTGCTGCATGATGACGTCGTCGACTCGTCGTCGCTGCGCCGCGGCAAGGTCGCCGCGCACCTGATCTGGGGCGCACCGTCGTCGGTCTTGGTCGGCGACTTCCTGTTCGCCCGCGCCTTCGAGCTGATGGTCGAGACTGGCTCCCTGCGTGCACTCGATATCCTGTCCAAGGCGTCGGCCGTCATCACCCAGGGCGAAGTCCTGCAGCTGATGAAGGCCTTCGACCTGAACCTGTCGCAGGCCGACTATATCGAAATCATCTCATCCAAGACGGCAGCGCTGTTTTCGGCAGCGTCGGAAAGCGGCGCAGTCGCCGCCGGCGCGTCGGAAGAAAAGATCACGGCGCTCTACAGCTACGGCCTCAATCTCGGCCTGGCCTTCCAGATCCAGGACGATGTGCTCGATTACCAGGGCTCGGCCGAAAACCTGGGCAAGAATGCCGGTGATGATTTCGCCGAAGGCAAGTCGACCCTGCCGTTGATCCTGGCCATGCAGGCGACGCGCGCCACTGAGGGCGCCTTCTGGGCGCGGACCATCGGCGAACGCGTGCAACAGCCGGGTGATTTCGCCCATGCCCAGAGTCTGATGACTTCCAGCGGCGCGCTGGATCAGGCGCGCGGCGTGGCCCGGGCCTATGCCGACAAGGCGCGCGCCGCCCTGTCCATTTTCGAGTCTTCACCGTGGCGGAGCGCCCTGGAGAGCCTGGCGCTGTACAGTGTCGAGCGCCAGAACTGATCGCCCGGTCGCGGAAGCTGTAAGTGACGGGGTCTTGAACAAGGATCTGGTTTCGACGCGTAACGCGGAGGCCCGGTTTTTCGAACTGGATATCCTGCGTGGCGTGGCGGCCGTGATGGTGGTGCTGTTCCATTACAAGCACTTCCTGCTCGATGATTTCGGCAATTTCGACTATCTCCACATGCCGCTCTACAGTGTGCTGGCGCCGGTCTATGTCTACGGCCAGTCGTTCGTCGAGCTGTTCTTCTCGATTTCTGGCTATGTCTTCTTCTGGCTTTACGCCGAGGCGGTGGCGCAACGCCGTGTCGATCTGCGCAGCTTTTTCATCGCCCGGTTTTCCCGGCTGTATCCGCTGTATTTCGTGACCCTGGTCGCCGTGGCGCTGATGCAGTGGTGGTTCACGGCGCGCTACGGCCATGGCTACATCTATCCGCACAACTCCGCCGGAAATTTCACACTGAACCTGTTCATGGTCCACCAATGGCTGCCCCATGCCGAGCTATCGTTCAACGGTCCATCTTGGTCGATCTCTGTCGAGGTGTTTCTGTACGCCGCCTTCTTCACCCTGTGCGCCTTCCGTCTTAACCGGCCGCAGATGATCGCCGGTGTGGTGCTGTTCGGACTGGCGTTCAAATATCTGCAGCCGCAACCAGCCGCCGATTTTGCGCGCGGCATTCCCAACTTCTTCCTTGGCGGCCTGATCTTCTACGTCGTCCGCTATCTGCGCGAACTGGGGCGTGAAGCCCTGGTGAAACGCATCGACGACGCATTGTTGTGGGTCGTGCCGGTCCTGTGGGGGCTGATGTATCTGCGAACCCATCCGTCCATCTGGCTGCCGGTCGAGGACTGGCTGGAAGGCCACGGGATCGGTTCGCGGTCGTTTCTGTTCACCACCGACAGCTTTGTCTATGTCCTGGTGCCGCTGACCCTTCTGGCGCTCGGATTACGTCAAGGGAGATGGCTGGATTTCGAACGCCTGAAAGCCTGGGCCTGGGTCGGCGACATCAGCTATTCCCTGTACCTCATCCATTTTCCTTTGCAGTTGTTGCTGATGCTGGGGCTGGCGGGACTGCCCTTCACCACGCGCGCCGTGTTGTTTTCGTCGCCGGTCGTATTCGTCCTCTATATGGGCGTGGCCATCTGGCTGGCACGGGTCAGTTTCAATCGCTTCGAGATGCCGATGCGCCGGTTCTTGAAGACTTGGCTGAACCGGCGCCTGCTGCCGGGCGCGGCGGTTCTGTAAAGCTCGCTTCGGGGGCGAGTTTACAGTCGCGGGCTCAACTGGTATCATCTATTTTCGGGGTGGGGTGCCGGCGGGGCAACGCCTGGGACCTACCAGAGTTCAGGCTTGTCAAGCATGTCTTTATCGCGCCGCATCCTCATCCTGGTCGCTGGTTTTGTCGCCATGGCGCTGGTCGTCATGGGGCTGGGCCTGACCACCATCACCGACTATAATCGCATGATGGCCGAATACAGCCGGGTGTCGGAAAATGCCTACAACGGCGAGCGTCTAAACTACCTGATCAGCAATGTCGTGATGGAATCGCGCGGCATCTATCATGCCGCCTCACCCGATGAAGCCCAGGAATTCGCCGGCCGGCTGGGCGATAATCTCGACATGATCGAGCACCTGTTAAAGCAGTGGCGGGCAGACGGCACGGCGGGCAATGATATCAATCTCGACCTGCTGGAAGCCAGGACCCGTGACTTTGTGGCGACGCGGCGTGAATTGGCGCGTGTCGGCGTCGAGGTGTCGCCGGCGGCCGCAGAGGCGATCGGCATCCGCACGCGGTCCGAACGCATCCAGTTCCAGCAGGAAATCGACGCCATTGTCGCCCTGACGCGCGACACGCAACTGGCTGTTGGCGGCCAGGTACAGCGTTACGGCCGCGACCGTATGGTGGGCTTTGTCGCCGTGACCTTGCTTGGGATCGCGGGGGCGACTGCACTGAGTTTATGGCTGGTCTCCCATTTCATCACGCGCGAAATCAACCGTACCCGGCTGGCCGAAGAGAATCGCGAGAAGCTGCTGAAGGAGCTGATGGAGTCCAATACCGAATTGGAACGGTTTGCCTATGTCGCCTCGCACGATATGCAGGAGCCGGTTCGGATGATCCATATCTACAGTCAACTGGTGGCCAGTGACTATGCGGAGTCGCTCGACGAAAAAGGTCGTACCTATCTCGGTATTATCTCCGGTTCGGCCACGCGCATACAGACCATGGTGCGCGATCTCCTGCACTATTCGCGGCTGCGCAACGCGCGCGGCGAGGAAACGGCCTTCGAATTGGGCGAGCAGGTCAAATATGTCCGGGCCAACCTGGCGCAGCTATTGGCGGATACAGATGCCGTGGTCGAGGACGGCGTCCTGCCGCAGGTGTGGGGCAATCCGGTGCAGATACAGCGCGTGCTCGAAAACCTCGTCGGAAACGGCATCAAATACCAGCCGCCCGGGCAGGTGCCCCACGTTAAATTCTCGGCCGAAGACCACGGCGAGCGCTGGATGATTGCCGTCCAGGACAACGGTATCGGCGTGCCGGCGGAATTCGCAGCCCAGATCTTCGAGCCCTTCCGCCGGCTGTGCACCTGGGACCAGTATCAGGGCACCGGGCTGGGCCTGTCGATCTGCCGCAAGATCGTCGAGCGACATGGCGGTACCATATGGGTAGAATCAAAGCCGGGCGAGGGGGCGCGCTTCTGTTTCACCCTGGCCAAGCCGCCTGCCGTGGCGCACGGCATTCCCGTCAGCGCCGCGGCGTAACGGCTGTTGCCCGGCGTGATGGTTTTGCTCTACACCCGATAAGCGATTCCATTTTTGGGGACGACCATGACCGACCTGCCCGGCGCCTTTGTAGGCCAAGCCACAGCACCTGAAATCCTGCTCTACAGCCGCGCCAACCGCCATGGCCTGATCGCCGGAGCGACCGGTACCGGCAAGACCATAACCCTGCAGATTCTGGCCCAGGCTTTTTCCGATGCTGGCGTGCCGGTCTTCGCCGCCGATATCAAGGGCGACCTGTCGGGGATTTCGCAGCCGGGAACGCCCAATGACAAGCTGCTGGAACGCGCCAAGGGGATGAACCTCGACCTGGTGCCGTCCGCGGCGCCCGTCGTGTTTTGGGACCTGTACGGCGAAAAAGGCCACCCGATCCGCGCCACCATATCCGAGATGGGGCCGCTGCTGTTGGCCCGTCTGCTCGATCTCAACGATGTCCAGGAAGGCGTGCTGAATATAGCCTTTGCGGTGGCGGACAAGGAAGGCCTGCTGCTGCTCGATCTGGCCGACCTGCGCGCTATGCTGAAATACCTGTCGGATAATGCGAAGGAAATCGGCTCGACCTACGGCCAGGTGTCACCGACGACCATCGCCACCATCCAGCGCAACCTGCTGACCCTGGAAAATCAGGGCGCGGCCCAGTTCTTCGGCGAGCCGGCTCTGCGCCTGGAAGACCTGATGCGGACCAATATTTCCGGCAAGGGCTATGTCAATATCCTGGCTTCGGACAAGCTGATGCAGAATCCGAAGCTGTATTCGACCTTCCTGCTATGGCTGATGGCCGAGCTGTTCGAGGAACTGCCGGAGGTCGGCGATCCGGAAAAGCCGCGGTTGGTCTTCTTCTTCGACGAGGCCCACCTGTTGTTCAGCGAGGCGTCCAAGGCGCTGCAGGACAAGATCGAACAGGTGGTGCGTCTGATCCGTTCGAAGGGCGTCGGCATCTATTTCATCACCCAGAACCCGGCTGATGTGCCGGACGACGTGCTTGGGCAACTGGGCAACCGGGTGCAACACGCCTTGCGCGCCTATACGCCTTCGGAACAGAAGGGTTTGCGGTCGGCGGCGGATTCGTTCCGCCCGAACCCGGCCTTCGATACGCTGGAAGTGCTGCAGGCCCTGGGAACCGGCGAGGCCTTGGTTTCACTGCTCGACGAAAAGGGCCGGCCGAACATCACCGACCGGACGATGATCCGGCCACCGGCGTCGCGCATGGGCCCGGCGACCGAGGCCGAGCGGGCGGCTATTATTGCTGCGTCACCGGTATCCGGCGCCTACGACACCATGAAGGACCGCGAGTCAGCCTATGAGATCCTGGCGGGCCGGGCAGCAAAAGCCATGGCCGACGCGCCGCCACCGCCGCCGAGCCAGGCCGAAAAAGCCGCGGCTCACGCGGCCGAGGTGGCAGCCCGCGACGAGGAACGCAAACGGCTGGCTGACGAAAAAGCGCGCGCCAAGGCAACCCAGCAAACGGTCAAGGTCGTGACATCGGTAGCTGTGCCGATCATCCGCTCGGTCGGGATTGCCATTGTCGGGCAATTGATGCGCGGCATGTTCGGTAATTCCTCGCGCCGGCGGCGTTAAATTAATCCCGCTGCCTGGGACAGGGTGACCGCGTCGGCAGCGGCCTTGGCATCGTCCTTGTCGAGCGGGAAATATTCCAGGCCCATCGGACCCAAATAGCCGGCCGCGCGGATGGCCTTCAGCAGGTTGACGTGATTGACCTCACCGGTGCCGGGCTGGTGGCGGCCGGGAACGTCGCCCAACTGGATATAGCCGACACAATCGATGCCGGCGGTGAATTTCTCGATCAGGTCGCCGTCTTCCAACTGCATATGGTAGAAATCCCATTGCAGCTTGATCATCGGTGATTTGACGGCGCGGATCATCCCGACCGCCGGGCGAGAGCCGTTGAGCAGGTGGCCGGGGTGGTTGACTGCGTTGAACGGCTCGACCAGGGCCATGATGTTGGCAGCTTCCAGCAGTGGCGCGATACGCATCAGGCCCGCCGTATAGCCGGTCAGCATGGCTTCACGCGACATGCCGTCGACCACATGATGGCCGACCAGGGTGATCATACGGCAGCCCAGCGTGGCGCAGTCGGCAATGGTCTGGTGGATCATGTCGATCAGGGCGCCGTGATTGCCGGGATCGGAAAAATTGGGCGCTGGGGGCGCATATTGCGTACAGGTCAGGCCATGGGCGTCGAGCAGAGCGCGGATCGAGGCCGCTGTGCTGACGTCCTTGCGGTTGGCCGGCCAGAACTCGACCTGGGAAAAGCCAAGACCGGCCGCCATGGCAAAGCGTTCCGGGAAGGGCGCTTGCGTGAACCATGTGTCGAGATTGCAGGCGAAGGGCTTTAGCGCGGCCTTGGTGTCGGGCTTGGCCGTGGCGCTGCCGGCCAGGGCTATACCGGCCAGTCCGGCCATAAAGGCTGTGCGGCGTGTGGTGGTCATAGGCGTCGTCCCTGATTATGATTTACCGGACTATGCCACAGAAGACCCGAAACCCAAGCGGATTCAGGGAAAAGAGATGGCCTTCACCTACAGATCGAACATATCCAGCGTTTTCCAGTTCAGATGCTGGCCCGAGTCGACGCAGATCATCTGGCCGGTGACGCTGGGCGCGCTGAGCAGATAGACCACAGCGGCGGCGACCTCATCGGGCGAGGTCGGCTTTTGCAGCAGGGTGGCGCGGGATTCGCGTTCGAAGTCTTTTTCGCTCTGATGGATCGATTTCAAGGTCGGGCCCGGGCCGACGGCATTGACGCGGATGCGCGGCGCTAAAGCCTGGGCCAGGGTGCGCGTGGCGTGCCACAGGCCGGCCTTGGACAGGCCATAGCTGAAAAACGGCGGTGACGGCTTGAGCACGCGCTGGTCGATCAGGTTGATGATCGAGGCATCGGCCGGCAAATGGGGTTGTGCGGCAAAGGCCTGGCTGAGCAGGATGGGCGCCAGCAGATTGGTATCGATATGGGTGGTGAAGCTGTCGACCGTGACGGAACCGGCGCGGTCGTCGGCAAAGACCGAGGCATTGTTGATCAGGACGCCAAGCGGCCCCAGGGCCTTGACGGTGTCGTCGATCAGGTTGGCAACCGTCGCCGTCTGGCTGAGATCGGCCTGGACGGCGACGGCACGGGCGCCAACCGATTTCAATTCGGCGACCAGTTCGGCCGCGTCCTGTTCGGATTGATTGTAGTGGACGGCGACGTCGTAACCCTTACGCGCCAAAGCCATGACTATCGCCCGGCCGATGCGCTTTGCGCCGCCGGTCACCAGGGCGGTGTTTGAGCCGTAATTAGTCAATGCGGCGGAAGTCGATCAGGTTCAGGAGGAACTGGACCAGGATATAGGCGGCAAGGATATAGATGGCGATCATGATACGCTCCGGACAGAATAAACTCTGTTAGCCGTCTTGCGGGAGGCGGGCAAGAGGGGCGGGCAATGGTGCGACGTTTTTTCGCCTTGTCCGCCTTTGTCCACTTGCGAAAAGGTCGCACAGTCGGCAAATGTAAGGGATGGAAGACTGGAAGAGAGTCGTCGAACCCTTTTCGCGCCCGCTGTTCTTTGCCTATTCGCGCACGACGCGGGGCAAGACGCTGGGGGTGCGCGGTCTGGTGCTCGACAAGGACGGGAGGGTGCTGCTGATCGAGCACACCTATCTCGAAGGCTGGTGGCTGCCCGGCGGTGGTGTCGATGCCGCCGAGACGGCGCATGACGCTGTGGCGCGTGAGTTGCGCGAGGAGGCGGGGGTCAATCCGCTGGAACAGCCCAAGCTGCTGTCCGTCCATTCCAACGAGCGTTTCTTCCCGGGCGATCACGTGCTGCTGTTCCGTGTCGATGACTGGGAACCGTGCCCGATGACGTCGCATGCCGAGATCAAGAATGTCGGCTTCTTCGCGCCGGATAAGCTGCCGGACAATATCAACGGCGGTTCGCTGCGTCGTATCCAGGAAGCCCTGATGGGCTTTCCGCCTGATCCCTTGTGGTAGGATGATTATTCGTCCGGTGAGAATGCCGCATCCACGTCGAGGTGGCGTTCGAGGACATTGACGACCTCGAATATGTCGGTGTGATAACGGAAATAGATAACGTAGCCGCGAAACGGAAAGCTGCGGATATCGGCGCGTAATTCAGAACGTGGCCGGCCAAGTGTGCCTGGCAGCGACGCTAGTTTCCGGCACTGTGTTTGAAGACGATCGACGAAGGCGCGGCCGATGGCGCGGTTACCGCTTTCCCGGGATATGTAGCGAAAAATATCGCGAAAATCTTGACGCGCGGACGACAGGTAAACCAGTCTGCGCACTTAGAAACCGTCCCGCGCCAAGTCGGCTTCCTCTGCGTCCAGAGCAGCGGTGATATCTTCGTCACTGTGTTGCCCTCCCGCTTGAATCGAAGCGTTGAGCGTAGCGCGCAGGGCCTGCAGGCGTGTGTCGCGCTCTTCCATCATACGCAAGGCGTCACGCAGAACCTCACTGGCGTTATTGTACCGGCCACTGGCCAACTGACCTTGCACAAAGGTTTCGAAATGTTCGCCAAGTGAATAGCTGCTGGCCATGGCAACCTCGCTGAAATATCATCTAATGATATTACGCTGGGCGACAAACGTCAATTACTCGGCGGGGGCCGTGACGGTTTCGGGCTTGGCTTCGGTCTTGGGCGCCTTGATAAAGGCCCGGCACCATTTGCGTGACGGCAGTTCGAACTTGTAATGGCTGAGCGCTGCCAGGGCGATCGACAGTGACACCGAGATCAGCACCCACATCGGCTTGGGCAGGGCGTGGCTGAAACCCCAGGCCGGGAAGGCCTTGAAGATGATTTTCTGGACCAGGTCGTGGATCAGGTACAGGGCATAGGAAATCCCGCCCAGCCAGTAGACCCAGCGCACCTGGAACAGGCGCGCGACCCAACCGGTATCATGGCTGAGCGCCATAATCAGGACGCCGAATATGCCGATCAGGAACAGGTCAGAACCCTTCACGCACAACAGCACCAGCGACAGGATGAACATGACCGAGGCGGCGCGCGACGGGATCAGGTCGCGGAAACGATAGGCGACCAGGCCGATATAGAAGGACGCCAGGCAGCGCAAGGTCGTGCCCAGGGCGTAGGAGCTGGCGATATCGAGCGGGCCGTGACGATGGGCCAGCGGCTTTTCGGCTATCCATTGCGGGCCGTAGGCAATCGTCCCCAGGATGGCGAAGCTTACGGCGAGACCGAGCAGGCTCCAGCGCCGCGAGACGCGCAACGCCACCCACATGGCGGGCGGAAACAGCAGATAGGCCAGCCATTCGGTGCTGATCGACCACGCCGGCGGGACGACCGAATTGGACAGGCCCCACACCTGGATCAGGCTGAAATTGAACAGCAGGGCGCGTGGCAGGTCTTCGAACCGGTAGGTCGAGCTGAGTACGGTGACGATGAGCAGCGCCGTCACTACTGTCATCAGGGCGAACAGGGGATAGATCCGCGCCAGGCGCAGCAGCAGGAAATGTTTGAATTTCTTCAGGCAGAAGCCGTCGTCGAACAGGCTGGCATAGGTCATCGCCATGACGAAGCCGCTGAGGATGAAGAACAGGTCGACCGCCATATAGCCGTGATGGATAAAGGGCCGAACCGCGTCGGGGAAGCGCCAGAAACCGTTGGCATGGAACAGGACGACGTACAGGGCCGCCAGTCCGCGCAGGCCGGTCAGCGAGCGGATTTCAGCCCGCGCACCGGCCGGGGCCGCCGCTGTGATGGCGTGGGGCAGAGCCTTCAGGACATTAAGCACGGGCGATACAAAACGCATCTCTTGGAAATGACGTGAAACGCCGTTTTTAGCAAGTGCAATATCACGGACGCGTGAACAGAAATTGTTACAGGTCGTGCGGCCATCTGCCACATACACTACTGTATTGACGAACGGGGCGTATGGCGCAAATAGTAGCATACAGTTCTGTATGGAGGTGTCTATGCCAACTCTACCCCCTGATATCTGTCTGATGGTTGCCGGCGGTCTGGCGATCGCTGTCGCCATAGGACATGGCCTTACCGCCGAGCTCTACGTCTTTCGCAAATCGGTTGTTCAGCCGGAAGCCATGCGCACCCTGATCCGTCTGATCTGGCAGGCATCGACCGTGGAATGGATCGTCATCGGCGTCGTGCTGATACTGACGCCACATCTGATGACGGGTACGGCCAGGCTGGTCATCGCCATCGCCGCCATGATCGTCTATGGCTATGTCGCCGTCGCCAATTTCATCGCCACGCGCGGCCGTCATCCAGGCTGGATCGCCATGCTGATCGTCGTGGGGCTGTGCTATGCTGGCCGATAGGCTGTTTCGCGGCGGGGCGACTTCTCCTATAGTCGTGCTCATGACGGAAAAACTGACGGCAGCCGATTGGGTCGGGCACGGTCTGAAACAATTGGCCGGGGTCGGGCCGCAGGCACTGAAGGCCGATCTGCTGGCGCGCAGCCTGCGGGTGACGCGCGGCAGCTTCTACTGGCATTTCGCCGACCTGGCCGCCTTTCACCAGGCCGTCGCCGATCACTGGCGCGCCGTGGCGACGGACGCCATTATCGCCGAAATTTCGCATCTGCCCGATGACAGCGATCGTCTGTTCGCCCTGATCATGCGCGTTTTCAAGGCACCGACGGTGCTTGAAGCGGCGATGCGCGCCTGGGCGGGCCAGGAAGTGGTCGCGGCCAGGGCCGTGACTCAGGTCGACGACCTGCGCCGCGGCTATATCATGACGCTATTGCAGGCCAAGGGGGTGGAGGAAAGCCTGGCGCGGTTGCGGACGAACATCATCTACTGGACCTATCTCGGCTTTGTCGTCGAGGGGCGCAAGATCGATACCGCCAGCCTGAGCGTCATCGCCGGGTTGCTGTCGGAGCCGTGAGAGATTTCTTTGTCTGCTGACTTGCCCTGACGTCCTGCCTGTTCCATCTGTGTTCTCAAAGCGTGAGTGCCAGAGTTTGAGTCGTGGACCCCAAGTCGTGGACAACGAAGAGATCATAATCGCCACGCCGGACAGTCCGGCGCCCGAAGAACCGCTGAAAGGCGCGGAACTGATCCGGCGTGAAGCCGCCCTGGCGCCAGACAAGCCCGGCGTCTATCGCATGCTGGGCGAGGACGGCGAGGTCCTCTATGTCGGCAAGGCGAAGAGCCTGAAGAAACGCGTGCTGCAATACGCCCAGGGCCGTTTCCATACCCAGCGCATTGCTCGCATGGTCGCCCTGACGCGTGAAATGGTGCTGATCCGCACCGATACCGAGGGCGAGGCCCTGCTGCTGGAAGCCCGGCTGATCAAGGCTTTGAAGCCGCGCTATAATGTCCTGTTGCGCGATGACAAGATGTTCGCCGAGATACTGGTCCGCAAGGATCACGAAGCGCCGCAGATCACCAAGCACCGCGGCGCTCATTCGATCCAGGGCGACTATTACGGTCCGTTTGCCTCGACCTTCGCCGTCAACAATACGCTGGATACGCTGCAAAAGGCCTTCCTGCTGCGCACCTGTACCGACAATGTCTATGCGGGGCGCACGCGCCCCTGCATGCTGCACCAGATCAAACGGTGTAGCGCCCCGTGCACCGGCGTGATCAGTCTCGAAGACTATGGCGGGCTGGTCGGCCAGGCCCACGATTTCCTGAAGGGCAAGAGCCGCAAGGTGATTGAGCGCATGACGGCCGAGATGATGCAGGCGTCCGACGATATGGATTTCGAACGCGCCGCCCATTTGCGCGATCGGGTGCGGGCGCTGAACCACGTCGCCATGTCGACCTCGGTCGATCTGAACGAGGATGAGGCCGACGTCTTTTCGGTGTTTGCCGAAGGCGGCGCGGCCTGCGTCCAGGCGGTGTTTTATCGCGCCGGCCAGAACTGGGGCGACCGGGCCTATTTCCCGCGCGTCGATTCCGAAGACAATGAAGGCGCCATCCTCGATGCCTTTTTGGGCCAGTTCTACCAGGACCGCCAGGTGCCGAAGCTGATCCTCGTCTCGCACGACCTGCATGAATCCGATCTGATGATGGAGGCGCTGAGCCTGAAGGCCGCCAATTCTTCTAATAGAACTGCCAAGGTTCAGGTGTTGCGGCCCCAGCGCGGCGGCAAGTGCGAGATTGTCCAGCACGCGCTCAACAACGCCAAGAGCGCCCTGGGGCGGCGGCTGGCCGAACATTCGGCGCAGTCAAAGCTGTTGCTGGGCGTCCAACAGGCTTTCGGGCTGGAGAAACCGCCGGTTCGTATCGAGGTCTATGACAATTCGCACCTCGGCGGCACGCACGCGGTCGGTGGCATGGTGGTCGCCGGGCCGGAAGGCTTCCTGAAAGGGCAGTACCGCAAGTTCACCATCCGCGACCTCGATACCAAGCCCGGCGACGACTACGCCATGATGGGAGAGGTCTTCCGCCGGCGTTTCATGCGGCTGATCAAGGAAAAGGACCTGCCGGAAGGTGAAAAGGCGTTCGGCCGTCCCGACCTGGTTCTGGTCGACGGCGGCCAGGGGCAACTGGATGCCGTGCTGGCCGTGATGAAAGAGCTGGGCATGGAGGATATCCGGGTCGTCGGGGTTGCCAAGGGGCCGGATCGTGACGCCGGGCTGGAGCGCTTCTTCATGCCGGGGCGGCTGCCCTTCATGATGGAGCCGAAATCACCGGTTCTGTACTATCTGCAACGCCTGCGCGACGAGGCGCACCGCTACGCCATCGGCGCCAACCGGCAAAAACGCGACAAGGCGATCACGCAAAATCCGCTGGACGAGATCGACGGCATCGGCGCGCGGCGCAAGCGCGCGCTGCTGGCGGCTTTCGGGTCGGGCCGCGAGGTGGCGGCTGCGCGGGTCGAGGAATTGCAAAAGGTCGAAGGGATCAGCGAAGCCCTGGCGCAGAAGATCTACGACTTTTTCCACGCTGGGTGAGGATGGATTTGACGGGCCTGTCTCTCGTCGTTTTGCCCGGAAAACTGCAGGATCACCAAAATTATTTCCACGCGTATGTCGATTCCGGCCGACCCTGTTCGATGTGTTGACAGAGCCGACCGCACTGACATGGTGTCATGCCGCGCTCAGAGCAAAGGGAGAGACAGATGAAGGTCATGGTAATTGGCAAGGCGACCCGCGAAACCGAAAGCGGCGGCGCTCCGTCCGCCGAACTGATGGAAGCGATGGGCAAATACAATGAGGAACTGATCAAGGCCGGCATTCTGCTGGCCGCAGAGGGCCTGAAGCCGTCCTCGGCCGCTGTGCGCGTGAACTATGACGGTATCAACCATGTTGTCACCGACGGACCTTTTACCGAGACCAAGGAGTTGATCGCCGGTTTCATGCTGTGGCAGGTCAGCAGCATGGAGGAGGCCGTAGCCTGGGTGAAGAAATCCCCGACGCCCGGCGAGGTCGACATCCGGCCGCTTTTCAGCATGGAGGACTTTGCCGAATGGGACGCGGACGGTGAATTTGCCGGCGGGATGCAGGCGCGTCGCGACCAGGTTCTGGATCAGAACTGAAATCAAAAGGAACTCGAGATGACCATTACCATTACCGCTTTTGAGCGGTCGCCCGACGGCGGCAAGGGGCTGGCGCGTGACACGCGCGTTCGCTGGGCGCTTGAAGAAGCGGGCCAGCCCTACGCAGTTCGCCTGGTTTCGTTCAGTGCGATGAAGTCGCCCGCCCACCTGGCGCTTCATCCTTTCGGCCAGATCCCGACCTATGAAGAGGGCGATCTCGTCCTGTTCGAGACCGGGGCCATCGTCCTGCACATCGCCGGGCGCTACGGCGGGCTTCTGCCCGACGACGCCAATGCCCGGGCGCGCGCCATCGCCTGGATGTTCGCGGCGGTCAACACGGTGGAGCCGCCGATCCTCGACCTGACCACCGTCAGGCTGTTCGAGGGCGACAAGCCGTGGGCCCAGGCACGCTTGCCTCTGGTTCTGGCGCCGCTTCGGCAGCGGCTCGGGCAACTGTCCGTCCGGCTGGGCGACGCCGAATGGCTTGACGGCGCATTCAGCGCCGGCGATCTGATGATGGCTTCGGTGTTGCTCCGCCTGAGATCGTCGGGCGTTCTGGACGAATTTCCGAACCTGGCCGCCTATGTCGCCCGCGGCGAAGCGCGTCCGGCCTATCAGCGGGCTTTCGCCGCGCAACTGGCGATCAATGCGGGTTAAGCGATAACCCCTGCCGTGGGTGTGGCAGCCTCGGAGTCGGGGAATACCTCGGCCAAGGCCGCAGGCGAGAGATCGTAAATCCCGCTCAGCAAACCCTTGGTCACAGCGCGCAGGTCCGTCGTCGGCGCCAGGTCGCGATTGTCACGCAGCTGGGTGGGACGCAGGCCCGGCCAGTCGGTGATCACCTGGCCGCCCTTGACGGCACCGCCGACCAGGAACGCCGCAGCGCCCGTGCCGTGGTCGGTGCCCTTGGTGCCGTTGACCGCCGCCGTTCGACCGAATTCTGTCGCGACCAGGATCGTCGTGTCGCGCCAGGCGCCGCCCAGGGTCGTTTCGAACTGCGCCAGTGCGCCATCGAGATCCGTCAGCAGGCTGGCCAAACGGCTGGCTTCGGAGGCGTGGGTGTCCCAGCCCATAAAGGACAGGGCGGCGACGCGCGGACCATCCTCACGCGCCAGCAGACGCGCCGCGCCGCGGGCCGTCGCCGTCATCGGCCCCATCCCCGGCCCCCTGGCCGCGCCGGTCGCGCCCTGGGCCAGCTTCGCGGTAGCCATCGAGGTGTCGAAGGCACGCGCCAGGTCGGGATCGCTTTCCTGATACAGGGCCATGATGCGCATCGGCAGGTTGTCGTCACGCACCGGCAGGGTGGTGGGCGCCCAACCCATGACCTCGGCCGGGCCGCGCAGGGCCAGCGGTGTGGTGCTGCCCACCGAAAGCCCTGCGCTGGAGGCGCGCTGGCCTTTCGGCAACTGGCCCAGCAGACGGTTCATCCAGCCACTGTCGCGGCGCCCCGGTACGGCATAGCCTGACTCGAGCACGTCCTGGCCATCGAAGTGGGAGCGGTCGCGATAGGCGGTGGCGCTGGCGTGGACGACGGCCGCCTGACCGGCCTTGTACTGGCGCTGAAAATTGACCAGCGACGGGTGCAGCGCGAACATGCCGTCGAGCGGCAGGGTTGTCCCGGTCAGGGCGTCACGGCCGAGCGAAGAAAACCCGGGATCACCGATGGGCGGCACGGCCGCCAGGCCGTCGAGTGCGCCGCGCAGGATCAGGGTGATGAAACGCGGATCGCGCGCACCGGCGGCCGACGAGATCTGGGGGATGAAGGCGCCAAAAGCGACCGTACCGGTTATACCCAGCCCAGCTCTCAGAAATCCGCGGCGATCAAGGGTCATGTCAGCGCCTCATGAATTCGGGTGACATCAGGGCCAGGCTGATGCCTTGAGGGACAGAATCGGCGCGGGCGATGGCGTCACGCGTCGTGTCGCTGAGGCGCGCGCCCAGAATGGCTTCGGCGAAGGCGCGTGGATCGGCGGTTTGGGGCACCTTGGCGGCGATGGCGGACGCGACCTGCATGCGGGCGCCCAGGCCTTCCGGGGTCAGCCAGGCGGCGGTGATGTCGGGAAATCCATTCGGTCCCGAAGGTTGCCAGATCGGCTGGCCCAGGGTCTGGGACAGCTTGGCGATCGTCGCTACGTCAGCCTCGACACCTGTGGCGCGCAGAGCGGCGATGAGGAATTCCTGCGGTGTGCGCAGCTTGGTCGGTTCGGGCGTCCAGGCTTCTTCGGCGTCTATCAGGGTGTCGTAGACCACTGACATATCCCCGCCGGTATTGATCCACGCCCGGATCATGCGGTCGACCAGGGCCGGCGGTGGATCATCGGCGACGAAATAGCGGGCCAGCTTGGTGGTGATATGGCGGGCGGTGGCGGGATGAACGGCCAGGTCGACCATGACGTCTCCGGCCTGGAAAAAACCGTTGTCGCCGTAGTGTTTGCCGAGAATGACCTGCGGGCCGGGCTCGTGTGCCGACGGGCGGAAGGTGAAATTACCCAGTGGGGCATCGTCATAGATCGGGTTGCGCGCCGCGGTCCAGCCAGTCAGCGCCTTGGCGAAGGCGGTGACATCGGCCTGGGTATAGCCGGAATCAACGCCCAGCGTATGCAGTTCGAAGATCTCACGCGCCAGGTTCTCGTTCAGCCCGTTGTCGTCTCGCATGCCGGCCTGGGAATTGGGCCCGGTCGAGGTGATATTGTCGAGGTAGTACAGCATGCAGGGATGCGTCTCGACGGCAATCAGCATGTCGGTAAACCGGCCGAAGACGAAGGGACGGATGGCTTCGCGTTCGTAGGCGCCGGCGGAAATATGGACGGCCGAGCCCTTGTCGACGCTGACGGCGAAATGATTCATCCAGAACATGACCAGACGTTCGCCGAAGCCGAAAGGCTCGCGGCGCAGCGGCCCGTCATAGCGCGCAGCGATCTCGGCTTCGCTTCGCGGACCGGTGGGCGAGGGCAGGCGCTCCTGGCTGCTGTTAGCCTTGGCCAATTCGCGATTGCGGGTCTGGACGTCGATCACCTCGGCCAGAAGGCTGGCCGAGTCGGGCAGCTTGCCATTGCCCGGCATGGCGACTCTTCCGCGGTCGATCTCGTCGAAGATCACCTGTCGCGCCGGCCGGGCGAGGGCCTGGACACCGTCGGCTGTGCTGCCCAATCCGAAACGGGACAGGGCCAGGGCTTGATCAAACTCAACCGAACCTGACATTACGCAAATCTACCTTACCACCCCAATTTCATGTCGCCAGACTAAGCGCCCGGTTGGGCCAAAATGCGACAAATTCCGTCTCTTTCAAGGTGATTAAAAGGCATCTGAGGCAATTTCGCCATCCCCCGAGAACCAGGCGCGCTTCATGCCCTGCGAGCGATAGGGTGTTATGACGTGACCGTGGACATTGACGGCGATCAGTCCGCCTTCCCCGCCCATATCGTTGATTTGCGTCAGCACGGCATCGCCGGCGACATCGATCGGCTCTCCGCCAAGATGGCGGAAGGCCAGTTGGGCTGCGGCATTGACGCGGATGAAATATTCGCCCTGGCCCGTGCATGAGACGGCGGTCTGGGCATCGGCCCAGGTACCAGCGCCGATCAGCGGCGTGTCGCCGACCCGGCCGGCCAGCTTGCCGAACACGCCGGCGGTCGAGGTCGCCGCCGCCATATCGCCGTGGCTGTCGAGGCAGACGCAGCCGACCGTGCCATGGGCGAGCGTGCCAGGCGGGTGGTTGGATTCGAAGCGGCCGGCGCGGGTGAAATATTCGGCTTCGTCCGCGATGGGTAGAAAGCCCTGTTCATTGGCGAACAGGGCAGCCCCGTCACCGGCCAGCATGACATGCGGCGTATGTTCCATGACAGCGCGGGCGACGCGGATCGGATTGGGAAAGCCTTGCAGGGCGGCGACTGAGCCGCAGGCCTGGTCCGCGCCGCGCATCAGGCTGGCGTCCAGTTCGTAGCAACCGGTGGCATTGGGCGAGGCGCCTCGGCCTGCGACATAGAGCCCGGAGTCTTCGAGCGCCACAACGACATCGGTCACGACATCGAAGGCGCGGGCGCCGGCCCTCAGGGCTTCGCGAGCCTTGGCGGCGACCTCGCGCATATGGCTGATTTCGGCGGTGTAGTCGCGGCCGGCCTTGGCTCCGGCGCCACCATGCAGGGCGAGGGCGATCATAATAGACTCCGTATCATGTGAAACGGGCTATGCCGGGATTGTGGTAAGCAGGCAAGGCGGGGATCCACAGATTACACCGATTACACAGATTTTTCAGAGCGGTCGCCTGTAGCCAAGGTGGCTCCGTCGTCCCTTATGATCGCTTCGCGATCGATAGAATGCATCAGTTCGATCTTCTGGTTCAGGGTAAGGTTTTGAATAATCTGTGTAATCGGTGTAATCTGTGGATCCCATACTTCCTTAATCAGCTGCCGCGTGCACCGGGCCCTGGGCCATGGTGCGCTTGCATAGCCAGATCAGCGGGATCAGCAAAAGCGTGATGATCGCGGAAATTCGGAAGAAGTCCAAAGCGGCGCCGAGATAGGCCTGGCCCACCACCTGGCGGATAATGACGCCCGCCGCCTGGGACTGGGTCAGGCCGGCGCTGGCTGCCTGGGACAGGGCATTGGCCACCGGGCCGGAGGCACCCGCGGGGCCACCCATCGATTCAGCCAGGCGCAGTTGGTGATTGGCCTCGAAGTTGTCCCAGATGGTCGTGGCCAGCGAGGCCGCGAAACTGCCCGCCGTGATGCGCGAGAAGTTGCTTAAGCCCGATGCCGCCGGCACCTGCGGTCCCGGCACGCCGTTCAGCCCGATGCTGACCATCGAGATAAAGAAGAAGCTCATCGCCACGCCCATGACCAGCATCGGCGCCGCCAGGGCGTAGAAGTCCGCGTCGGGCGTATAGAGCGAGCGCATGTAGAAGCTCAAGCTGAAGAAGACCATGGAGATGGTCGCCAGGATGCGGGCGTCGTAACGGTTCAACATGCGCGCGGCGAACGGCGTCAGGATGACCGCGATGACGCCGGAGGGGGCGGCGACCAGGCCGGCCCAGGTGGCGATATAGCCCATCTGGGTTTGCAGCCACAAAGGCATCAGCAGGTTATTGCCGAAGAAGATGGCGTAGCCGACGCACAGGACCAGGGTGCCGATGGCGAAGTTGCGCGTCTTGAACAGCGACAGGTCGACCATGGGATTCTTGTCATTCAGTTCCCAGATTACCCAGGAGATAAACCCGATGATGGCGACGATCGTCTCGACCACAATGGCCGGTGAATGGAACCAGTCGGCCTCCTTGCCGGTGTCGAGCATGACTTGCAAGGCGCCGACCCACACCACCAGCAGGGCGAACCCGGTGCGGTCGATCGGCTTCTGGAAGGTCGGGGTTTCCCGGTCTGACAGCGAACGCCAGGCAATAAAGGCGCAGATGGCGCCGATCGGCAGGTTGATGAAAAAGATCCACGGCCACGAGATGTTATCGGAGATATAGCCGCCCAGAATGGGTCCGCAGATTGGCGCTACCAGGGTGGTCATGGACCAGATGGCCAGGGCGGTACCGCGTTTATTGGGCGGGAAGATCATCATCAGCAGGGCCTGCGAGCCCGGAATCATCGGCCCGGACACGCCGCCCTGCAGGATGCGGAAGGCGATCAGCGATTCGATGTTCCACGCTACGCCGCACAGAAAGGAGGCGATGGTGAACATGACGACCGAGGCGACGAAGACCTTGACCACGCCGTAACGGCCCATCAGCCAGCCGGTCAGGGGCACGGAGATGCCGTTGGCGACGGCAAACGAGGTAATGACCCAGGTGCCCTGCGAGGTCGAGACGCCGAGATTGCCGGCGATCGTCGGTATCGAGACATTGGCGATGGTCGAGTCGAGCACCTGCATGAAGGTGCCGAGCGCCAGGGCGATGGCCGTGACCCCTAAGGTGGCGCCGGTCAGGGAGGCGGGTGCGGCAGGCGCAGCTGTAGCGGTGGCTGAGGACATGGGAGAGCTCTAATTCCCCCTCTCCCCACCTGAGGGGAGAGGGTTGGGTGAGGGGTTAATTCCACCGTTGATTCAATTTCATTGTCGGCAGACCCCTCATCCGGCCTGCGGCCACCTTCTCCCCTCAGGTGGGGAGAAGGGGAGATGGCGAGATTAGCTGCAGCTGGCCTTTGAGACGTCGATACGGGCGTCCATCGACAGGCCGACGCGCAGCGGATGAGCGGCGACGTCCTTCGGATCGAGATCGACCCGCACCGGCACCCGCTGGACCACCTTAATCCAGTTGCCCGAAGCGTTCTGGGCCGGGATCAGCGAGAAGGCCGAGCCCGTACCGCCGGAAAGCCCGCGCACCGTGCCATGATATTTGACGCTTTTGCCGTAGAGGTCCGACGTCAGCTCGACACATTGGCCGGGCAGGACCTTGGTCAGCTGGCCTTCCTTGAAGTTGGCGTCGACATAGGCGGTGCCGGTCGGGACCACGGTCATCAGAGCCGTACCCAGGGCGAC
Organism: Asticcacaulis sp. P2_C5; assembly: GCF_056404555.1. Classification (NCBI taxonomy): domain Bacteria; kingdom Pseudomonadati; phylum Pseudomonadota; class Alphaproteobacteria; order Caulobacterales; family Caulobacteraceae; genus Asticcacaulis; species Asticcacaulis sp. P2_C5. The sequence goes on from NZ_JBFUDU010000003.1 coordinate 327,436, forward strand.
TTGCTGGCCGACCTGGACCGCCTTCTTGGTGACGACGCCGGCCGTGGGCGCGCGGACAACGGTGCGGTCAAGCGCCAGCTGGGCGGCGTCGAGCCTGGCCTTGGCAGCCAGGACTTCCGGATTCTGGTCGGCCGAGACGCCGGAGAACTGCGTGGCGTTGGTGGCGCGCTGGCCGCCGGCCGCCTGGACCGCGGCGATGGCGCCGTTGCGGTTGGCCTGAGCGGTGGTGTAGGCGGCCTGGGCGCGGGCAAAGGCGTTCTGTGCCGATGTCAGTTCTTCCTGCGATACGGCGCCGGACTGCGCCAGGTTCTGGCGGCGGGCCAGTTCGGTCCTGGCATTGTCGAGATCGGCCTGGGCCGAGGCAATGCCGGCGTTGGCCCGTTCGACGTCGGCCTGGCGGACATTGACCTGGCCGGCCAGGGCCGCGTCGCTGGCGTAATAGCCCTGGACGTGGCGCTGAGCCAGGGCGAGCGAGGCCTGGGCCTGTTCGACATTGATCCTGGCGTCGGCGTCGTCGATGGTCAGCAGCACGTCACCGGCCTTCACGACCTGGGTTTCATTGACCAAAATACGTGAGACCGGACCGGCGACCAGGGCGTTGACCTGGGCGGTGTCGGTGCCGACATAGGCATTGTCGGTCGTGACATAGTGCGACGCGACGAGGCCATAATAGGCGCCCCAGACGATGGCGCCGACGACGGCGGCAATGCCGACATAGGTCAGCAGGCGCTTGCGTTTGGTGTTCAACGCCGCCTGCGGATTGGCGGGCGGGGCCGACCGCGTATCGGCGGCAGGCACATAAGCTTCTTTGGTCGAGTCGAGGCTGGGTTTGGCTGTGTCGGGCATGGTCGTATCTCTTGATCTACTGTCGGGCGTGCAAATTATTGTTCGTTAGCGTGAAGCCAGGCTTTTGGCGGCGCCGTAGTCCCCTCCGAGGGCCTTGATCAGAGCGACGTCGAGGGTTAGGGCGCGGCTTTGCAGGGCGGTAACGGCCTGGCGCTGGCCGATCAGGCTCTGTTCGGCGAGCAGCAGCGAGGTGTAGTCGGTCAGGCCGCCATCATAACGCAGCTTGGTCAGACGGTAGGCTTCCTCATAGGCGGCCAGGGCCTGCTGTGATTCGCCGAGGCGTTTGTCCAGCGACTGCTGGCTGGTCAGGGTGTCGGCGACCTCCTGCAGCGCGACCAGGACGTCCTGGTTATAGACGGCGATGGCCAGGGCGTGTTCAGCCTCGGCTGATTTCAAATTGGCTTTCAGCGCGCCACCCTCGAACAAGGGCAGGCTGAGCGCCGGGCCGGCCTGGCCGAAGTCGGAGCCGTCCTTGAACAGGTTGCCGAGGCCCAGGGCTTCGAAGCCGATCAGGCCGCGCAGGTTGATATTGGGATAAAAGGCGGCGTGGGCCTGTTTGATATGGGCGGAGGCCGCTTCGGCGCGCCAGCGGGCGGCGATGATGTCAGGGCGGCGGCCGATCAGGTCGAGATTGAGCTGATCCGGCGCGGAGGCAAAGGCGATCGTATTGTCGTCGAGCTGCGGTCGGGTGATGGCCGTGGCGCGATCGGGCGCGGCGCCGACCAGGGTGGCGATCATGTGCCGGGTCAGGCTGATCTGCTCATCCAGCGCCGTCAGGTCGGCCTGGGCTGCATAGACACCGGCCTTGGCCTGTTGCACCTGCGCCTGGTTGGAGACGCCGTTGTCCAATTTCTTCTGGACGAGATTGGCGCTGTCCTGGCGGATAGCGACGGCGCGCTCGGCGAGGTCGCGTTGCTTGTACTGGCGGTCGAGGTCGATATAGGCCGATGCAATCGCAGTCGACAGGACCAGGCGCGCCTGGGCGGTGTCGGCCTGAGCGGCCAGGGCCGACGTACTGGCGGCGGCGATGGCGGCGCGGTTGCGGCCCCAGAAGTCGAGCTCCCAGTTGAAGTTCAGCGTTACGGCGCCCTGGTCGTTATAGCCTTGCGGCAGGAACTCACGCGGGAAACCGTTATTGTAGCTCTGCTTGATGGTATGGACGTCAGTATTGAAGACGACCGACGGCTGGTTGGCGGACTTGTATTGTGCCGTGACCGCCTGGGCCTGGTTTAGGCGGGCTTCGGCCATGGCCAGGGTCGGAGAGTTGGTAAAGGCTTCCGCCATCAAGGCTTGAAGTTGCGGATCGCCAAACCCCTGCCACCACGCTTCATTGACAGCCGCCTCGATGGGGTTATCCTTCTTGGCCTGGCTGGGCTCGGAGGCAAACGGTGCACTCTGCGGCACGGTCGTGCAGGCGGTCAGGGCCGTCGTTGCGAGCAGAGCGGCGAGAATCAGGGGATACTTGTGTTTGAAGATCGAGGTCGGCATCGGGACAACTCTTTGAACTGATGTTCTTGAACTCATGTTCTTGAACTAACCGTACGGTATGGTCATTTTGATGGCTGGACATATAGGCCCCGATCTACTATATGTCAACTGACCGTACCGTACGGTTGCGATTATTTTTTGCAGTGCGAAAACCATGGAAACCGAATTGAGTACCCAGACGAGTCAGCAGACAAAACCCGTGTCCAACCCCGTTGTGGAAGCGAAGGGGCGTATCGACCGGGAAGATCGCCGCGAGATGATTCTCGATGTTGCGACCGAGATCTTCCTTCAGGAAGGTTATGCCTCGGCCTCGATGTCGGTGATCGCCGCGCGGCTGGGCGGATCGAAGGGCACGCTCTATAACTACTTCAAAAGCAAGGAAGAGCTGTTCACGGCCTATGTGCAGCGCAATTGCGAATTCCACCGTGGCCAGATCGGCGAGTTGCTGAAGGAAGAGGGCGAGGCGCGCGCTGTGCTGGCCAATTTTGCCCGCAAATACCTTCGTATCTTCACGTCGGAAAAAACGCTGCAGAACTGGCGTGTCATCTCGGCCGAGAGCGCCAAGTCTCCGGAAATGGGGCGGTTATTCTATGAAACAGGGCCCCTGCGCGGCGCGCGGTTGCTGGCCGAGTATCTTGACCTTGCGGTGGCGCGTGGCGAACTGAAGATCGACGATACACTGCGCGCGGCGCACCAGTTCACCTCGCTGATCCACGGCCGGCTTATCAAGGCGCGGCTGCTCAACTACCTGCCGGTACCGACCGACGAAGAGATCAATGCCGAGGTCGACAGCGCCATTTTTGTCTTCTTCGCCGCCTACAGCGTTAATAAGGGTTAGGCCTCTCTGGCAATTGTCGCGTAACCTGCGCCGTGCTAAATCGGGCGTTGGAGGTGCCGTCATGCGCAGAGCTGCTTTTACAGGATTCCTGGCTGCCGTTGCGCTTGTCGGTGCTGTGGCCCACGCCGCCGATAAGCCGCAAACCTGCGCTGAACAGTGGCAGACCATCAGTACGGCGAAAAAGCCCGACAAGGCGGCCATGAAGGCCTATGCGGCGCGATGCATGGCGAAGTCCCAGGCCTCCGCCAACCAGAGCCCGGCCGACAGGATGCGCCAGGATCGCCTGGGGGCGTGCAATGCGCGCTGGAGTCAAATGAAGGCGGCCAAGGCCACCGCCGGCCAGACCTATGAGGTCTTTTCGGCGCAATGCCTGAACGGCACGCCGCGGAGCTGATTGGGACGTGCGGCCAGGCGCCAAGACCAATCTGGCACGGCATTTCCGGCGGACCATGACCCGGTCCGAAGTCAAGCTGTGAATGGGATTGAAGGGCTGCTCGAAGCAGAGCTTTACGATACGGCGACAACACCCGGTCGGCCCATACATTCTCGATTTCTATTGCGATAAGGCGAAACTGGCCATCGAGATTGATGGCTCGGTGCACAATGACGACGAACGGATGCGCCGGGATGCTGTGCGTGATGCGTGGTTGTCCCAGCGCGGGGTCGAGACGCTTCGGTTTGCGCATGAAGATGTCATGACGCACGGCGAAGACATTGCCGCGGAGATTGTCGGTTTGATCGGGAAGCGGTTGGGCTTGCCGCCGATTGAATAGTGCCCGCCGGCAGGCAAAGCAATTTGTGTGCGAATGGCGGGCTGTAAGAGAAGAGGGCCCCCTCCGGCGAGACAAGCTCGCCACCTCCCCCGTAACGCTTCGTTGCACTACGCTACGGTGGAGGACTGGCCTTAGAGCGAAATGACTTTAGATAGAATCGTCATTTCGCTCTAACTTTTTGTTTTGTCGCGCAATTTAACCGAAAAGTGGCATCCACTTTATCGGATTGCGCTATAGCGGATTTGAAATCAATATGTAAAAACTTAGTCCTCCACCGTAGCCCGCAGGGCGTTACGGGGGAGGTGGCGAGCTTGTCTCGCCGGAGGGGGCATCCTTAAGCCTGACGCAGGCTCTTGACCAAATTGAACACCATGGTCTTGGCCTGTTCGTCATGACCTTCCTGGGCCAGGCCGTACAGGGTCTGCATGATCGCATCGCTGATCGGGGCGACACTGGCCTGGTTGACCACCTCGAATATACCCGGCAGGACCAGTTCGCGGACCTCATTGTCGTCGACCAGCGCCTCGGTAATCTTTTCGCCCTCACGCAGACCGGTAAAGGTGATGGCAATGTCCTTGTCCGGACGCAGGCCATAGAGTTTGATCATCCGGTTGGCGAGATCCATGATCTTGATCGGCTTGCCCATCTCCAGAATGTACAGGCCCGACTTGTGCTCCGGCGTCTGGGCATTGTTCATCGCCGAGGTCAGGACCAGCTGCACCGCCTCGAATATGGTCATGAAATAGCGTTCGACGTCGCGGTCGGTCAGGGTGATCGGCCCCCCGCGTTCGATCTGCGACTTGAACAAGGGGACGACTGAGCCGGTCGAGCCCAGGACATTGCCGAAACGCACCACGCAGGCCTGGTGTGTGTCGGAAATCTGGGTGCGGATCAGGTGCTCGGCCAGGCGTTTGGTCGCGCCCATCAGAGACGACGGCGCCACCGCCTTGTCCGACGAGATCAGGACCAGTTGTTTCACTCCGGCGGCCTTGGCGGCGTCGATGACATATTGCGTGCCCAGCACATTGGTCAGGACGGACTCCGACGGGTTCAGTTCGACCATCGGCACGTGTTTCAGCGCAGCAGCGTGGAAGATGACATCGGGCTTTTGTTCGGCGACGACGGCGGCAAAACGTTCCTTGCGCCGGATCGAACACAGGATGGGGCGGGCGGATACGCCGGGGAATTCGCCGCGGATGGCGCGGTCGATCTCATAGAGGGCCAGTTCCGAGTGGTCGACCAGGGCCACATGGGCAGCACCCAATGACAGAACCTGCTTGGCGATTTCCGATCCGATGGAGCCGCCGGCACCGGTGACCAGGATGCGCTTGCCGGTATAAAACTTCTTCAGCCCCTCGGTGTCGAGCTCGACCTGGGGACGATGCAGCAGCACCTTGAACGAGGCCGGGTCGGACGGGTCGGGCAGCGGCAGAGGGTCGGCCTTCTTGCCGAACAGACGGGCAAAAAAACGCAGTAGCCGGTAATTGGACAGACTCATGAAGACCCGAAGGGAAGGCTTGGCTTGATTGGCGGCTATTGAAACGTTTATGAGTGCTTTATCAAGCGCATATACGGTAAGCGGCAGAAAATCTTGATAAAGGATGACGCATGGGTCAAGCACATGTCGAGGTGCTGTTTTTCGGACGCATGGCGGACATCGCCGGCGTCAGGCGGATTATGCGCCAGGCCGACGGCCTGTTGGCCCTCAGGGACGACCTCTTTGCCGAGGCGCTGGCGACCGGTCAGGTGACCACGCCGGCCATCCGGATGAGCGTCAATCGCCAGCAGGTGACCGATGACCAGCCCTTGCGCGACGGCGATGAAGTCGCGTTTTTTTCCGTCTTTTCCGGGGGATAGCATGATCCAGTTGTTGGAACAGCCGCTCAATGCGGCAGCCGCCCAGGCCGAATTCCTGGTCGAGAACGGCCATCACGGCGCCGTGGCCAGCTTTACCGGCGTCGTGCGCGCCGAGACCGGCGGCGGAACGTCCGCCCTGGTAGATTACCTCTATCTCGACTGGTACCCCGGTATGACTGAAGCGTCGATTGAAGCCATCGTCGTGGCGGCCCGGGCGCGGTTCGACGTCGAGGCGGTGACGGTCTTGCACCGCTGTGGCCGCGTAGAGGCGGGTGAACCGGTGGTTTTTGTGGCTGCGGCATCGAGCCATCGTCGGGCAGCCTTCGAGGCCGTCGACTATATGATGGACCGGTTGAAATCCGAGGCGGCGTTGTGGAAGCGCGAGGTGGGCGAGGACACAGACCGCTGGGTAGAGCCCAGGGCCGAAGACGCGCTGAGCTTGAAGAGGTGGTCATGAGCGATCTGTCGCATATCGACGAACATGGCCGGGCGCGTATGGTCGATGTTTCGGACAAGGCCGTGACGGTACGCACCGCCAGGGCAACGGGCCGCCTGGTCTGCGCCGCCGCGACCCTGGACCTGGTGCGCGAGGGCAGGACGCCGAAGGGCGCCGTGATCTCGACGGCAGAGTTGGCGGGCGTTATGGCGGCCAAGAAGACGGCCGACCTGATCCCCTTGTGCCATCCCCTGAGCCTGACCAAGGTTGTGGTGTCCATTGCCGAAGACGCGTCGCTGCCGGGCTTCGTCATCGCGGCCGAGGTCCGGACCAGCGGCCAGACCGGGGTCGAGATGGAGGCCCTGACAGCGGTCAGTGTGGCGGGCCTGACGCTGTATGACATGCTGAAGGCGGTCGACAAGACGATGCGCATCGAGGGGATCGAGGTCGTTTCAAAAACCGGCGGCAAGGCGGACTTTGTGAAGGGGTAAAAGTATTTTTCCCCACAGATTGGCACAGATTTTCACAGATTTTTCAGTAGCATACGCGACAGTTCCGCGCTGCAGGCCTTCATGATTGCTGTGAGATCGGCAGTTCGCCTGCGCTAATCTGTGAAAATCTGTGGCAATCTGTGGGAAAATTCCTGAAATAAAAGGCCGCGGATGGTTGGACAACCCGCGGCCCCTGTTAAAAGACGTATCTTGAAATGGCTTAAAAGAACGCCATGACTGTCGCGCCCTCGACCGTCCGTGACAACCCCCTGTTCGCGGGGGTTTACTTCCTAAAAGACCTGGTTTTTAGAAGATCTTCGCTGCGATCCCCAACCAAATGCGCCGGCCGGGTTGGCCATAACCGCCCGCCGTCTCGTAGCGCGTATCGCCGGCGTTCTCGATCCGGCCGTACAAACGTACGCGGCCGATATCGTAGCTGGCGCGCAGGTCGACCAGGTCATAGGCCGCTAGTTTGCGCGTGTTGGAAGCGTTGTCGAAACTGTCGCCGACGTGGCGCAGGCCGCCGCCGAGGGACAGCCGGTCATTGACCTGCCAGGCGATATCGATACTGCCCATTTGTTCCGGAGCGTGCGGCAACTTCTTGCCTTCCAGCCCGAAGGAACGGTTGTCGGTGTCGAGGAAGCTGTAATTGCCCCGGACGGTCCAGGCGCCGAAGGTCTGGAGGCCTTCCAGCTCCAGGCCCGAGGCTTTTGATCGGTCGATATTGCCGTAACAGCCGTAAGGTTGGACCGCCGTGCAGTTGTCGTACCCGAAGTCGATCAGGTCACGCACGGTGCGGGTAAAGGCCGTGGCGCCGAGCGAACCGTTGCCCAATGCGACATCGGCGCCGCCATCGATCGTCAGGCCCTTTTCGGTGACCAGGCTGGCTGTGCCGTAGTCGCTGTAAAGCTGGTAGAGGCTGGGAGTCTTGACGCCCTGACCGGCACTGGCGTGCAGGCGGACACGATCGTTAAGCTTCGTTGCGAAGGCCAGTTGGGCGATGTCCTGGTTGCCATAGCTCGAATTGTCGTCGTGGCGGGCGCTCAGCGACACGGTGGCCGGACCGAAGTCGCGCGACGCCTGACCGTAGAGGCTGGTCGTCGTCACCGAGACTGACAGCGGCGTCGGGTTCGGATCCCACGGCGCCGGGGAGGCGATGCGCATGGTGTCGCGTTCATAGGTCACGCCCCCGAGCAGTCGGGTCGTGTCGCCAAGGCGATACAGCAGGTGGTAATCGGCCGACTGGATATGGCCGCGCGCCACGAATTCCGAGCCATCAGCGAAATAGTCATGGCGATCGGCTTGGCTTTCGCTCAGTGACAAGGTTTGTTCGCCGTTGGCGAAGTGGTTGTCGAGCGCGACATAGCTGAGTCGCGTCTTCGTCCGGCCGAATTCGTCGGTGTCGGTGAAGGCATAGGACGGCGGCAGGTAGCCGTCGTAATTGTTGCGACTGCGGCTGTAGGTCGTAAAGGCGCGCACCGTTGTGCTGTCCGTCAGGTCGTATGACGCCCTGGCGCCGAGGTTGGTCTGGTCGAAAGCGTCGGGTTCCGTACCGCCGGCAAAGGCCGAGACGCCGTCGTCGTGGAGGGCATTGCCGAAGACGCGCCAGCTAAAGCCGCCCCTCTTGCCACCCACGGCAGCATGGGCTGTATTGTAGTCGTCGAAGCCTTCGACGCCAACCTGGCCTTCGAGAGGCTGGGCCGCCTTGCGTGTGGTGACGCTGACCACGCCGCCCAGGGCGCCGGAGCCCCACAGGGTCGACAACGGACCGCGCAGGACTTCAATGCGTGCCGCGTCGTCGGTGGCAACCAGGCCGAGATTGGTGCCGCCGCCGACCTGCGACGGGTCGTTCAGCCGCACGCCGTCGAGCAGGTACAGGGTGTGGTCAGCGCCTGCTCCGCGGATCGAGGCGCTGGCCGCGGCACCCGGTCCGCCATTGCGCGTCAGGCTGAGGTCGGTGGTGTGGGTCAGCAGGTCGGCCAGCATGACCGACTGGAAGGAGGTGATATCCTGCTGGTTCAGGACGTCGACGGCCTGGCCGACCTTGGCGACGGGCAGGTCCTGGCGCGTGATGGTGACAATAACTTCGGTGTCTTCGGCGTGGACAAGGAGAGGGAGAGCCAGCAGGGTGGCCGTTGTCAGGAGGATTCGCTTGAACATGTCAGCGTCTTTCAGTGAGAGACCAAGCTGTGCGGCGGGCGCCGCACGACCAGTCAGGGACGAAAACCGGGCAGCGAACGCTGTACGGCTTACAAACACATCGTCTCTCAAGAGGCTTCTTGCTGGCGACGCTGGACCCGGCGGCGCAAAGGACGACAGCCGAGGCAGGTTTCCTGACTTGCGCCTGAAACGTCAGATGGCGTCTTCCCGGCTTAACCAGTGACATGTGCCATCGAACTCGGCGCTTACAGTTGCGGGCACAGTCCCGGAATCTCACCGGCTTCCCTATTATCTCCCGGGCAAACGGGAGCACCTTCAGCACGCACGGGCCTTAGCGGTTCATGGACATTCAGGTCAAGGCGTGTGAGCGCAATTGTGGCCGGCGTGCCGCTAAAGCAACAAAATGCACTGGTATTGGCAATGGAGTGTGCTATCTCGCCGTGACCATGGCGGGCAGGCTGCGCGCCAGATTCAAGCCAACGGTGCCCCGATGACAGGTGAAAAAGTCAATCCGATCCCCAATATCCTGACCATGATCCGTCTGGTCGCCGGGATCGTGATGTTCTGCCTGCTGGCGGCCTCGGTCGGCGGCATACCCTTCTTTGACGTCAATTCGGGCGCCTATTATCCGGCCCAGCGCTGGGGCTTCTACCTGTTCGTCATTGCGGCCTTTACCGATCTGTTCGATGGTATCCTGGCGCGCAAGCTGCACGCCGAAAGCCAGTGGGGCGCCATTCTCGATCCGATCGCCGACAAGATCCTGGTCTGCGGCACCATTCTGGGCCTGTTCTGCATCAAGACCGGCGATCCGGTCTTCGCCCTGCCGGCCGCCATCATCCTGTTCCGCGAATTCGCTGTCAGCGCCTTGCGTGAAGCGGCGGGCGCCAAGGGTGTCAAGGTCCCGGTCAACTTCATGGGCAAGATCAAGACGACCCTGCAACTGGTGGCGTTGGGCGCTCTGCTGCTGACCGAAAGCTGGGCGGCGTTCGACCTGCCGCTCGAATGGTCGGATACGGCCTATATAATCGCCAATCTGCTGCTGGTTCTGGCCGCGATCGCCTCGCTGTGGTCGGGGATTACCTATTTTGTGGCCGCCTCGAAAGACCTGTAATCCGAATAACGGATGCGCACGTCACATCCCGCTATCCGGCATTTTCGTCCTTATGCGGGTGGTATTGCAGCCACATTGCAAAATCGTCACGCATGTTACGCCGATTTAATTAGACCTTTATAAGAAAGTCCTAAATGTTACGGCCTGCGCCTTCCGCGCCTCACACGTGGTAATATGTCTCTCGCCTTATCGACCTTGATTTACGAATGGCGGCGCTATCTGGCGGCCGTCATCGCCCTGGCCTGCGCCGGTCTGCTGGTCCTTGCCATGACTGGCATGTTCATGGGCATGGCCAAGTCGTTCACTGCTACCATCGAACACTCGCCGGCGCAGATCATCATCCTGCCGCCACAGGCCGACGGCATCTTCGGTGACTCAGGTCAGCCGCGCCGGCTGATCCCCACCATCTACCAGCACCCGGAGGTTACGGAAGTCCAGCCGATGGTGATGAATTGGGCCATGTTCTCGAACTTCCCCAAGGACGGCCAGCCGTCGAAAAGCGACGGGGTCCGGGTCGTCGTAGTGAACCCGGTCAAGGGCGCCGTCACCCTGCCAGACGATTTTTCCGAAGCTACCATCGAGGCACTGAAGGAGCCGTTCGCCGTCGTCCTCGACAGTACCAGCCTCGGCAAGCTGGGCGTAAAGCTGGGCGACAAGGCCAAGATGAACGGGCGGACTGTCACGGTCGCGGGCGTGGTCGACGGTTATCCCAACATGTTCAATACCCAGGTCTTTACGTCGTACCAGACCGCCAAGCTAATCTATGTCGCCGATGACGGCCCACGGGTCGGCCCGCTGCTGGTCAAGCTGAAGGACCCTGCGCGCGTCAAGGAAGTGGCCACCGAACTCAACGCCATGGGCACCGGTCAATTCAAGGCATGGACGCGTGAACAACTGGCCAAGAGCTCGCAGACCGGCATACTGAAGGAAGGCGGCATCGCCATCATGATCGGCTTCATGGCCATCGTCGGGGTCGGCATCGGCATCATCATCACCTGGCAGACCCTGCAGGGCGCCATCATGGCCAATATCAAGGAGTTTGCCTCGCTGCGCGCACTGGGCGTTTCCATGGGATCGTTGCGGCTGATCATCATGGAGCTGAGTTTCTGGGTCGGGATCGCCGGGCTGGCTTTGACGGTGGTGCTTGTCGGGGGGGTAGGGGCGCTGGCCAAGACCTACGGTGTGCCGATGGACTTTCCGTTGTTCATCGATATCCCGGTCGCCATCATGCTGATGATCATTTCCATCCTGTCGGGCATCATCTCGCTCGGTGTCCTGAAGAAGAGCCAGCCTGCGGATCTGTTGCGATGAGTGCGAAACTAGCTTTGAACGCAAAGGGCCTGTCGAAGGGCTACAAGATCGGCAAGATCAAGCAGCAGGTGCTGAAGAGCGTCGATTTCACCGCCTGGCACGGTCAGGTGACCATGGTCATGGGGCCGTCGGGTTCGGGCAAATCGACCCTTATTGCCGCCTTGTCCGGATTGATGAAGCCCGACGAGGGCGAGGTCATGGCGCTGGGCGAAAGCCTGTGGAAGAAGTCGCGCGGCAAGGTCGACAAGTTTCGTCTCGACCACTGTGGCTTTATCTTCCAGGGTTTTAACCTGTTCCCGGCGCTGCACGCCACCGAACAGGTCGAGCAGGTGCTGAAATATTGCAAGGTCCCCAAGGCAGAGGCGCATAAGCGGGCTGTCGCGGTTTTGGAATCGGTCGGGTTGGGCAATCGGCTGAAGCAATATCCGGCGGAGTTGTCCGGCGGGGAAAAGCAGCGCGTTGCCATCGCCCGCGCCCTGGCCAAGATGCCATCGCTTCTGTTCGCCGATGAACCGACCTCGGCGCTCGATTCGGTGAGCGGCCAGGTCTGTATCAAGCTGCTGCACCAGGCGGCCAAGGAACGTGGGGCGGCCGTGGTCGTCGTGACCCATGACCCGCGCCTTGAAGCCTATGCCGACAGAGTCATTCACATGGAAGACGGCAAGATCCTCAGTGATACGATGATCTCCGAACCGCCTTCGATCGCCTAAGTTTTGGAACAGAGAACCCCTATGTCCCGCACGTTCGCCACCGCCACCGCTCTCGCCATCCTGGCCCTCACGGCCGGCTCCCTGACCGCCTGCAAGATGCCGGGTGCCAAGCCCGATCCCAAGGCCGCGGTCAAGGCGCCGCCTTCGCCCTATGCCGCCATTGCGGCCGGTAAGGTCGACGTCGAAGGCGGTGTCGTCGAGGTAGCCGCCCGCCGCGCCGGCGTGGTCAGCGCCGTCTATGTCCAGGAAGGCGACATGGTCACCAAGGGCCAGATCCTGGCGCGCCAGGAGGACACGGACTCGGTTCTGGCGGTCAACAGCGCCCGTGCCCAGGTTGCCCAGGCGCAAAGCCAGATGGCCCTGACCCAGGTCAATATCACGACGGCGCAACGCGAATATGACCGCCTGGCCAAGCTGGCGCCCAGTAATTTTGTCGCCCAGCAAAAGCTGGATCAGGCGCGCGACGCGATTGCCACGGCGCAGGCGCAACTCGGCACCCAGCAGGCAGCCGTCGCGACCTCGCGGGCGCAATTGGCCCAGGCCGAATATAATCTTGAACTGACGACGGTTCGCGCGCCGATGGACGGAAAGATCATCCGTCGCTACGCCCAGCCGGGCGCCGGGGCATCGACCCTGAACGTGTCGAACATGTTCGACCTGGAACCCGCCATCCCGCACATTGTGCGTTCGGAAATCGTCGAAAGCGCCATTCCGTCCGTGACCGTCGGCCAGGACGTCGAAATCATCCCGGAAGCCGACCCGACCAAGCTCTATGTCGGCAAGGTCATCCGCATCGCCGCCACCTTCGGCGCCCGCAAGCTCAAGTCGGACGGCGGCAACGAGGCCAGCGACGAGCGCGTCGTCGAGGTCGTGGTGTCGGCCGCGGGAACGCCGTTCCTCATCGGCCAGCGCGTCCTGGTCAAGTTCATGAAGCCGGGCGAAAAGGCCGGCATACCGCGGGCGGCACCTCCGGCGCCGGGTGGAGCCCCGAAGTAGTTCCAGACCTCACTTGACCTCACAAAACGAGAATTTAACGGGTATGGGTTAAAAGGGCAGGGTGAAAACCCTGTCCTTTTCCTTTTCCTTTACAGCCGCGGCCGACGCACCGGTTGCCGTGTCCGGCCGGGCCGGGGGCGCCAGCCTTGATGTGCTGCGCTTCCTGGCCGCCAGCTTTATCCTGCTGTTCCATTACGGCCAGTCCGCGCCGGTTTCGCTGGACCAGGTATCGCCGGTTTTTGCCCAGGGCTGGCTGGCGACCGATTTCTTTCTTTTCCTGTCGGGTTATGTGCTGTCGCGCGCCTATGGCCAGAGGCTGGTGACCTCGCACATGCGCCGGTCGCATTTCTTCCTGAAGCGGTTTGCGCGGCTATGGCCGTCGCATGTCATCGTGCTGGCGGCGTTTGCGGTCTTTGTGGCCTTGTCGAGCCTGGCCGGATTTGCGCCCAATCACGCCGAGAAATATGGTGGTCTGGCCTTGTTTGCGCAGGCATTTTTGGTTCATGGCTGGGGCATTATCCATGAGCCGGCGTGGAATGTGCCGACCTGGACGATCTCAGCCCTGCTGGTCTGCTATGCCCTGTTCAGTGTCTATCTGCCATGGATATATAACCGCTCATTGGCGGTCCTGGCTGGCCTGGCGCTTGCCATTCTGCTGGCCGGACATCTCCTGGCCCTGACCCTGGCGGATCATGCCTTTGTCGATTTGCCGTTTGCCTGGGGACTGTTGCGCGCCGTACCGCTTTTCATTCTGGGTAACCTCATCGAGCGTATGACCGCCGGCTTGCGCGTCTCGAAAATCGTCTACTGGTCCACCCTGGCGGCCGCCTTCACCGGCATATGCCTGTTGTCAGGCCTGCCACGCCACGCCGGGACGGACAGCGCGATCCTGTGCCTGCTGGGCACGGTGCTCGCGGTGTCCGGGGCTGTGACCTTCGGCGAGACAATGGTGACCAAGCGCATGGGCCAGGCGTCGTTCGCGTTGTTCCTGACGCATTCGCTGGTCGGCGCGGTTTGGTTCAGCGCCATGCCGAAACTGGTCGAGCGGTTCGGGCTGAGCACGCCTGTACAGTGGGGGCTGTGGGCAATGGGAGTCGCGGCGGCGATCGTGACGGCATTTGTGTTCGACGCGCTGATCGACAAGCCGTTGAGCGAACGGGTGTCTAAACTGGGATTCGTTAAAGGTGGAGTTTAGTAATGGAAGCGCATCTGGGCGATGAAAATCGAATCTTCTGAAATCTCGTAAATCAAGCGGTGCTCCTGATCTATTCTTCGTGACCAAAAACCTTGCCAATTGTGTTTCAGTGGCTCTGGCTGTCCAATTCCTTCGAACGGGCTGCGGTCGATATCCTTGATCAACGCATTGATACGCTTAAGAAGCGCCTTATCCGTAGCCTGCCAATGCAAATAGTCGTCCCACGCCCTGTCTGAAAAGACTTTTTTCATTCTTCAATCAAGTCACGCTCTGTACCGCGGCCTGCTCGAAGCTGTGCAATGGACTCATTGAGACGTTCGGCATTTTTCGGACTGGACATCAGGTAGGCCGTTTCCTGCCACGACGAAAAATCTTCCAGCGACATGACGACGGCCGGAGCTCCATTTTGCCGGGTGATCAGCAAAGGCGCGTGATCCTCCGCAACCTTGTCCAGCAGTTTGGCAAGATCGTTGCGGAAGGCGGAATAGGTGACGTGTCTCATGATGGCCTCAATTGTACGTATTATTGTACATTGTCGACGTTAACACGTCAAACCGCGTCCGGCAACTTGAAGCGAAATGACTTTAAATAGAATCGTCAGACAAAGGCCGCAGCCCTTTACCGGGCTGAGGGGCGTTAACTGTCTCACCGAGATCGCCGGCAAGACCTTCATGATTCGTTTCGCTCCCGTGTCGGAATAGCCATTTGGACGCGCCGGAACGGTAGCCGCTGTTTGTTTTTGACGAGAATTTCGAAAATGAACGATCATCCAGGCCTAAAGACCATCTATCGCCGGTTCTCATTTTCGTCGGCGTGAGCGTGACGAACCTGAGAGCGGCGTGTGTCTTCCAGTGCGAAGCGAACCAGGCATTCCATGCCCCATCGCGCGGCACGGGGATTCCTGGCTTCGATGGCTTCGTAGACGCGGGCATGATCCGGCCAGCTATCGCGAGCGTCCTTGGGGTCCGTGGATTTTAAGCGGGTTGACCAGGCAATGGCAGCCGCAATCGAACTGTTAAGTGAGACCAACACTTCATTTCGTGTAGCCAGCAACAGCGTCTTGTGAAAATCGAGATCAGCTGCTCGGCCGGTTTCGGTCGCCAGGGTCTCGCGCCCCATTATGTCGAGCGCCTCCTTCATGCGTCGGACCTCTTCCTCGGTACGGCGCTCCGCGGCAAGTTCGGCGGCGGCTGGCTCGTTAATCAGGCGCAATTCAAAGAGACCGTCGATGAAGTCCGACGTCGGCGTGGTTTCGAACATCCACCCCATCACTTCCGGATCGAGCAAATTCCAATGTGTTCGGTCACATACCTGCGTTCCGCGTTTCGGACGACTTTCGACAAGACCCTTGGCCGTCAATATTTTCAGCGCTTCCCGGTATGGCGTGCGGGAAATATTCAGCGCCTCGCTTGAATCGAGCTGGAAGGGCAGAATATCACCGGGCTGATAGACCCCGTTCAAAATATCGACGGCCAGGCGATGGGCTAGCGATCCATGCAGGCGCCCCTGCGAATTGCCGTCCTCGAAGGCATAATCTGCCGATGTCACCTTGTTTCTGGAAATGTCTTTTTCGCCCATGTTTCGATTACGCTCTAACCAGTAACTTACGCTTTATCCGACATACAATGCAAGGCACGTGCGCCGGCCCGACGGCCGTCGGTCAGTGATCAAACCGGATGGTCGTCACCGACATGGGCGGGACGACAACGGTTCCGTCGTCATTTCGCACAACGCCGCATTCGTTTTTCAGATGACGGTGACTATCCGACACGACAAGCGACACCGTGTATGACCGTTTCTTGCTGTCCCCTTGTGCTGCCGGCGGCAGGTTGATGTGCACGCGTTGAGCCAGGACGCCAGGATTGACATGGACGGCCGTGAAGCCGGGTGTACCCGGCCTGACAGCGACAACTGTGTCGTCATCATCGACCGGAACAAAGCGATCTCCCGGGCGCAGATATCTGGTGAAATTCCCCATCGCCCAGTATTTTGACGTCAGGTGGATGTCGGGTGAGACTCGATTGGAGAAGTCCATCTTGATCAGTCCCCAGTTCGATCCCGCTTTAGGATCGGCTGATTCGTTCTCGACGGCTTGCCAAAGAACCCAGGCAACAGGTTGCAGCCGATTGATATCGCTGACAATTTGCTCTCCCAGCGCAATTGCCGGCCGCATGTCGTCATAGTCCTGCCAGACATTGGGCGGGGATAGATCGGTTTCCGACATCCAAAGCCGCTTTCCCGTGCGGCGGCCCAGATCGCGCACGCCTGCCTTGCCGGTCGTGTCATAGCTGTGGATGTTGATCTGGTCGATCTCGGCCCTTGCGTCATCGTCGAGGCCGGACCAATCAAGCATGAAGGTCTGTGCATTCGTCTCGTCGACGCCGGCAATTTCCGTGGTCAGATTCTGGCTGCGCAGTGCGCGTGCGACCGCCTTGATAATAAGTGCCTGTCGTTGCGGCGACCAGTGCGCCCCCTCCTGAGCATTGTCGGCATGCCAGTAGGGCGTGTTCGGTTCATTGACCGGCGAGAGTGTCCGGAAAACGATATGATGGCGCTTCTCCAGCTCCGCTGTCGCCTGGACCAGGTAGTCGGCGAATTTCGACTCGTAGCCCGGGCGAAGATTGTCTTGCAGGCCGTCCTGATGGCCGGAAACCAGGCCGCTGACCGTCATGAAATAAGGCGGCGAGTTCGAAAAAGCCTCAAAAATCCTTTCGCTCTCCGGCACGCGCTCCCTGATCGCATCAAGCCACCAGCGTTGCCCTGCATCTGCGGACCAGTCCCATTGCTCCGGATCCCGCGGATCCCAGTCGTCCATTGACGCAACGCCTTCAGGGCGGCGCCAGAAGCCCGGAACATCACCGCCGGCGCGCAGATAAGGCTTGGTTTCGGGTGAATTTCCGCCGCCGATATTGTACCTGGCGATATTCAGCTGCAAGCCGTCCTTGCTGTAAAGCAGGTCCGCCAACCGCGTGCGGACCGGCGCTGGCAGTTGCCCCGTGACATTAGCGAACCAGGCGAGCGCCGTCCCCCAACCTTCGAATGGCTTGCCCGGTTCAGACCATCGCGGAGACACGTCAACGTCCACGATATCGGCGGGGCCGGACGCAGGGCAGGCTTGTGCAAAAGCGCCTGTGGCGAGGCAGGCCGCCTGAATCAGAGCATAGCCGCCAAACAGCCATGCGCCATGCCACCTGCGTGAACCTGCCCGGTGCGGACGTTGAATTGACATCTACCTGCCTATGACCCAAAAAATCGAAGCAATATGTGTGTTTGACCGCTACCAGGTGCCGATCAGGTTGCGGCCGTGAGAAGCCCCTCATTGAGGAGCCCGTGGGCGCGAAGGAACTCCAGGTGATCCGGTAAACGTTCCGCCGTTCCTTTCAGATATCGCTCAAGCCGGGCATAACCTTCGGCGAGAAGGTCATCGTCCTGGAATGCCATTGTCGGCATATAGGTTCGTGGCCTGATACCCTGGCCCATCAATACCGCCAGCCAGGACGTGGTTTGAAACAGCTCCTCTGCGGCAATATTAAGCTGCCCACGCTCTCTGAACAATTCAATCCGATGTGTCAGGCTGTCGGGGACCTGCATGGTTCTTGTGTAGTTCCAGAGCTCCGAGTCGTTACGTTCCGTCGCATGATAGTGCAGGATGAGAAAGTCGCGAACGTTTTCGATTTCCGCCTCAGCCCCCTTATTGTAGGCGGCCGTATTTATCGCGGAAAAGGTCCTGTCGGGAAAATGCTTGATCAGCCTTTGGATGCTCGACTGAATGAGGTGGATGCTGGTGGATTCGAGAGGCTCCATGAAACCACTGGAAAGTCCGATGGCGACGACGTTTTTTGTCCACGGCGTTTTTCGCCGGCCCGTCGTAAACTGTATGCGATTGAGAGGCGCCAGGGCCTTGCCTTCAATATTCGCGGTGAGGGTTTCGGCTGCCTTATCGTCGGATACGAAGGCGCTTGAATAGACAATTCCGTTGCCGACGCGATGTTGCAACGGGATGCGCCACTGCCAGCCGAACGGATGCGCCGTGGAAAGCGTATAGGGCGTCAGGGGCTGTTGCCGTTCGCACGGCACCGCTATGGCCCGGTTCATCGGCAGCCATTTGGACCAGTCCTCGTAGGGCGCTCCCATTGATTTTTCGATCAGGGCGCCGCGAATGCCCGAGCAGTCGATGAACAGATCACCTTCGATCTTCTCTCCGGACTTGAGACATAAGGCGGTCACAAATCCGCTGGCCTGGTCTTTCTCGGCATCCACTATGTCGCCCAGCCTATGGGTGACGCCCCTGGCGACGCTCAAGGTCTTCAGGTGCCGGGCATAGAGGGATGCGTCAAAATGATAGGCGGAGAAGACATTGTGGAGGGGATGGTTGGGGTCTTGAGATTGTTGCGCAAAGCCATTCTTCCGTGCCGCCAGGGTGCACAGCGAAAAATCGCTGATGTCCGCAACCCGGCCCAGGTCGGCCAGGCGCAGCCAATATTGAAAGAAATAGCCCAGATCCTTGCTGGTACCGTAAACGCCGAAGGGGTGGAAGTACCTGGTGTTCAAGCCTGACCAGTTGCGGAACTCGATCCCCAGCTTAAAAGTTGCGCAGCAGTCACGGATAAAGTCGGACTCGTTGACGCCGGCCAATTCATGAAACGTGCGAATCGGCGGGATGGTGGCCTCGCCAACGCCAATGGTCCCGATCGCATCAGATTCGACCAATGTCAGCGCCACCCGTCCATCAAGAACTTGAGATAGGGCGGCCGCTGTCATCCAGCCGGCCGTTCCCCCACCGACGATAACGACTCGCCTGATCCACCTGTCATTCGATTCCAAAATTTCCATCCTTCGGTTATTTATAATTTTTATTGCACTAATAATGTATGATTACATATCCAGATTCAAGACTCTAAACATCTTCGATATGAATCGCGCAGTGATGCCGTTGGGGCAACTAATATCGGACACTCCTATACGCTCTGCTGGACAAAATGGGGCATCGTGTCAATTGCGCAACAAAATTTCAAAACGATGAGCCAGGAATAAATCATACAAATTTGTCGTTGAAAAAACATATAATGCGATTTAATGAGTGGGGAGAACTCGGCTCATTTCGGGGGCGCGACGGCTCGCCAACAAAATTTGGGCTTTCTCGGTTCGCCATTATAAGAACACTAGGAGGATTCAAGTGTCCAAACGCAATGCCTATAAGTCCGCGCTATTCGCCACAGCGGGGGCGCTCGCCTTCGCCCTGCCCATCGCTTCCTACGCTCAGGATGCCAATGCACCTGCCGCAGCCGCCGACACGAAAGAAACGGTTGTCGTGGTCACAGGCGTGCGCGCCTCGGTGCGATCCGCGCGTAACTTGAAGAAGAATGCCAACCAGATCGTCGACTCCATCCAGGCAACCGATATCGGCAAGTTGCCCGACGTGAACACAATCGAGTCGCTGCAACGGATCACCGGCGTCCAGATTCAACGGCGCTATGGTGAAGGCGGGACGGACTACGATCACAAAACCGAACCGGCGGTCACCATCCGCGGCATGACCCAGGTTCGCAACCTGATCGACGGTCACGACTTCTTTACGGCGAACGGCGGCCGCGCCCCTGATCTTGAGGGCCTGCCCTCGGAACTGATGGCCGGAGTTGACGTTTATAAGAACGCCGCTTCGAACCTGATCGAAGGTGGTATCGGCGGCGTTATTGATATTCGCACCCGGTTGCCGTTCGATTCGAAGTCGGACATCAACAGTATTTCGCTCAAAGCGAACTATTACGACCGGGCTCGCAAATCGTCTCCGTCGATTTCCGGCCTGATAAGTCGCCAGTTTGAAACCGGCGCAGGACGGATGGGGTTCCTGATCAATGCGACAGTTGGTCAAACCTATTATCGTCAGGATGCCGTTCTTCAGCAGCAGCAACACGTGATCACGGCGAGTTCAAATCCGGCGGCGTTTGCGAGTTTTCCAAACAAGGGCGCCCTGACCACGCTCTATGTGCCGACATCCTTCGAAATATACCAGGATTCGGGCCGGCGCGTCCGCGAGGGGCTGGCGGTTGCCTATCAGTGGCAACCGAATGAAAATATGCTTTTCACGGCTCAGAACATCCATTCGGAATATCAGTTCATACGTCGCGGGGAATACCTCTACGGGGATGACAAAAATACCGACCCCAAGGCTGCGGCCGGCTCGACATTCACCTGGGGATCAGACGGGAACGCGACAAGCGGCATTCTGTCACCGCAAATTTTTTCAACATCCCGTTTTGACCAGGATGTTAGAAACAATACAAACATTACCGTTCTCAATTTCAAGTGGCAGATCACGGAAAGGCTTAGGTCAAAAACAGACTTTGCTTATGAGCGTGCCACCTATGATGCGGACAGAAATGGCGATTCCGTCAAGTTGTACGACAATGAAAGCAGAAGCGTCGCGAACATACCGAATCTCAACATCAAGTTTGATGTGACTGGTAAGTACCCGAAATTCATGGTCGTTGATCCCGCGAACCCGACAGTTCCCTCAGCCTATTTCGGCAATCCGAATAATTGGTATTATGAGTGGCTCGCCAATGCCGTCGACCGCCACCGGCTTCAAACGACGGCGTTCACGCAAGATTTTGACTTCGACAACGACGGCCATTTCTTTAACAAGTTGCACGCTGGCGTACGGCTCTCCGATGCAAAGCTTCTGCTTCGCGGCAACTGGGACAATACCGGCGTCTGCAACGACACGGGCACAAATCCGAGCTGGGGTGCCTGTCCTCTGATTCCGGTATCAGAGCATCCGAATCTGGCTTATGCCGGGCCGGCCAGCAACTTCATGGTGCCTGGCGTTGGGTTCGCGGTGGGTGTGTTCCCGGAATATGCCGATCCGCACTCCAGCGTCTTTGATTACACCGTTAAGACATACGCTGAATTGTTCGCGGGAAAACCGAATTCCTACACCTTCAAAACAACATTCAGCCCTGGCGACATCAATCGCCAGGAAGAGACCACTCAGGCATTATATTTGACCGGCGACTTCGCGACAACGGTCATGGGCTACGACCTGGACGGTACGGCCGGCGTTCGCGCAGTAAAGACCAATCAGAAATCCATCGGTTACCTGCATCAAGGCACCACCACGCAGAATATCGCGATTGATAACAATTACACGAATATCTTGCCGAGCCTGAATGCCAGGCTGCATGTTTCCGATAAGCTTCAAATTCGTGCAGCCTTCGGCCAGACCATCACTCGGCCGAACTTCTCAGATATGGCCGCACATGTGGAGCTAAATCCGAATATTCCGTCGCAATATGACGAAAATGGCCGACCCACTGGCAGTTCCGGGAATCCGTACCTTAAGCCGATGACCGCGACGTCCTATGACCTGACCGCTGAATATTATTGGGGTTCGTCGAACCTGGCATTTTTCGGCGTCTTCAGCAAAAACGTCAATGGATACCTGGCCGGCAGGCGTCAGGTCATGAATTTTGGTGGGGTCGACTACGATATCTGGACAAGCGTAAATCTCGGCAAAGGAAAAATTCAGGGCTTTGAGGCAGGCTATACTCAATTCTTTGACTTTCTGCCTGGCCTGTGGAGCGGCCTGGGCATCCAGGCGAACTATACATACGTAGATTCAGCCGTTGATTCGGGCGGAACAACTGTTCCCCTGCCTAAGTTGTCAAAAAACAGCTACAATATCATCGGTCTCTACGAAAAGGGCCCGGTTCAGGCTCGGATCGCGTACAACTGGCGCTCTTCATATCTTGACCAGATCAATGGCAGCGGCGTCTTCGGCGCAAACCAATTTGCAGCTCCGTACTCGTCTTTGGATGCATCGGCGAGCTACCAGATCAGCAAGGTCTTCACGCTGTCCGTGGATGCCGTGAACCTGACCAATTCCATGTACCACACCTACGTGACCAGACCCTCAGGCGGCCTTCTGTGGCAGCTTAATGATCGTCGCTACAGCCTGACACTGAAGGCAAATTTCTAAATCTGGCGTCGACTGTGTAAATTCGCCCATCAGCCCAGGCTTTTGGGCGGCTCAGCCCCAGGCAGGCCTTTGGCATTGCCTGGGGCGACCTGCTCGCTTTCGGATAGTCTTTCCCTGGCCTTCGATAGCGACCCGACTGTGCGTCAGTTCCGACCGGCGCATATCTCCTCCCGAACCTTATACGGCCCGTGCATGTGGATGCCTTACCTCCAAAGGCGACATCAAACCAGCGCACGGGCCGCTTCTTTGCGTCACCCCTGGGTGAATCGTCGACACGGCGCACGAAACTCGAACCAAATCTGCCGTTACCCTATTCGCAGCGATAGCCGGGGCAAGATTCTTAATGACAGCGTGAGGCACCTTCATTTACGAAGCTTGATCGGTTAGGAAGCTCGCGTGCCAGCAAGCGGTAATCATCTGTCCATTTTGGATATTTCGGTCACGGTGACATATACCGTCGTCATTTTTGCGCTCGCCCAGTTCGTCTCCAGACGGAGAGGGGGCCACGCACAGAGTACCGATGAGTATTTCTTCGCCGGCCATCAGCTTCCCTGGTGGGCGATTGGCACGTCGTTAATTGCAGCCAATATCTCGGCCGAGCAGATTATCGGTATGTCCGGCTCGGGTTTTCGCATCGGGCTCGCCGTGGCCTCGTATGAATGGATGGCGGCTGCGACGCTCATCCTGGTCGGAAAGTTCGTCCTGCCGATCTTTTTCCGTAACGGCGTCCTGACCATGCCCGGCTTCCTGGCCAACCGCTACGGTCCGAGCGTCAGATACATCATGGCGGCCTTCTGGCTGGCGCAATATGTCCTGATCAACCTGACCGCCATTCTGTGGCTGGGTGGCACCGCGATTACGACCGTTACCGGACTTGACCCCGTCATCGCCCTCGTCCTGCTGGCCGGATTCGCTCTTGCCTATCAGATTTCAGGCGGACTCAAGGCCGTCGCTCTGACCGATGCCGTTCAGGTGTCACTGCTGACGGTGGGGGGCTTGGTCATCGCCGCCCTGACTCTGGCCAAAATCGGCGGCCAGGCCTCGCTCGGCGGTATTTTCGGCGGGATACATATCCTGATGACGCGTTTCCCGGACCATTTTCACATGATCCTGCCGAAATCGAGCCCCTACTATAAGGACCTTCCCGGTTTGGCCGTGCTGATCGGCGGTATGTGGATCATGAATGCCTCTTACTGGGGCTTCAACCAGTACATTATTCAGCGCGCCCTGGCTGCCAAATCGCTGAGCGAAGCCCAAACCGGCGTAGCCTTTGCCGCCTATCTCAAACTGCTGGTCCCCGTCATCGTCGTGCTGCCTGGCATGGCGGCCCTGGTGCTGGCTCCGGACATAGCCAGCTCGGATCGGGCCTACCCGACGATGATGACGCTCCTGCCGCATGGCTTCCTGGGCCTTGTCTTCGCCGCGCTGGTGGCGGCGATCGTTGCGTCGTCGGCATCGAAGATTAACTCCGTAGCCACCATCTTCACGATGGATGTGGTGAAGCCTGTGTGGCCGTCGATTCCAGATCGCATCCTGGTGCGGATCGGACGAATCGCCGCCGCCGCCGCCGTGCTCATTGCCGCCGTCGTGGCCAAGCCCCTGCTGGGCGATTTCGACCAGGTCTTCCAGTTCGGACAAAATCTTACCGGCTTTTTTGCACCCGGCATCGTCGTCATATTCGTCCTTGGCATGGTTTGGAAAGGGTGCACCACACAAGGTGCCTTTGCCGCCGTTACGGTGGGATTCGGGGCTTCCTGCTTCTTCTACCTTGCCTCCTATCTGCATACACATCCTGATTTTCTTGGTCTGCGATCGCTATGGCCTGTCGCCTATCTTCCCGATCTGCCATTTCTCAATCGGGTCGGCTGGGTGTTCTGGATATCTCTGGCCGCCTGCGTCGCCGTTTCACGGCTGACCAAAGAAGCCGAGCCGGCAAATATGATTGATCTGAGCACAATCGACTTCCGAACAACACGTTCATTCAACGTCTTGGCCGTCGGCGTGGTCACCATCCTCGTCGCCCTTTATCTGGTCCTTTGGTGAGTGCCTTGTTACCGCGATCGGTCCTCACAATAATTCACACTAATTTTGCGGCTTATGGGGCGCGTTTCCCATAAGTATTTGGTTTTTAGGACGTCGATCGCATTGACATCGAACATATAATGCGATTTTTTAAATTTGTTTATCCATTTGATATCCGGCGCCTTCATGGCTGGGTTTTTCGCAGAACATAAGGACGGCCGGGTTGCCGGAGCATGGGTTGAACCGGATGCAACGTTTTGCGCACGCTCATTCGGGTGCGACGCCGCTTCCTCCGAAGACGCCTCTGCGCCAGGCGCTGTTTTACGCGCTGCTCTGCGCGGGCACCGGAGCGACTCTCCCATTCATGCCCCTTTGGCTGAAAGAGCATGGCATGACGGGTAACCAGATTGCCTGGATACTGGCCGTACCCCTTTTGGGGCGCGCCATCACCGGTCCGATCAGCGGCATCTGGGCCGACGGATTCCGCAAATATCGCACGCCCATTGCGCTGCTGGCCTTGATTTCCACCCTGTCTTACGCCGCGATGACTTTCGCGGGACTATGGCCTGATTTTCGCTTCACGACCTTCATGCTGCTCTACGGCATCGGCTATACCGGGATTACAAACATCACCCCATTGCTGGATGCCATGACGCTGCAATTGTCCCGCATTGAGGGGTTCGCCTTTGGCGTGGCGCGCGCCGCCGGCTCCGCATCCTTTGTTTTCGCCAATATCTGCCTGGGCTATCTGATGCAGAGCACCGGCAGTGGTTCCGCCCTGGTGTGGATTATTCTTACCAGTTTCCTGGTTTTCGCCTGTGCCCGCTTCCTGCTGCCCGCGCACATCAGGCTCGATCTGAAACTTAGTCCGGCGCCCCAGACGCTCCCCGGCCTGCAAAGGCTGGGTACGCTTTTCTCCGGCAAGGGCTATGTCGTGCTGTTGATCGCGGTAGGATGCCTTCAGGCCGCGCACAGCTATTACTACGCCTTTTCGACGATTATTTGGGAAAGACGGGGATTTTCGTCGAGCGTTTGCGGGCTACTGTGGGCAACCGGCGTTGCCGCGGAATTTGCCTTTCTATGTCTTCGCTCACGCTTCCAACGCCAACTGGGGTCCTGGACTCTTCTCGTCCTCGGAGCCATTGCCGGCATCGTTCGCTGGGCAATAATGATGACCTCTCCCCCGTTGGAAATGCTTTGGCCCCTGCAGCTGCTTCACGCCTTCAGTTTTGGCGCAGTCTATGTCGCCGGCCTCGAACTCGTGCATCTCCTGACACCTCCCGGATTTGAAGGCCTGGGGCAGACGATTAATTCCGCCTACG
Organism: Asticcacaulis sp. P2_C5; assembly: GCF_056404555.1. Classification (NCBI taxonomy): domain Bacteria; kingdom Pseudomonadati; phylum Pseudomonadota; class Alphaproteobacteria; order Caulobacterales; family Caulobacteraceae; genus Asticcacaulis; species Asticcacaulis sp. P2_C5. The sequence continues at coordinate 352,970 of NZ_JBFUDU010000003.1, forward strand.
CCGGCGGCGCGCTTATTGGCGTGGGAACGCTGGCGTCTGGAATGATCTTCGACGCCTTCGGTGAACAAGGCTATGCCCTGATGGCGTCCCTTTCCCTGGCCGGCACGGCGTGCGCGGTGTGGCTGTGGATCACAAGACGCCGGCTTCTGGCCGCATCTCCGGAAAAAGTCGTCGCCGACCATTAGGGGAAGGGCCGATTTTTTGGTTCAATTGACCCATATTAAATCACATTTAATCTTGCGGGCCGCTCCCGAAAATGTCATATAAATAATGCCCCAAAAGGGTGTTTAATTGGTATTATCCAAAATATGGGCTTCCATCGCTGCAAACATGCATCCGGCGCGTGATATATAATCACACTATAGTGAGTATGTCGGCGATCAAGAGACAGTAGCCTATGTCTGTTGGAAGGCCAGGCCGCTAAGGCTCGCAATAAAATTTTCCACCCAGGGGACGAAATAAAATGACCACTCGGCGAATGATGTTGATGCAGGCTGCCGGCCTTGCCACGGTGGCCGGCGTTTTCGGGCATGTCATGCCCGCGCTGGCGGCCGTCCCTCGCTTCGGCGTCACGGGCGATCAATTTATGCTCGACGGTCAGCCGTTTCAGATTCTGGCTGGCGAAATGCATTATCCGCGCATTCCGCGCGCCGCGTGGCGGGACCGCATGCGCAAACTGAAGGCGCTGGGGCTGAACACCCTGACGACCTATACCTTCTGGAACGCCCACGAACCGAGCCCGGGCAAGTACGATTTCTCCGGCAATCTCGATGTGGCGGCCTATATTCGTTTGGCGCAGGAAGAGGGGCTGTGGGTCAATCTGCGCCCAGGGCCCTATGTTTGCGCCGAATGGGACGGTGGTGGCCTGCCGGCCTGGCTGTTCCCGACACCCGACATCACGGCCCGATCGACCGATCCGCGCTATATGGAGCCGGTCAAGGGCTGGCTGAAGCGGCTCGGCCAGGAACTGACGCCGCTGCTGATCGATAACGGCGGGCCGATTATCCTGACGCAGATCGAGAATGAATACGGCGCTTTCGGCAGCGACCAGGCCTACCTGGCCGCCCAGCAGGCCGGCCTGCGCGATGCTGGGTTTTCTGGAATGCTTTACACCGCTGATCCGGCTGAATTCTTCGCCAACGGCTCGGTGCCCGGGGTCGTGGGTGGTATCAATTTCGGCACCAAGTACGTTGCGGAAAAGGAGTTTGCCAATCGCGCCAAGGTTCGCCCGGAAGGTCCCTTCTTCTGCTCGGAATTGTGGGGCGGGTGGTTCGATTCCTACGGCAAACTGCACGAGACCATGCCGGCCGAACCCTTGCTGGCCAGCCTGAAATGGATGCTGGAACACAAATATTCGATCAGTTTCTATATGCTGCACGGCGGCACATCCTGGGGCTTTACGCCCGGCGCCAACTGGAACAAGGATGGCTATCAACCCGATATTGCCAGCTATGACTACGATGCCCTCCTCGATGAGGCCGGCAGGCCGACGCCGAAGTATCAGGCTGTCCTTGAGCTGTTCCGCAACTATCTGCCAGCGCAGACCTTCGCACCCATGCCGGAGCCAGAGCCGTCGATCACCGTCCCGCGCTTCCGGCTGACCGAATCTGCCGCGCTCGACCAGCTGCTTGGCAAGCCGGTCGCGGCAAAGGCACCCGAAAGTCTGGAGGCCCTGGGCCAGATGCATGGCCTGATGCTTTACCGGCACAAGGCCGCAACAGCCCTCAAGGGCAGCCTCGCCTTCGGTGACGTCCGCGACTACGCGCTGGTTCGCAGCGGCGGGGAGGTCCAGGCTGTGCTCGACCGCCGTTTCGCCGAGAAGACCGCGATGGTCGACCTGCCAACTGGCGCGACACTCGACGTCCTTGTCGATACGATGGGGCACTGCAACTACGGCGCCAATACGGGCAAGGATCAAAAGGGGCTGATCGGCGAGGTGAGCCTGAACGGCAAGCCGCTGACAGGCTGGAGCCATTACGGCCTGCCGCTCGACGATATCTCCGCCTTACGCTTCGGCAACAAGCCGGTGAACGGTCCCGCCTTCTATCGCGGTCATTTCGACGTCAAGACACCGGGCTATACCTTCCTCGACATGCGCGGCTGGGGCAAGGGCTATGTCTGGGTGAACGGCCACAATATCGGCCGTCACTGGTCGGTGGGCCCGCAACAGGCGATGTTCGTACCTGGCGACTGGCTGAAGGCCGGGAGCAATGAGGTCATCGTCCTGGACCTGCACGAAGGTGGCGAACGTAGCTTGGCTGGCAGCCCACGCCAGATCTGGGACTTGCCAGGCTCTGTAACCTGAGACTGCGCCAGGCTCGAGCGGGACATCAGACTTGACCCAGTCGTCTCACCCGGTTGAGTCATCCCGTCCAACCCAGCGAGGCCCGTCGCAACCTGCCGTTAGTCCATCAGATAGCCGCCAATTAATCTCCCGGTCGTTGTCCTTCAAGAACAGGACGTCTTCTACGACAGGGCGCCCGTTTTCGCGCACCACGACCGCCGCAACATGCCAGGACCAGGCCTCCGGTGTATCCGGTGTCGCGTGCCGGGTCAGTTTTACATGCACGCGATACGAGCCGTCTTCCTGCAATTCGGTTTTCCCGACGTGAAAACCATGCGGATTCCCTTCCTCGCTGCTGCCCGAGAAAATCCCATCCTCGAACAGGCCCGGTGGCTTTAAATTAGGGTCGGGATTCTGCCTGTACCAGTCACCGATGCAGGCGATGTGCACGTCGAACCCGTGCAGCAAGGTTGTGCTGAGATAGGGCGCGAAAACGTCTTTGTCCGCGCCGTAAGGAATGCCGAGCGGATGACGTGCCACGACCTGCGTGTACAGGCTGCGCACCAACGCGTCAGGCTCCTTTGGTGGCGCGGCCGGCTTGCCCTGTGCAACACCCCAAGCCAGGGCCGTCAGCACCGGAAGAAGACAGGCACAACGAAAACCCTTCATTACACGGCGTCCAGGCCGATATCGAAATTGGGCGCCGAATGTGTCAGGGCGCCGACTGAGATAACATCGACCCCGGCCTCGGCGATGGCGCGCACGGTCTCGAGATTGACCCCGCCTGAGGCCTCCAGGATGGTCTTGCCGACGGCCAGCTTGACGGCTTCGGCGTACATGTCGAGCGAGAAGTTATCGAGCAGAACCACGTCCGGCGCATAGGGCAGGGCCTGTTTCAGCTGGGCGATCGAGTCGACCTCGATTTCGATCTTCATGGTATGGCCGACGCCGGCCTTGGCGCGCTTCATGGCTTCATCGACACCGCCGCAGATGGCGATGTGGTTGTCCTTGATCAGGATCGCGTCGTCGAGGCCGTAACGGTGATTGTGACCGCCGCCGCACTTGACGGCGTGCTTCTGCAGGGCGCGCAACAAGGGCAGGGTTTTGCGCGTACAGGCGATCTTGGTCTTCAGTCCCTCGACGGTCGCGACATATTTCGACGTCAGGGTGGCGACGCCCGACAGGTGGCACAGCAGGTTCAATGCGACTCGTTCGGCCGCCAGTATGGCGCGGGCATTGCCTTCGACGCGGGCCAGCACGGCACCGGCGGCGACACGGCTGCCATCCGCCAGCACGGTCTCGAAGCGGACATGCGGGTCCATGAAGCTGATGGCCAGGCGCGCGCAGTCGATCCCGGCGCTGACGCCTTCGCCGCGCGCCCGGAACTCGGCCTTGACCCGCGCCTTGGGGGCGATGACCGCCTGGGCCGTCACATCGCCCGCGAGGCCGAGATCCTCCCGCAATGCGTCCTTGATAACGGGTTCGATCAGCAGGTCAGGCAGGCCGGGCAAATACATCAGGCGGGTTCCTTGAGCGTTTTTCGGGCTTCCGCCCAGCTTGTAAAGGTGCGGTGCCCCGTCTTGTCGCTGAGGGGGTAGTCGCTACGGTAATGAGAACCGCGACTCTCCTTCCGTTGCAAGGCGGAAACGGCGATCAGGCGCGCATTTATCAGGGCCAGGGCGCCGGGATACGCCGCATCGAGCTCATCGATCAGGGCGATCAGCGCCGTCAGACCCTTGCCGTCGCGCACCACGCCGGCATGCAGGCTCATGGCGTCGCGCAGGCGCTGAATATCGGCGGGCATCATGATAGGGGGCGTCGCAGGGACAATGGCGCCCGCGGGGTCGGGCCCAGAATCGAATTTTGGCAGGTCGCCTAGGGCCGCCTTACCTACGCGTTCACCAAAAGCGGCGGCTTCCAGCAGGCTGTTCGACGCCAGGCGGTTGGCGCCGTGAACCCCGGTCGAGGCACATTCGCCGGCAGCGAACAGGCCTTTCAGCGATGTCCGGCCGAAGACGTCGGTGGCGATACCACCCATATGATAGTGGGCGGCAGGCGCCACCGGCATTGGGGTGATGCGTGGATCCAGGCCCTGTGCCATGCACGACGCGAAGACAGTCGGGAACTCTTCGGCAAAATGGGCGCCTATGGCTTCGCGGGCATCGAGAAAAGCGCCGCGGCCGGAGACATTGGCCTTGTGCACGGCGCGGGCGACAATGTCGCGCGGCGCCAGTTCGCCGTCGGGGTGGTCTTCGAAGACGAAGCGGATGTCGTCCTTGTCGATCAGGGTAGCGCCTTCGCCGCGCAGGGCTTCGGTCGCCAGCGGGGCGGGATCGAGGCCGAATTTCAGCGCCGTCGGATGGAACTGGACGAACTCCGGATCAGCGATAACCGCGCCGGCCAAAGCCGCCATGGCCATGCCTTCGCCGCGCAGATTGGCGGGGTTGGTGGTGACAGCGAACAGGCCGCCCGAACCGCCGCTGGCCATGATGACGACAGGCGCGAAGACATGGACGCGGCGTTCGCCGTGCTGGACCACCGCACCGATGACGCGATTGCCGGGCGACTTGATCAGGCCCAGTGCAAAAGCCGGTTCCCAGATTTCGATATGTTTGGCGGCCAGGGCGGTGTGGACCACGGCCTCCAGTATGGCCTTGCCAGCGAGGTCGCCACCGACCCGGGCGACGCGCGCCATGCCGTGGGCGGCTTCGCGGTTGAGGACGAAGTCGCCATTGTCCTTGTGGTCGAAAGGCGCGCCCATGGCATTGAGCTTGTGCACGGTTTCCGGCCCCATGTCGGTCAGGGTCTTGGCCGCCAGTTCGTCGACAATGCCGGCGCCGGCCGCGATCGTGTCCTTGGCGTGGGCTTCGGGCGAGTCGGCGTCGGACAGGGCGGCGGCGATCCCGCCCTGGGCCCAGGCCGAGGAGCAGGCAACACCCAGGGCCACCGGCGCCAGGACCAGGGTCGGGTAGGGGGCGGTGTTGAGCGCGACACTAAGGCCGGCGAGACCGGCGCCGATGACGAGGGGGCCATTATGGATGTAGGTTTCAGCCGGCATTGTCTGCCTCCTGTTTACGAAATCATTTCAACGTCGACATGGTGGCGCGCCTTGACCATGTCGTAGCGGGCCGGGGTCTTGAGCGGTGGCATGTCGATCATGCGCTGGACCGCCTGCGCGGCGCGCGGGATCAGCTCAGGCGCGACCGTCACTTCGTATTGGTGCTTCAGCAGCGAGTCGTAGATGCCCTGAAGCGTTATGCGCTTCATGTGCGGACACAGGTTGCACGGCCGCAGGAACTCGACACCCGGCGCATCAGCGGTGACATTGTCGGCCATCGAGCATTCGGTGATCAGCACGACCTGTTTCGGCCGGTTCTTCGTCACATAATCGCTCATCGCCGTGGTCGAGCCGGTAAAGTCCGAGGCCGCGATGACGTCGGGCGGGCATTCCGGGTGGGCCAGGACCACAGCGCCGGGGTGGGCGGCGCGGACCTGGGCGATGTCTTCGGCGTCGAAACGCTCATGGACCTCGCAGGCCCCGGCCCAGGCGATGATCTTGATATCGGTCTGGCGGGCGACGTTCTTAGCCAGGAACTGGTCGGGGATCAGGATAACGCGGTCGGTGCCCCATTGTTGGGCCGCCCATTCGACGACCTGGACGGCATTGGCCGAGGTGCAGCAGATGTCGGTTTCGGCCTTCACGTCCGCCGTGGTGTTGACATAGGTGACGACGGGAATGCCGGGATAGCGCTGCTTGATCAGGCGGACATCGGCGCCCGTGATCGACGAAGCCAGCGAACAGCCGGCGCGCAGGTCGGGGATCAGCACGGTTTTCTCGGGCGCCAGGATCTTGGACGTCTCGGCCATGAAGTGGACACCGCCCTGGATGATGACGGCAGCATCGCAACGGGCGGCTTCGCGTGCCAGGCCCAGGCTGTCGCCGACATAGTCGCCGACGCCGTGGAAGATTTCCGGCGTCATGTAGTTGTGCGCCAGGATGACGGCGTTCTTTTCCTTTTTCAGGCGGTTGATCGCAGCAATCAACGGCGCCTGAAGCTGCCACTCGATGTCCGACACCTTGCCCTTGAGGCGCGCATGAATCGCGGCGGTTTCGGCTTCGACCTGCGGGGTAAAGTCCAATAAACCAGCGGTATCGGCCATGTCGGCTCTCCTTCAGATACTTATGCTCATTTTTAGCATAAGGTGGTCATAACATAGCCCCGTACCGGCAGGATGCAATATGGATTGTGCAAAAAGCGCGATCACGAATTATAACAATCCGCTCACAGACCTATCCCACTTGAATCCTTATGTGCGGTCCCATATCTGCGGAACATCCATCTGAGGAGATTTCCCATGTCCGCCGATTCCCAAAAAGCGCTCGATCAATCCGTTGCGGTCGCCCATGAACTGTCCAAGGTCCTGGCCGACAGCTTCACCATCTACCAGAAGACCCACGGCTATCACTGGAACGTCAAGGGGCCGACCTTCCGCGGCCTGCACCTGCTGTTCGAAGAGCAATATAACGAGATCTGGACGTCGATCGACGAGATCGCAGAACGCATCCGCGCCCTGGGTCAGCCCGCACCGATGGGCGTATCCGCGCTCGGTAACCTGACCTCGATCAAGGACGGCGATCCGTCCCTGTCTGCCGAAGACATGTTGAAGGACCTGGCCGACGATCACATTACGGTCGTCGCCACCCTGAAAGGCGCCGTGAAGGCCGCCGAAGACGCCGGCGATGTCTCGACGGCCGATCTGTGCACGACGCGCCTGACCGCCCACGAGAAGCACCTGTGGATGATCAAGGCGACGTTGGCCTGATTTCCACCTGATCACGGGTTCGTGATAATTAATTGGACGGTCCCTCTTGAACATGGTTCATTGCGCCATGTTCGGGAGGGATTTTTCATGACGGTCTGGCGCAAAGGCCTGGTTTGGAAGACGCTGTTAGGCTTTGTCGCCGTTTGGTGCCTGGCGGTCTTGCTGACAGCACGTCACGGTGAGCGCAGCCTGTATCCGGCCTCGGGCGATACGGTGACGGTCTACGTCCTGGATAACGGGTTTCATACCGATATCGTCGTCCCGGCGGCTGAAGTCGCAGCCCGCGGCGGCGTATTGGACAAGGCCGCGGCAGAGGCCGGCGGCGGAGACTGGCTGGCCTTTGGCTGGGGAGATGCCGGATTTTTCACCGGCAAAGGTGCGTCGTTCGGCCGGGCGCTTGATGGCCTGCGCGCCCTGTTCCATCCGGGCAATCCTTCGGTCATTCGCGTCTTTGCCGTCTATCGGGCGCCGGACGCTAAAAAACTGGTCCTGTCGCGCGCCGGATTCGAAGCCATGGCGGCGCATATGGAGGCTTCGTTCGTGACCGCTGATGGCGCCCCGGTGCTCGATCCCGTCGCCAGGCCGGGCAATCCCTTCTTCACCAGTCGTGAGCATTTCTCGGTCGTCCGCCTGTGCAACAACTGGACGGCTGACCAGTTGTCAGCCGCGGGATTGCCGACCGCGCCGATGATCGATGGCCTTGCGCCGTTGCTGGCGCTGGATCTGAAACTGCGCAGCGGAATTGAAGACGGCGCTTAGCAGGTTTTGGCTGGATGTTGACTTTAAGGCTACCCCTGATGTTAGACTGCCCGGAGCGTAAGGGGGCCACACATGAAAATTTTTCCATACGACAGGTTTGAAGCTGAAATTCCGCGGCCGCCGGAGGATGTTGCGCGCGCTTTAAAAATGTTTGCAATGAGCGGAGGCGGTGGCGAGGCTTTGCGCTATAAGCCAATGACTGGAACCGTAAAGGGCAATAGTTTCAAGATATTGTCGAAAGCTCAGCGTAGCCGGCGGCTGCCCAACTTCTATTTCTGCGGCACGATTGAGGCACATGGCGACGGCAGTCGTGTGACTGTACGCCTGAAAATGGATCCGATTGCGGTTTGGGTATACGCAGGACTGGGCGTGATGGCGGTTGCCATGTTCTCGTATTTCAGCATTCGCGATCCGTTGCCTCCAGGCGACGCAAAGGAAGTCGCGGTGATTGCGTTAGTGGGTCTCCTTGTGTTTTATATGATCCATATGCTCGAATTCTGGCGTGCTCAGACACGTAAAGAAGACCTTATCAAGGTCATGTCCCTATATGGTATTCGTGCGCAACTCGACTCAATCGACTAGAAAAGTTCAAGCCTGCCGCCGCGGCGGTTATGGACTCAAGCGTAGATTTCCCGCAAAAGCCGGCCATGGTTTTCATCACGCCCAAGATCAGTGTTCCAGACGAAGAACTGCACGAAACCTTCGTGCGGTCCTCGGGGGCGGGCGGGCAAAACGTCAACAAGGTATCGACGGCGGTCGAACTGCGTTTCTCGATCGTCAGCAACTGGACCCTGCCATACGACGTCAAGCAGCGCCTGACCAAGCTGGGCGGACGGCGTGTGACGGGCGAGGGCGAACTGGTCCTGTTCGTTCAGACCCACCGCACCCAGGATATGAACCGCAAGGCAGCGGTGCAGCGGTTTGTCGAACTTGTCCAGAAGGCCGCCGAACCACCGCCGCCACCGCGCATTAAGACAAAGCCGACCAGGGGCGCCGTTCGCCGCCGCCTGGAAGGCAAGGCGATTCGCGCCACCGTGAAATCCAACCGCCAAAAAATCGGGGACGATGATGACGCTTGAGATTCGCCGCGCGACGCGTGACGATGCCGACGGCATGCTGGAACTCTATCGTGCTGCTGGCGAAAGCGGCGGGCTGGCGCGCCGTCGTCATGAGATAGAGCCGCGCCATATTGCCTGCTATCTCGACAATAGCCTGGCGGCGGGGCTTAGCCTGGTCGCTGTCGTGGACGGACGCATCGTCGGTGAACTGCACGGCTGGGCCATGGAGCCCGAACAGTTCGCTCATGTCCTGAGCGACGTGACCATTGCTGTCCATCCCGACGCCCAGGGGCAGGGCGTCGGGCGGCGCCTGTTCGAGGCGTTCATCGCGCACGTTCGCGTTGATATGCCGCGCATTCGCCGCATTGAACTGGCTTGCCGGGAAACCAATGCCCGGGCGATCGCGCTCTACGAATCCCTGGGCTTCAGGATTGAAGGCCGCCTGACCGGGCGGGTTTATGACCCGGCGGGGTTTTACGAAGACGACCTGATGATGGGCCTGTTGCTAAGCTGAGCTTCTAACTTGAATTCAGCCGCTTTGGGCTTCCTCAGCGATATCGCTGGCGGGCAGGGTGGTCGTGTCCGTGCGGCAGGCGATGGGTTCGCGCCGCAGCAGTCCGCGGCGGATCTGCACCCACAACAGGCTGTAGGTAACAATCACCATGACCAGGCAGAAAAAGCGGATGTCGCTGTGATAGAACTGGTCGACGACACGGGCGCCCAGGCCGACAGCGCTCGACAGCGCGCACAACAGCCATACGCGGACGGCCAGGCGGGCGTGGCTGGGGTCGCGACGTTGCAACCAGAGCTGATACAGGTGATCCTTATGCGGCCGCATAAGGTCCTTGCGCTGAATTGTCCGCACCACCAGGGTCAGGACAACATCGACCAGTAATGGCGCCAGGAGAAAGCCGCCGAACCATACCGAGCCGACGCCATAGGCCTTGATGACCAGGGTCGCGCCGGTGATCAGGGCGCCACCGAACAATGAGCCGGCATCGCCCTGGAAAGCCAGGCTGCGCGCTGTGCGCGTCGGCGGCATGTTGAACGGCAGGAAACCGAGATGAGCGCCGGCGGCGCAGACACAGACCAGCAGGACAATCGACAGGTGAACACCCGTTGGCGCAAACGGCGCCAGCAACAGGATCAGGGCGGCGAAGACGAGCAGTGCAATGCTCTGGGTGCCGAGGGCCAGGCCGTTGGCGCCGTCCATGAAATTGATCGTATTGATGCCCAGCACCAGCCAGGCGGCGCTGCCGATCAATCCGATTGGCGGCCACAGTTCGACGATCATGCCCGGGCCGAAGTCGAGCTTGGTAACGCGATAGAAAAAGGCGAAGACCAGGCACAGCCCGACCTGGAAACCCAGCCGCCAGCGCGCCGGAAGGTCGACAAGATCATCCAGGGCGCCGGACAGTCCCATCAGGCCGGCAAAGCCCAAGAGCAGGGCGCCGTCCCGGCGACTGCCTGGGATCTGCTCACCGAAAAACCACAGCAGGACGGCGATGACCACGGCGGTCGCCGCCATGATGGCCATGCCGCCACTGGTCGGTGTCGGGGTTTCATGGGCGCCGCGTTCGCGCGGAATATCGATGGGCCCGCCCTTGAGCACCAGCAGCGCGAACAGCGCCGCGGTCACGGCGGATGCACCAAGCGCCAGCAACAGCAGGACAGGCGAAATCAGCCATGCGGAATGAAAAAATGCGCTCATATACGCGAAGTCTAGCCCTCTTTTATCAGCAAGGGCAAGGCCCCGGCTGTACCCCCTCGCCGAAACGAAACCGTCTATGTTTTTCGTCGCGTCACAGCTGATTATTTCAGGCTGGCGCAGAAACGCTGGATGCGCGAACACGCCTCGGTCAGCACGATTTCCGACGTCGCGTAGGAGATGCGGAAGAAGGGCGACAGACCGAACGCCGCACCGTGCACCACCGCGACCTCTTCCTGCGCCAGCAGTTCACCGGCGAAATCTTCGTCCGACGTGATGATCTTGCCGGACGGGGCCTGTTTGCCGATGCAGCCGGCGACCGACGGATAGACGTAGAAGGCGCCTTCCGGGGTCGGGCAATGGATGCCCTTGGCGCCGTTCAGCATGGCAACGACCAGGTCGCGACGCTTTTGGAAGACGGCCGAGCGCTGCGGGATGAAGTCCTGGGGCCCATTCAGCGCTTCGACGGCAGCCCACTGGGCGATCGAGCACGGGTTCGACGTCGACTGCGAGATGATCTTCGACATCGACTTGATCAGCGGTTCGGGACCGGCGCAGTAGCCGATACGCCAGCCGGTCATCGAATAGGCCTTCGAGACCCCGTTCATGGTCAGGGTGCGGTCGTACAGTTCCGGCACGACCTGCGCGATCGTGGCATATTCGAAGCCGTCGAACAGGATGTGCTCGTACATGTCGTCGGTCAGGATCCACACCTGAGGATGACGCTTCAGCACCTCGCCCAGCGCCTTCAGTTCGGCGGCGGTATAGACGGCGCCCGACGGGTTGGACGGCGAGTTGAGGATCAGCCACTTCGTCTTAGGCGTGATGGCGGCTTCCAGCGTCTCGGCCTTCAGCTTGAAGCCGGTCGACATCTCGCCGACCGCGAAGACGGGCGTGCCGCCGGCAAGCAGCACCATGTCGGGATACGAAACCCAGTACGGCGCCGGCACGATGACTTCGTCGCCAGGGTTCAGCGACGCCATCATGGCATTATAGATGACCGGCTTGCCGCCGGGTGAAACCGAGATCTGGCTCGTCTTGTAGTCCAGGCCGTTTTCGCGCTTGAACTTCTCGACGATGGCGGCTTTCAACTCGGGGATGCCGTCGACGTCGGTATAGCGCGTTTCGCCGCGCTTGATCGCCTTGATGGCGGCGTCGCAGATATTTTCCGGCGTGTCGAAGTCCGGTTCGCCGGCCGACAGGCTGATAACCTTCTTGCCCTGACGGGCCAGTTCGCGCGCCTTGGCCGAGATGGCCAGGGTCGGTGACGGCTTGACGCGCTTCAAGGTATCGGATTCGGAAAAGGCGGCCATGACGGATCCTCTGGGGTCTTCATATACGGAAAAATGCAGGCCTCTCTTTACCCGCTCACGTTCGTTTGTCCATGGTTCATCGCGCATATGCGTCAATTTCTCTTGCCTGAAATAGGAACTTGTCCGAAGTGTAGCTTTCAGGCCATAGCGGTGTGCAATGCACAATAAACTACAACAAATCTGGGAAAAAGTGACAAACTTTTTCCTCAATCTCGACGCCAAGGCGGTGCGCGCCCTGTGGATCAGCCTGCTGCTGCTGGCCCTGGTCGTGGGCGTTCTGCTGATCGGCCGGTCGCCGTGGGGCCAAGCGGCGATCGCCGCCCTGGAAGCCTGGATGGCGCAATATGCCCATTCGCCGATGGCCATCGTTATCGTGACCGTGGTCTTCTGCGCCTCGTCGCTGATCGGGGCGCCGCAGTTCGTCCTGGTGGCGGCCTGTGTGGTCGCCTTCGGGCCGCTGTGGGGCGCCTTCTATAGCTGGTTCGCCACCCAGGCGGCGGCAGCGATGAACTTCTACATCGGACGGTATGCCGGCGGGAAGCTGTTGCGGCGCTTTGGCGGCAAGGGTGTCGACAAGCTGTCGGCCTATATCGGCAAGAACGCCTTTTCCGCCTCGTTTATCGTGCGCAACATCCCGACAGCGCCGCCCATCGTCGTCAATATGGCATTCGGCGCCGCGCGCTCGCCCTTCCTGCCGTTTCTCGCCGGCTGCGCCCTGGGGTCGATTCCCAAGATCGGGCTGGTGGCCCTGCTGGGCGGCTCGATGGCGGCCTTTCGCGGCCCCGGCCAGTGGAAACTGGCGCTCAGCATGGCGGCGCTGGCCCTGATCTGGCTGGCCCTGATGCTGTTGGCCCGGACCCTGTACGAACGCGCCAAGAACAAGGGGTAGGCGGCGACATATTTATGACGCTCCAGGAGGCTGGGCGCCCCGATTCCAGGTCCGGCTTCCGACCTGGCAGGCGCGACCACGCGTCCCGAAAAATCCCATGACATTTTACGTGATCGATTGTTATCTGACCGCGTATTTTTCAATCAAAACAGTCTGTTAACCATTTCCCCTGTGGGTTGAAAGCAACTTTTTTTTTGCAAGCCTCGCAAGGCCCTTGAAATTGGTTTGCAATAAGGGCAAGTGAGGGCTTTCCGGTAGGTCTGGCCTGTTGATTCAATGCGTGAGCCTTGATGAGGGGGACACCTACGCGGATACTTTCCAGGCTTTTGATAAAGAGCGCGATACAAGCGTCCCAAGGTAGTTACCCTCCATGTTCAAATCCTTCTTCGGCGGATTTTCCAATGACATCGCCATCGATCTTGGTACCGCAAATACCCTGATCTATATGAAGGGCCGGGGGATCGTGCTGAACGAGCCGTCGGTGGTCGCGCTGCGCAATGTCGGCGGCCGCAAGCTGGTCCATGCCGTCGGCATCGAGGCCAAGCAGATGCTGGGCCGCACGCCCGGTCACATGGAAGCCATCCGCCCGATGCGCGACGGGGTCATCGCCGACTTCGAAGTCGCCGAGGAAATGATCAAGTATTTCATCCGCAAGGTCCACAACCGCAAGGGTTTCGTGAACCCCAAGGTCATTGTCTGCGTGCCTTCCGGCGCCACGGCCGTCGAACGCCGGGCCATCAATGACAGCTGTCTCAACGCTTCGGCGCGCCGCGTCGGCCTGCTGGACGAGCCCATGGCCGCGGCCATCGGCGCCGGCTTGCCGATCCACGAGCCGACCGGTTCCATGGTCGTCGATATCGGCGGCGGCACCACCGAAGTCGCCGTCCTGTCCCTGTCGGGTATCGTCTATTCCAAGTCGGTCCGGGTCGGCGGCGACAAGATGGACGAAGCCATCACCAACTTCATGCGCCGCAACCACAACCTGCTGATCGGCGAAACCACCGCCGAACGCATCAAGAAGGACATCGGCACCGCCCGTGTCCCGCACGACGGCGAAGGCATGGCAATCGACGTCAAGGGACGCGACCTGATGCAGGGCGTGCCGCGCGAAGTCCGCATGTCGGAACGCCAGGCGGCAGAAGCCCTGGCCGAGCCGGTGGCCCAGATCATCGACGCCGTCAAGGTGGCCCTGGAAGCGACGCCGCCGGAGCTGGCCGCCGATATCGCCGACAAGGGCATTATGCTGACGGGCGGCGGGGCACTTCTGCGCGGCCTCGATGTTGAAATTCGCGATCAGACCGGCCTGCCGGTCTCGGTTGCCGAAGACCCGCTGTCGTGCGTCGCCATCGGCTGCGGTCGCGTGCTGGAGCATCCGCGTTGGATGAAGGGCATTCTTGACGCCACAATGTCGTAACCTTGTGACGTAAGACCAATCTTATTACGCTAGAATCGTATATAAGCCATATTACAACAATATAAGCTGAGCTCTCCGGCCTTAGGGAAAATAGTAGCGTGTCGTACGGGGACAACAAGCATTTCGAGCATCTGAAGCTGCCCATGACCTGGGCTGTGATGGGCATTGTCGGTCTGGTCTGCGTTGTCGCGGCCCTGCTGCTGCTTGGCGACCGGCGTGAGCAGGTCGATGCCGACGCCTATGCCAACCGCGCCAACTTCGACAGTGTCGCCGGCCCGGGCAACAATATCCTGTCCTGGCCGGTCCATAAGGTCGGCGATGGCACCAACTGGCTCGATGACTATCTCTTTGCCGTGCGCGAAAACCGCATCCTGCGCAAGAAGGTGGCCGAGCTGTCCCAGTACCGCGACATGTATGTCGAGGAAAAGGACATCAATTCACGCTATGAAAAGCTGCTGAACCTGCGCACCGAACCGGCAATGGTCATGGTGACGGCACGTTCCGTGTCCGTGTCGCGCGGTCCCTTCGCCAATAACCGTCTGATCGACGCCGGCGCGCGCAAGAAGATTTCATTCGGCAACCCGGTTATCACGGACCAGGGCCTGGTTGGCCGCATCGTCGGTGTTTCGCCCGATGTCAGCCGCGTCCTGATGGTCACCGACGTCACCAGCCATGTGCCGGTGATGGTCATGCGTTCCGACGCCCGAGCCATGATGAACGGCGACGGCAATACCGGCTTCGCCAAGATGGATTTTGTGCGCGGCAAGGACAGTATCCGCGTCGGCGACCAAATACTGACCTCGGGCGACGGTGGTATCTTCCCGCGCGGTCTGCCGGTCGGTGAGGCGGTAAAGGGTGTCGATGGTGTCTGGCGCGTTCGTCTCTACGCTAACCGCGCGCCGATCGATTTCGTCAAGGTCGTGTTGTTCAACGACTTCTCGCAACTGCCCGACGCCTCGACCCTGCTGCGTGCGCCGGCTGTCAGCGATGTCCTGCCGCCACCGGCCATGCCCAAGGTCGACCCGCAATCGAAGACCGTTACGCCGGCCGTCACCAGCGCTTCGGCCTCCGCGGGTCCTGTGTCCGGCACAGCGCCGTCCGCGGCGGCTGCGTCGAGCGCTGTCCCGGTCAAGCCGAAACCCAAGCCCAAGCCCAAGGCTGCTGCGACCTCGACCTCGAGTTCGGCGTCATCCGCCGCCAGCTCAGCGGCGCCGGTCCTGAAACCTTTCGTGCCTGAGGCTACGCCGTCGACTGCCCCCGCCGCCTCACCGTCAGGAAACAACCGATGAAACCCCTGATGAAGCGTGGCCTGTTCGAACGCAGCCCGCTTAACCGGGGCATGCGCGGCGGCATGGCATCCCGGATCATCACGCCCTGGGACTGGATCCTGTTTCCGGCCCTGGTCAGCCTGGGCCTGACCATCGTTCTGGCCACGGCGTTCCAGCCCTTCGGCCTGTACCTGCCTGAGCCGGTGACACCGCTATTGCTGGCCTTTGCCTGGCCGCTGATCCGGCCGTCCTATTTCGCGCCCTTCGTCCTCGGTGCCCTTGGCCTGTTTCTCGACTTCTTCTGGGGGGCGCCCCTGGGTTTCTGGACGCTCGGCCTGATGCTCGTCTACGGCGTCCTGGTCGGCGTGCGGACCTATGTCATCGGCCAGGAATGGATTGTTGTCCTGGGCGCGTTTATCCTGACCGAACTTGTCTTTTTCGGTCTCGGCACCATCGTCATCACTATCGATTCGGGCAGCGTGCCGCGCCTGTGGGGTGTGTTCGAACAGGCCTTCGCGACCGGCCTCGGCTTCCCGGCCGTCCTGTATCTCATGGAGAAATACCTCCATGCCGATGTCCGTTTTCAGTAAGGAGGGAGTAGCATGATATCGCTCGCGGCTACTTCGCTTCGCTCAGGCCTCCGCGGGGGCGCGCAAACGTGCGCGGCGTCCGGTCGGACGCTGTGTTCATGTATTCGCGTACTCTCTGGAGGTGCCAATGGCTGAACCTTCACTCGTCTTCACCGATGTCAACGAACGCCAGGGCATGTTCACCCGGCGCGCCTTCCTGATGGGGGGCGTGGTGGCATTCGGCCTGTTCGCCCTGACCGGCCGGCTAGCCCACCTGCAACTGGTGCAGGGCGGCAAGTACCGAAAGATGTCGATCAGCAACCAGTTCAATTTCCGCGTTGTCCCGCCACCACGCGGCGATATCCTGGATCGCAACGGCAAGCTGATCGCCGGAAACCGCCCGTCCTTCCGCGTCATGATCGAGACCAACGAAGTCAAGGACATCGACGCCACACTGGACCAGGTATCCTATATCCTGCCCAAGACCGTCTCCAGCCGTCGCCGCATCCTGCGCGACATCAACCAGAATCTGCGTTCCGTGCCGACCCTGATCGCCGGCGACCTGAGCTGGGACGATTTCTCGCGCGTCAGCCTGTATGCCAATGACATTCCGGGTGTCGTCGCCGACATGGACCAACTGCGTGCCTATTATTACGGCGGCGCCTTCAGCCACGTCGTAGGTTACGTCTCCAAGATCAACGCCAAGGATATGGCGGCCGAGGAGACGGATCCCAACGCCGACCTGGATCTTCTGCATCACCCCAGCTTCCGTATCGGCAAAGCGGGGATTGAAAAGGCCTATGACAAGATCCTGCGTGGTACCAAGGGTGGCAAGAAGGTCGAGGTCGACGCGCAGGGGCGCGTGGTCGGCGAGGACGGCGAGGGCTCCCTGGCGCCTGTTCCGGGTAAGGACATCACCCTGACACTGGATGCCGATATCCAGGCGCGCGCCGTCGAAGTCTTCGGTGAGGATTCCGGCGCCGCGGTGATGATGAACATCCACACCGGCGAAGTCCTGTGCATGACCTCGACTCCGGGTTTCGATCCCAACCTGTTTGTCTCCGGCATTCCGTCGAAGGTCTATCGCCTGCTGGCCGATTACGACCACATCCCGCTGCTCGACAAGGCCTTGTCGGGCACCTATCCGCCGGGCTCGACCTTCAAATGCGTGGTCTCGATGGCGGCCCTGGAGCACGGCTATGACCCGGCCACCACGCATACCTGCAACGGCTCATTTCCGTTCGGTGGTCACGTCTTCCATTGCGACAATCGCCACGGCACGCTGGACCTGCACCGCGCTATTGTTACGTCGTGCGACGTTTATTTCTACCAATGCGCCCTTGCCGTTGGTCCGACAAAGATCGCCGAAACAGCCCGCAAGCTGGGTCTGGGCGATATATTCGATATAGGCATCAAGGGCCAGATGCCGGGGGTCGTTCCGGACGAAGCCTGGAAAGCGAAATACTTCGCCAAGAAGGGCCCGGACTACACGCGTTGGTGGCCCGGCGACACGCCGTCGATCGGTATTGGCCAGGGTTTCGTCAGCGTCAATCCTTTGCAAAACTGTGTGGCCGTGGCGCGTATCGCCAACGGGCAGAAAAAGGTCCTGCCGCGCCTGCTTAAGGCGATCGGTGGTGAAGACATCAAATATCCTGAATTCGAAAGTCTGGGCGTCGACCCAAACCATGCCGCCTTTGTCCGGGCTGCCATGGGTGACGTGGTGACCAGCGGAACGGCGGCCCGCTCGGGTCAGCTCGATCTCGGCCCGATCGTCATGGCCGGCAAGACCGGTACGGCCCAATCGCACACGATTGTTGGCGGGTCGCGAGCGACTCTGCACATGGAATGGGAAAAGCGTGACCATGCCTGGTTCGTCGCCTTTGCCCCGGCCGACAAACCGAAATATGCCCTGTCCGTTCTCGTTCAGCACGGCGGCTGGGGCGCGTCCTCGGCCGTGCCCAAGGCACGTGAAATCATGCGCACCGCCCTGCTCAAGGACCCGGAGATCCAGAAGCGCATCGTCGGTATCCCGGCAGATCAGCTCAAGGATACACCGGAAGACGATATTGCACCCGACACCGGCCTAAGGCCACCCGACCCCGATCCGATTCCTGCGGCCGTACCCGCCGCGGCTGCCCAGAAAAGCGTGTAGTACCATGGTTGACAGCGCCCTTTCCCGCCCGGGACAACGCGACCGTTACGACAGCAAGATCGGTCAGATCGACTGGATTTTCGTCGTGCTGCTGGGCATGCTGGCCTCGATCAGCGTGCTCATTCTGTACAGTGTCGGCGGCATGAAATGGGAGCCGTGGGCCTACCAGCAATTGCTGGTCTTTGCCTGCTGCACCGTGCTGATGCTGGGCCTGGCCCTGCTGGATCTGCGCATTTGGCTGGAGCTGGCCTATCCGGCCTATGGCGTGGCGCTGATCCTGCTGATCCTGGTCGAACTGATCGGCGAAACCCGCATGGGCGCCACGCGCTGGCTCGATCTCGGGCCGCTGCCGGCCTTCCAGCCTTCGGAATTCATGAAACTGGCCATCGTCCTGGCCCTGGCCCGCTTTTATCACGAACGCAAGGCCGAGGATGCCAGCTTCTCGGTCTGGCTGCTGGTGCCCATGGCCATGATCGGCCTGCCGGTCCTCCTGGTTATGAAACAGCCCGACCTGGGCACAGCCGTTCTGATCGCCCTGACCGGCCTGACCGTCATGATCCTGGCCGGGCTGAACTGGAAAGTCATCGCCGCCGGCGCCGCGGCCATGGTGCCGCTGGTCGTCGTCGCCTTCAACTACGTCCTGCACGACTACCAGAAAAAGCGCATCCTGACCTTCCTCAATCCGGAAGGCGACCCGTCCGGCGACGGCTACCATATCCTGCAGTCCAAGATCGCCATGGGCTCGGGTGGCCTGCTGGGCAAAGGGCTGGGCCTGGGCTCACAGTCCCAGCTCAACTTCCTGCCGGAAAAACACACCGACTTCATCATGGCGGCGGTCTGTGAAGAGCTGGGCTTTGCCGGCGGCTTCATGATCTTCCTGCTGTACGCCCTGATCATCACCATGGCCCTGCGCATGGCGGCCCTGTCGCACTCGCACTTCGGCAGGCTGGCTGCCGCCGGCGCGACCGCGACTTTCGGCCTCTACGTCCTAATCAACGGCGCTATGGTGATGGGCCTGTTCCCCGTCGTCGGCGTGCCCATGCCGCTCGTTTCCTACGGCGGTTCGGCCATGCTGATGGTCATGACCGGCTTCGGCCTGGTGCTGGGTGTCAAGGTTCACCGCTATCAGGAGCTTCCCCGACAGGCCTCTATCTTCTCCCGCTTCGAGTAAGGAAAATTCGCATCCTTGGCCGATTAGGGCGTCGGCTGCGCTGGCAGGTACTAAGTGTACCTGCGGCGCTTGCCTCCTGCTACTCGACTCAAGGCTCCGAATTTTCCCGCCGGCGCTGAAGAAAAGAAGTGAGCTCTCTCTTGTTCAGTCCTCCCCTGTAGCCCGAAGGGCGTTACGGGGGAGGTGGCAGCGCAAGCCCCGCCGATGACCGTAGGTCGAGGCAAGTAGGGGCGCGTCGCTGACGGAGGGGGACTCTGTGGGCCTAATCAAACAGCATGGCGTCGATCGAGTCCTCGGTGTTGTCGGCAGAGAACATCGAATCGATATCGGCCTGGGCCGTTTCGGGGCCGCCGATC
Source organism: Asticcacaulis sp. P2_C5 (assembly GCF_056404555.1). Taxonomy (NCBI): domain Bacteria; kingdom Pseudomonadati; phylum Pseudomonadota; class Alphaproteobacteria; order Caulobacterales; family Caulobacteraceae; genus Asticcacaulis; species Asticcacaulis sp. P2_C5. The sequence continues at coordinate 372,735 of NZ_JBFUDU010000003.1, forward strand.
GCCGGGCCGTTCAGGATCAGGTCGCGACGCCGCTGTTCTTCGGCGGAGATGGGCTCGAACTCCTGGTCCCCGCCCAGGGATGTCGCCAGGCGGCCCATGCGATGCTCGATCTGGCCGATCAGGCGGAGGATCTTCGAAATGCGCTGGCCCGTAATATCCTGAAACGAGCAGGCCTCGAAAATACGCATGACCGCGTCGTCTATGGCATCCTTGGCAGCCTTATCGTCGGTTTCCAGCTCCAGTATGCGTTCGGCTGCGCTCATAATGACGTTGGTCGCGGACTCGGTATCGAGCATGATGGCGTCCATCTCGGCACCGGCCGACGGCAGCTGCGATTGCGAAACGTTCATCGGCCGCAATTCGCGGATTTCACCACGTGCGTGCAGGATCGATTCAGCGATGGCGCTGAAGTCGGTCGCCCGGCCGGTTTCAATATGGTCGAAATAGTGCGCCATCAGGTCGACTAGAGCCTCGGACTGCTGGGCCAGATGGTAGAGGTCGGGCGACAGGCCGACATTACGCAGAAACGCGTCATCCGGATCGGCGGAGTCCGGCTGTATACGCGCTGCATAGGCCATATTACTCCCCTCGGTTGTTTGAATAGGTGCGCAGCTCAGGAGGCCATAGCTTCCCGGGAACCTTCGGTACGCTTCCAGAAGGCCTCGACGTCCTCGCAGATCTGCTTCACGTCGTCGAAATAGAAGGGCTTGGGCAACAGGAAGTTCACGCGGGCGCGGCGAGCCTTGTTCAGGGCCTCGGCGCCGGCGTCCGGATTGTTCAACTGGCCCGCCGTCATGATGGCGATGGGGGCGTCGGGCGCCAGTTCGCGGTACATGGCCAGGTCATCGAGGGTATTGCGGCTTTCGATAAAGACGTCGAAAACCAGCAGGCGGAAAGGCTGGGTGCGAAGTTGCTCCAAGGCCTCATCGGCCGTTGTGACGCATACGGTCGGATAGCCGGCACGCTGAAACATCTTGCTGATAATGATCGCCTGGGTCTTGCTGTCTTCCAGGATGAGTACGTGTGCAGGCATGCAGATCGGCCTTCAGATCAAGAAAACTGTCGGAAGACTGAACCTAATATGTTTAAATCCGGTTAGTGACGCTGCGAGGGCACTAAGCCCCTACCGTGCGACGGTCGCCAGGGCTTCGTCGGCGGCAGCAACCAGGCCTTCCAGTATGCCGGGATCGCTTGAGGAATGCCCTGCTTTCTTGACCAGATTGAAGCGCGCCTCGGGCCATGCCCGGTGCAATTGCCACGCCGTGGTCATCGGTGTCACCACGTCAAACCGGCCCTGAACGATCCATGCCGGTATGTCCTTCAGCCGGCGGATATTGTCGAGCACCCAGGATTCGCTTTCGAAGAAGCCGGCATTCTTGAAGTACCAGCTTTCGATGCGCGCAAAGGCCAGGGCGAATTCCGGATCGGAAAACTTCGATGCTGATTCCGCCGGCCCCTCGATCGACAGGGTATCGCCCTCCCAGCCACTCCAGGCCAGGGCGCAGCGTGTTTGCACCGCGCGGTCGGGGCCGTTCAGGCGCTTTACATAGGCATTCAGCATGTCGCCGCGTTCCGCTTCGGGAATGGGGGCAATGAATTTCTGCCAGATATCGGGATACAGGAAGCTGGCGCCCTGCTGGTAGAACCAGTCCAGTTCCAGCTTGCGGACCAGGAATATGCCGCGCAGAATCAGTCCGGCGACGCGGTCGGGGTGGGTCAGCGCATAGGCCAGCGACAGGGTCGAACCCCAGGAACCGCCGAACACAACCCACTTTTCGATGCCGAGCTTCTCGCGCAGGCGCTCGATATCGGCCACCAGGTGCCAGGTGGTATTGTCTTCCAGCGAGATGTCCTGCGACGCGTGCGGTGTCGACTTGCCGCAACCGCGCTGGTCGAACAGGACGATGCGGTAGCCCTCCGGATTAAAGTAACAACGCAGATTGGGCGACACGCCGCCGCCCGGCCCGCCGTGCAGCACCACAATCGGCAAACCCGCCGGATTGCCGCACTGCTCGTAATAGATCCGGTGCTTGCCTTCCGTCGCCATATGGCCGCTGTCATAGGGCTCGATATCGGGATAGAGGCCACGCGGCGCGGATTTGGGCTTGGAATTGGCAGAATCGGTCATGGTCTCTAAGACAAGGTGGACTTTTGTGTATCGCTGTACTCTAAAGCCCAAATGCCCCAGGCCACAACTCTTTTCGCGCTGACAACGCCGTGGCGTCAGGCTCTGTTCTATATCCTGCTCTACGCCATGACCGGGGCGAACCTGCCGTTCATCCCGGTATGGTTGAAAGCCCAGGGCCTGACCGGCGGACAGATAGGCACCATCCTGGCGCTGCCGTTGCTGTTGCGTGCCGTGACCGGCCCCTTAAGCGGCGTCTGGTCCGATCGCTTTACGCTTTATCGTACGCCGCTGCTTTGGCTCGCCATCCTGGCGGCCGTCTTCTATGCCCTGATGGCGCTGGGCAATCTCTACGGCCCCTGGCGCTTCATAGCCTATCTGGTCCTGTTCACGTGTGGCTACACCTGTTCGACGGGCATTAGCCCCTTGCTCGATTCGATGACCCTGCAGCTGTCGCGCAGTCACAACTACCTCTACGCTTTGCCGCGTTCCGTTGGTTCCGCCGCCTTCGTGGTGGCAAGCGTCGCCATGGGCTATGTCCTGCTGGTGGCGCCCGACGACGTCATCCTGGCCTGGGTGGTCCTGGCCTGCGCTGTCATGGCGGCGGCCGGTCGCTTCATCCTGCCGGCCGAGCCGCGTCAGGACGTCCGGCATCTGAGCCGCGAGGAAAATGCCTCGGGCTGGTTGCGGCTGCGCCAGATGATGAAGGCGCCGGGGCTCATGTGGCTGATCCTGGCTGTGGCCTTTCTGCAGGCCTCGCACAGCTTCTATTACGCGTTTTCCAACATCCTGTGGAAGGCGCAGGGACTCTCGACCTCGACCTGCGCCTGGCTGTGGGGCCTGGGCGTGGCGGCCGAGATCGTTTTCCTGATGTGGGGCGAACGCCTGCGCCGCCGCGTCGGTCCGTGGCGGATGCTGTTGCTGGCCGGCGTCCTGGCAGCCGTGCGTTGGGGGATCATGATCATGGCCCCGCCGTTGTGGGCCCTGATTCTGCTGCAGTTGCTGCACATCTTCAGCTTTGCGGCGGTCTATATGGCCGGTTTGGATCTCGTCTTCCGCCTGGCGCCGAAGGGCTATGAGGGCCTGGCCCAGACGACCAACGCCGCCTACAGCAATGGGGTGATGATGGGGCTGGGGACGCTGGCCTCGGGCGCAGCATACCAGGCGTGGGGGGCTGGTGGCTACGCCCTGATGGCCGGTCTGGCGGTTGCCGGACTGCTGTGCGCCGGCTGGCTGTATATCCAGCGCGAGCGCTTCGCGGCGGCGGCTTAAAGATTTTTGCCGCGAAACACGCGAAAAGCGCGAAATGTGCTGTTAAACACTTCGCGCGAAGCGCTTACTATCCAGATGTGGCCAATGCGATTGAAGGCCCATCAGGCATAGATGTTTCCACTGCCTTTTCGCGCTTTTCGCGTGTTTCGCGGCAAAAATCTTGAAGTCTCAGCCCCAAAGCTCCGGCTTGGGCGGATGCAGCACAGAACCTGTAATCTCCAACCCGTGCTCACGATCTTCCGCCAGCAATAACGGGCCGTCGAGATCGACGAAATCGGCGCCTTGCGCCACGATCATCGCCGGCGCCATGCTCAAAGACGTCGCCACCATGCAGCCGACCATGATCGCCATGCCGGCCTCCAGGGCCGCCGCCTTCAGGGCCAGAGCTTCGGTCAGGCCGCCGGTCTTGTCGAGCTTGATATTGGCCACGTCGTACAGTCGCGACACACGGTCCAGTTCCGCTCGACTGTGCAGGCTCTCGTCGGCGCATAGCGGCACGGGAGATTTATAACCCAGCAGTTGCTCGTCTTCGCCGACCTTCAACGGCTGCTCAATCAGCTTGACGCCCAACTTGTCCAATTGCGGCGCCACGCGTAGCAGGTCTTCGAACGACAGGCCTTCATTGCAATCGACAATCAGCCGCGCCTTTGGCGCGTATTGCCGAACGGCTTCGACGCTGTCGATATCGGCGGGGTCGCCGATCTTGATCTTTAGCATTGGCCGTCGCGCATTGGCGGCAGCTTGCTGGCCCATGGCTTCAGGACTATCGAGGCTCAATGTATAGGCGGTCTTCAGCGGGTCGAGGCGGCGCAGACCAGCCGTCTTCCAGGCAGGGATACCGGTCCGCTTGGCATTAAGATCCCACAGGGCGCAGTCGACCGCGTTGCGCGCGGCTCCGGGCGGCAGCATCTCATACAGCTCGCCGAAACTCAGTTCATTTTCGATGCGATGACGAAGCGCGTCGATGTCGGCCAGGCACTGCTCTATGCTTTCGCCGTAGCGGGCATAGGGTACGCTTTCGCCGCGCCCGACGTAATCGTTGTCATGCAGTTCGACATAGAGCACACGGGCCTCGGTCTTCGATCCGCGCGCAATGGTGAACCGGCCGTCAATCGGAAAGGTCTCGTCACGAAGAATAAGGCGCATAAAACTCTAGTCCTTGTGCGGCCTGTGATGAAAATTACCCACAGACTACGCATATCAAAATCGTAACTGCCAAGCGGTTGTAAATGGGTCGCGCAACTTAGCGACCGCACGTCTTCAACAGTGGAATCTTGGATCACGAAAAGCACGAAAATCAGAAAAGCACGAATGGAGTGGTTGATCCTATGTCGCCCGAAGGGCATTCATAGAGCTCGTGACGCAGGCACAGAATGAAGGCGCTTCGCGCGGGAGAATTTTCCGCCCTGACATTTCGTGCTTTTCTGATTTTAGTGCTTTTCGTGATCCAAGATTCCACTGTTGAAGACGTGCGGTCACTAAGTTGCGCGAACGGTTTCCAATGGCTGTCAGTATGGCTTTATCAAGGTTTCTCGCTCGACTTGGGAGTTACTGAAAATCAATGAGCACTATCTGCGGGTAAAACCTGTTAAATCAGATCGCTGATCGCCGCATCAAGCAGCAGGTAGGCACGGCCGGGATCGGTTGCCAGGACATCGTTCAAGGCCCGTGAAGGCTCTTTCGACATCAGCGCCATATTGATCTGCTGATCGTAATAGGTGGCGAAGTCGTTGGCCTGCTGGCGCAGATGGCCATCGGTCAGCAAACGGCGGCTGAGGCGGCGGATCGCCGCCGGGGCCACGCGGCGGACGACCATGCGCGCGCCTTCGTTGTCCTCGGCCATGATGGCGGCGATGGTTTCCTCGATGCGCGACCGGCTGAGCAGGGCAGCGGCGTCGACCCCCATGGCCGTGACTTCACCGATCATCAGGTCGTCGAGATTGTCGAATTCCGGATCGAGCGGTGGCTGCGGCGCCTGAACCGGCTCATAGGACTGGACCGAGCTCTCGGCGCGCGGCTCACCGCTGCCCGACTCCATGCCGTTCAGCAGGTCGCGCCACGACCAGCCGTCACCGCCCTTGCCACCTTGCGGAGGCTGCGCAGTCCGGGTGGATTGCGGTGCAGGCTGCGGCCCCGGCGACGGGCGGGTCTCACTGACAGCCGACAGGCGTAGGCGCCCGGCCGAGGACGATGGAGCCGGCGCTGACGGTTGTGGCTGCGGACGAGGGGCAGGTGCCTCACGTAAGGCTGGTGTCTCGCGCAGGGCCGGGCTTTGGCGGGCCGGGGCAAAGCCGCGGCCATAGTCGCGCTCGCGCGGGCGGTCAGGCGCTTCCATCGCACCCTGGCCCTGGGGCAAGGGCTGGTCGCCCGAAATCACGCCCATCAGCCGCACGGCTTCGTTCAGCATTTCGTAGTTGCGCTTGACCCGTTCCTGGAAGACTTGGTCGACGGCCTCGGTCTCGACGGCAGCGCGCTTGGCGGCGGCCGTCATGGCCGAGACGCCGTCTTCGACCGCCTTGCGGATCTCGTCCAGCCGGTCGCGCGCCATCAGCGGCAACTGGTCAGCCGAACCTGTCAGTTCGTTGAGCGCGGCGCTGACCTCGCTGATTGCCTCGCGGGCATGGGCGAAGCTCTGGTCCAGCTTCTCGGCCGTCTGGTCGCCGGCCTCGCTGATCAGTTCCGCCGAATTTTCGATCAGGCGACGCGCGGCATTGAAGCGCGAATCGAAGACTTCATCGGCCTTCTTGCTGGCTTCGAAGATCGACTCGTTGAGCCGGTCGACGCGCGACTGTGCCGTCTGGGCGGCCATATCGGCGGCCTTGCGGGCATCGGTTGCCGCCGTGCTGAGTTGATCCAGCGAACGCTTGGTCTCGTTGATCAGGTCGTCGCGCGCGTCGGCCGCCATGACCGAGATATTGGACAGGGTGGCGTGGACGCGCGTCTCGAACGCCGTGCGCTCGTTCTCCGCCGCGCCCATGACCGAACGGAAATTCTCTTGCGCCGTCAGCACGATATCGCGCAGCACATCGATGCCGCGCGCCGAGGTCTCGCCCAGGTCGACGGTGGCGATACGGGTGATCGACAGGGCTTCGGTCAGTTGGGCGCGCTGGTTCTCGATATGAACAGCGAAGTCCTCCTGGTCGGCGCGCAGCGACAACGCGGCCGAAACCAGGCCGGCGCGTTGCTGCGACAGGCCTTCCTCGACACTGCGGATCTGGTCGGCAACACCCGAACCGGCGGTTTCCAGGCGCTGGGTCTGGCGGTCCAGGTCTTCGCTGATGCGGCGGGCCGAATCCGAAACGTCGGAGGCCGCGCCCATCATGTCCGAAGCGGTCGAGGCCAGTGAGGCTTCGGCCTCGCGCAATTGCGTCTGCGCCAGGTCAGAAGCGTCGGCGACCATGCGCGCCTGACGGTCGACGGCTTCGATAATACCGGCGGACTGATGCCCCAGCGACTGGCTCATCAGGTTGACGGCCTCGCGCTCGTGCTCCAGCGACCGGGTGATGCTGGCCGTGGCGGCGCGGGCGATCTGAGCGGCGTCCTGCAGGCGGTCGGTTTCGCTTTTCAGCCGGCTGCTCAACTCGGCAATATCGGCATGGGCCAGGCGCACGGCGCGGACGGCGTGATCGACCTGGGAACGCAGGGCGTCAACCAGATCCACGGTCTGCGAGGCCGCGGAGGCGGCAGGGGCCAGCATGGCGTCGGCCAGGGCGGCCGTGCGTTGGGTCTGGCGCGACAGGGCGGCGGCGTTACGCAGGGCAAAGGCGGAAGCGAAGATCAGGCCGATCGGGAACAGGCATAACAGCGCCAGCACAGCCAGACGGAAGGGCGCGACCGAAAAGGCGTCGAGCGAACCCTGGGCGCCCAGCACAAAGGCCGCCAGACCGCCGGCCCACATGACGCTGATGGCGGTGGCTGTGCCCCAGAAATAGACGGCCGGCGCGCCGGTGGCCTTGATGACGCCCTCGGGCTCGATCTTCAACGTGCTGAGATCACGGCGCACAGGCTCTTCGTCGGCCCTGGCCTTTTCCACGCTTTCGGCACGGGCAGGCGGCGTCGCTTCGGGCGGCGGGGTCAGTTTTGGACCGGTCGTCTTGAAAAGCGGTTCACGTGCCTTGGGCTCGGCCCAGGTCTCGGCCCGAATCTCAGTATGGATTTCAGGCTGAGCCTGCATCCGGGCCTGCGGCGTAGCCAGGGGCGCAGGATGGGGGATATCGAAGCCGTCGGCATCGTCTTCGGGTGCTTCGACAGCCTGCGGTTCTTCCGGCGGCGCTTCGTGACGGGCATTGTACGGACCGCCCGTCAAAGGCGCCTCGAGAATGTCGTCGTCCGCCACGCTGTCAGCCGTGTCCACGGCGTCCTCTCCGACAAGCTCGCCACGGGGCGTGCGACGGCGGATTCCCTTGGGTTCGGTCAGGTTCAGCGGGGGGCGGCGTGATTTCATTCAAGTATCCTGTGGCCCGACTCAATTTCGCGTCAAACGGTTTTCCGCGCGCTGACAAAGGACGGTTTCTCCCATCGCGGGAAAGCTAGCCTCAACGGGCTTGTTTTGCAAAGGATTTTGTCGCTTCGAAGCGGAAACTTCGTCCGTTCGCGAACAGGCTCAGGACGAGTGGCCGGGCAGGTTCCGGTGGACCGTTGCAGCACGTGTCTTCGGCGCTGCATTGGGGTTTGCCGGAGCGAATCGGTCGTCATCGGCGGGCAGAGGGGCTGAACTGGTCGTGGCATCGCTCTTATCGGCGCCGGCATGAGCCGGCGTCGGCTGTTTGTGTGTCTTGTCGTTGGAATCGGTCGCGCCGAAATGAACCAGCGCCGCGGACAACAGCCCGGCGATCGCAGCACTTACCATGTCAGACAGGGACGACATGAACAGGGTCCGGAAGCAAAGGCGCCGAAAGGCCCCAAGCCCGTCACACGCTGCCCCTATCATGCCGCAAATTCGTCACGGTTGCAATTGTTACGGTTCACAAAGGCGTAATATTGCCGAATTTGGCGGAAAACAGTCCCTGCTATTCCGTTGCCGGGCCGTAGCGATTATCATGCGGGCGGCCGCGTGCCCCCAGGCTCCAGGCGATAAACAGGTTGTAGATGATCAGCAGAATGGCGATGGTTGGGCCTATGCCATTGTAGAAAAACACCGAGATATAGGGTTCGACCAGGCCCGGCAGATTATACAGCAACGCCCACAGCCCACCGGCATACATCACCTTGATCAGGGCCCAGCCGCCATAGCCCAGCGCGGCGAGGGCAAAGACGATCATCGGCAGGTAGAGAATGCCCGACAGCCCGCGGTCGTGCAGCCGTCGTATCGATAATTGCGCATAGCGATATTGCAGATAGACCAGAACGACCATGATCCCGGCCACGACGGCGGTCGAGGTATAGATATTGCCGCGCGTGAAATTGAAGACGAACAGGGCGCCTAGGATAATCCCGGCCCAGGTGACCAGGCTGATCCCGCCGGTGGCATCCTTATAGGCCTGGCGTCCCAGCCTGCCGCGTGTATCCCATGCCAGATGGATCATCTCGTTGCTCCCGCTCGTTGCTCCCGCACGCTGCGTTATGCGTTAACCAAGTTTAACGGTTTTAGGTGGCCACTGTAAAGCCCGCGGCGATTGCCGGGCCGAGGGCTTTCCGATAAGACGGCGACGCCCACTACACCCGTGCCGCGAGACTGTGCCGCCATGCCCTCCTTTCCGACTGTTGCCACGCGAAGCGACGTGACTCTGGCCACCCTGGCTGCGGCGCTGATTGACCAGGATCAACCTGTCATTTTCAAGGATCTGGTGCGCGACTGGCCGATCGTCCAGGCAGCGTTGCAATCGTCCGACGCCCTGATCGACTATCTCCGGAAGCACGACAACGGTGCTCCCGCCATGACCTTTCGCCAGGCGACCGGCGACGGCAAATTTTTCTACGGCGAGGGCCTGGCCGGCTTCAATTTCCAGCGCGCCAAGGTCCCCCTGGCCCATGCTCTGGAACTTCTGCGCAGGCTGAAGGACAATCGCGAAGGCGAGCGTATCTACATTCAGTCGGCGCCGCTGAAGGACCATCTGCCGGGGGTAAAGGCCGGTAACCGCCTGCCCGGCATTGCTGCAGAACCGCGTATCTGGATCGGCAACGTCGCCCAGACCCAGATCCATTTCGACCTTTACGAAAACCTGGCCTGCATGGTCGGTGGCGCCAAGCGATTCATCCTGTTCCCGCCCGAACAACTGCCGAACCTGTATGTCGGCCCGCTCGAGACAACCGTTTCGGGCGTGCCGACCTCCATGGTCGACCTGGAAAACCCGGACTTCGAAGCCCATCCGCGCTTCGCCGAAGCGCTAAAGGCCGCTACGGTCGCCGATCTCGAACCCGGTGATGTTCTGTACATACCGTACATGTGGTGGCACCACGTCGTGTCGGATGGCACCTTCAATGTCCAGATCAGTCATTGGTGGAACCCGGCCGAAGCGTTTGGCACGCCGACACAGGCCATGCTGCACGCTATGCTGACGGTGCGTGACCTGCCGGAGGACCAGCTCAGGGTGTGGAAGATGATGTTCGATCACTTCGTTTTCCTGCGCAATGGCCCGGTCGCCGACCACTTGCCGGTGGACAAACGCGGCCTGCTGGGTGACCTGCCGCCCGCGCAACGCACAGCCATGCTTAAGGAAATGGGCCGAAACCTGGCCAAGGATTAGCCTTCGGCGGACTGGGCTACGCCTTCGTCCGCTGCCGGATCAGCGCCATAACGATTGTCGCCCTTATTGCCCGGCCAGACGCACAGCGCCAGAACCAGTAGCCCGGCTACAATATAGGCGCCAAGCGAGACAAAATCCGCCAGATCACCGTCGAGCGGCACATAGGCGTCGCCAAAGGTGACAATGGCGTCGGATACCGTCCCGCCGAACAGCAGCAGCCCGGTTACCGCCGGCAGGTTCAGATCGTGCAGTCGCTTGGCAGAGATGCAGAAAAGCACGTAGACCACAAGGCAGGCTACCAGAACGGCGGTCAGAATAGTGAACCGGGTGAGGATGGTCGAGAGATTGAGATCAAGGATGTGCGGCGGGCCGAACAGGGACAGCAATCCGCCGATGCCGAACGGCAGGACCAGCAAAAGCGCCAGGCTGCCGATGCCATAGACGAGATACTGCACACGCGTGCAGCGTCCCCTGGCCGAAGTCAGTTCCCGAAACGTCACAAAGGCCTTAACCCTGGCCATCACATCTGCCCTCCCACGGCTAGGCGACAGTGATCACAAAACCTTGCATTTGTAAATTACCGTCCCTTATGGCGATCGCGCAAAACGTCGAGCACCGGCCCCAGGCCCGTTTCGCGCGCCATCAGCAGCACGCTGAGATGATACAGCAGGTCGGCCGCTTCGTTGTGCAGTTCGTCCAGGTCGCCGGCCCGTCCGGCCAGCGCCGTCTCAAGGCCTTCTTCTCCGACCTTCTGGGCGATCTTGGCGATACCCTTTTGCATCAGCCGCGCCGTATAGCTGTCGGCCGGCGGCGCCTTGGCGCGCGTGGCGACCACCTCGGCGAGATAGCCCATGAAACCGATACCCGGCGCCGTTTCCATGCCGAAGCACGACGTCGTCCTGGTATGGCAGGTTGGCCCCTGCGGCCGCGCCATGACCAGCAGGGCGTCCTCGTCGCAATCCGTCAGGACGTGGTCGAGCACCAATACGTCGCCGGATGTCTCGCCCTTGCGCCAGAGCCGTTCTTTCGAGCGCGAATAAAACACCACCTGGCCGCCGCTCAGCGTCTCCGTCAGCGCATCGGCATTCATATAACCCAGCATCAGAACCTGCAGCGTATCGGCGTGCTGGACCACGGCAGGGACCAGCCCGCCAGCCTTGGCGAAATCGATCCGCGCCACATCGTCGAGCGTCAGGGGATTGGGAATGTGGTGCGCGTCGGGCATGGTCTCTCGGCAGTTAAAGGCGAACCGGAATTCCGGCGGCGCGAAGATCACGCTTCAGATCGGGGATGGCAATGATTTTCTTGTGAAACACGCTGGCGGCGAGGGCGCCCGACACATCGGCCTTATCGAACACCTCGCTGAAATGTTCCGGCGCACCGGCGCCACCGCTGGCGACCAGCGGAATGTCGAGAAGATCGCGAACCAGACGAAGTTGATGGATATCGTAGCCCTTGCGCACGCCGTCCTGGTTCATGCAGTTGAGCACGATCTCGCCGGCGCCGCGCGCCTTCGCCTCGACGACCCAATCCAGCGTCCGCCGTCCGACTGTGCGGATCTTGTCCGGATCTCCGGAATATTGGTGGACATAATAGTCGCCATCCATCTCGCGGCTGTCGATCCCGACGACGACGCACTGCGATCCGGCCATTTCAGCCAGTTCGTTGATCAGGTCGGGCCGTTCCAGGGCCGGCGAATTGATCGACACCTTGTCGGCGCCGCTGTTAAGGCACTTCACCGCCTGTTCGGCCGAGCGGATGCCGCCGGCGACGCAGAACGGAATGTCCAATGCGCGGGCAATATCGCGCACCCAGTTGTAATCGACTGTCCGTCCTTCCGAAGACGCCGTAATATCGTACAACACCAGTTCGTCGGCGCCTTCGTCGCGATAACGCAGGGCCAGGTCGACGGCGTCGCCCAGCACTTCGTGACCGACAAACTGGACGCCCTTGACGACCTTGCCGTCCTTGACGTCGAGACAGGGGATGATGCGTCTAGCCAACATTAATCGCCGCTTTCAAATCAATCAGACCCTCGTAGATCGCCTTGCCGACAATGGCGCCGTGGACACCCAGCGCCTTCAGATCGTACAGGTCCTCGACCGAACGCACGCCGCCCGACGCCTGGATTTCCAGGTCAGGCCGCTTGCGCCGCAGGGCCTGCATCAGCGCCATGTTCGGTCCCATCAGCATGCCGTCGCGCGACACATCGGTAACCAGGATACGCTGCGCCGTGCCGGCGGGATAATAGTCGAGCACGTCCCACAGGCTAATACCCGAGCCTTCGACCCAGCCATGCAGGGCGGCATCGAACCCGCCATCGGCTGTAGGCAACACGTCCAGCGCTAGTGTGACGCGGTCCTTGCCGAAATGCGACAGCCAGGTGCGCACCTCGTCCGGTGACTTGACCGCCGCCGATCCGACCACGACCGCCGATACGCCGGCGTCGAGCAGGGTCTGAACGTGTTCGCGTGAGCGCACGCCGCCGCCGGTCTGGATCTTGGCCTTTGACGCCTGGGCCAGCCGGCCGATCAGTTCATGCTGCTGCGGCGATCCAGCCTTGGCGCCGTCGAGGTCGACGATATGCACCCACTGGGCGCGCTCTTCGTTGAACAGGGCCAGTCGCGCGAACGGATCGCTGTCATATTTGGTGACGGCGTCGAAGCGGCCCTGGGCCAGGCGAACGCATTCACCCTTGATCAGGTCGATGGCGGGATACAGGATCATAGGCTTACAAAATTCTCCAGAATACGCGCCCCTGTGGCGGACGACCGCTCGGGGTGGAACTGACAACCATATACATTACCCCGGCGGACCATGGCGGCAAAGGGCTGACCATAGGTGGTGGTGGCGATGGTGCTGTCGTTGACCGGGCAGGCGAAGGAGTGGACGAAATAGGCGTAGTCGCCATCGTGCACCTCGCGCGTCAGCGGATCGTCGCCGGTCACCGCCAACTGGTTCCAACCCATATGCGGCACGACCAGGTCGTGCGACGCTTCCATCTTCGTTACGCGGCCGGGGATCAGACCCAGGCATTCGACATCGCCTTCGTCCGACCCCTCGAACAGCAGTTGCTGGCCCAGGCACACACCCAGAAGCGGAACTTCGAGATTTCGGATGACGTTGAACAGTCCTAGTTCATGGATGCGCGCCATGGCGAAGCCGGCCGCGCCGACACCCGGCAGAACGACCTTTTTAGCGCCGGCGATCTCGACCGGATCGGATGACAGTTTCGCCTCGACGTTCAGCCGGTCCAGCGCAAACAGCACCGACGCTGTATTGGCGCATCCGAGTTCTATCACAGTGATCATGCCAGCATCCCCTTGGTGGAGGGCAGGGCATCGCCCTCGATCCGCGTCGCCTGGCGCAGCGCCCGGCCCAGCGCCTTGTAACAGGCCTCGGTCTTGTGGTGGTCGTTGCCGCCCTCGACTTCGACATGGATCGAGGCGCCCAGGGTTTCCGACAGCGACCGGAAGGCGTGCGCCGTCATTTCCGTCTGGTAGTCGCCGATATGGGTGGCTTCGAACGTGCCCTTGAAGACGCAGAACGGTCGCCCGCCGAGATCGATACTGACCTTGGCTTCCGTCTCGTCCATCGGCAGGACAAAGCCGAAGCGCGCCATGCCGATGCGATCGCCGAGCGCCTGTTTCAACGCCTGTCCGAACGCCAGCATGCAGTCTTCGACCGTGTGGTGGCCGTCGATTTCAAGGTCACCCTCACAGGCCAGTTGCAGCGAAAAGCCGCCGTGGGTCGCCACCTGGTCCAGCATATGATCGAAGAAGCCGATACCAGTATGGACCTTGACCGGCTTTGCCACATCGAGATTGACCAGGGCCGAAATCCGCGTCTCCTTGGTGTCGCGCAGCACCTCGCCGGTGCGCGGAGCCTTGCCCTCAGGAGCGACCTCCAGCGCGCGCAGGATGCGGTTATTGGTGGCGACATCGCCGAGCGCCAGCAGCAGGCCGGTCGGCGTCACCTGCGGCGACAGGCCCAGTCGTTTCAGGGCCGTCTGGACCTGCAACAGGTTCTTCGGTCGCAACACCATGAACGGACCGTCGTTGAGATCAAACGATTCCAGAAGTTGCGAATTGTTTAACGCGGCCTTAACGCGCGCCTGTTCGGAACGGATCAGATCGATCCGCGCCTGGACGCTCAAGCTGCGCGACGGCGACAGGGCGGCTTCAGCGGCGCGTACCGACGGCGTCGGCAGGGGATGCGGCTCGCAATATTTCAGCAGGCCCTGAAGCGTCTTGCTGTTGGCAATCAGCGCTCCGACCCGCGCGCCCGACATGCCGAACAGGAAGGACAGGCTTTTCAGCACGACGACATTGGTCTCGCTGGTCGCCAGTTCGACCAGGCTGCCGGCGCTGGCGTCGGCATAGGATTCGTCGATCACCAGCACGGTCGGGAAGATTTCGACCGCCAGGGTGCGCGCCGTGATCAGGTCGATGACTCGGCCGTCCTTCTGGCTCGGGTTATGGACCAGATAAAAGCCGCCGCCCTTGGCCAGGGGGCCGCTTTCCGGCGGCTTGCGGACGGTCAGGTTGTAGACAGCGCAGAGATCGTCGAGATAGTGGTCGGCGCCGGCCCAGATGAATTCGTGACCGTGGACGCGCAGCCGGCGCATCAGGATTTCCATGGCATGCGAGGCGCCACGCGTCACGATCAGTTGATGACTTTCGACGCCGTAGAAGTCGGCCATGCGCTCGCGCAACGGTTCCAGCGACGGCGGCAGGCTTTCCAGCCCGGCACCTGATGCATTCAGGGAAGAGAAGGGGGAGTTAAACATGACCTATACCTTCAGCCGGAAATCCACTGCGCTCAAGGAGCGGAGCGTTAGCGCAACGAAATAAAACGGCGGGGGCATGATTGGTGGCCATTTTATATCTCCAACCTGAAGTCCGCCGCGAGGGCATGGGCTTCCAGGCCTTCCAACCGCGCCAGTCGGGCCGCCGCAGGTGCGATCGCCGCAGCCCCCTCGCGCGTTGCCTTCTGTACGACAAAGCTGGTCAGGAACGACCGCACGGTAATCCCGTCCCAGGCCCGCGCCGCGCCATCGGTCGGCAGGACATGGCTCGGCCCGGCGGCATAGTCGCCAAAGGTTTCTGCGGCATAGGTGCCGGCAAAGATCGTTCCGGCCGCTGTCAGCAAAGGCACCACAGCATCGACATCGGCGATCTGGATGGCCAGGTGCTCGGGCCCATACAGGTTCGACACCTCCGCCGCTTCCGGAACACCGGAAACGATAAACACGCGCGCCTGCTGCAACGACGCCCGCGCAATCTCGGCCCTGGGCAGCCGCGCCACCTGGACCTCGACCTCGGCGGCAATGCGTTCGGCGATCCCCACTGACAGGGCGACCAGAATAACCTGGGCGTCGGCATCGTGCTCGGCCTGCGACAGCAGATCAGCCGCCACCAGTTTCACATTGGCCGTATCGTCGGCAATGACCAGCAGTTCCGAAGGGCCGGCAGGCATGTCGATTGCCAGGCCCGACACGCGTTCCGTGGCATAACGCTTGGCTTCGGCGACATATTTGTTCCCGGGTCCGAAGATCTTGTCGGCCGGCGGTACACCGTCCAGCACGCCGAGAGCCAGGGCGGCGATACCGTGCGCCCCGCCGACCTTCCATATGGCGTCCAAGCCGGATGCGGCGCCCGCTGCGATCATCATCGGGTGGATCGAGCCGTCTTTCGCCGGCGGCGTGACGCACACCCGGTTGGGCACGCCCGCAACGAAAGCCGGTACAGCCGTCATGATCAGGGTCGAAAACAGCGGCGCCAGTCCGCCCGGCACATAAAGTCCCGCCGTGGTGATCGGGCGATACAGCCGTTGCAGGGACAGGCCCGGCCTGGGCGCAATCACCGGCCCGTCGCCGGGCAACTCAGCCTTCTGGAAGGCGCGAACATTGTCGACCGCCAGTTCCATGGCCGCCAGATCTTCTGCCGTCAGCATGGCCCTCGCGGCATCGACCGTTGCGCTATCGAGTGCGATGCGCACCGGCGCATGACCATCGAGCTTCACCGCCCAGTCGCGCAGGCCGTCCATGCCGCGTGCTTCGATATCGTCGAAGATACCCCGCACGCGATCCAGCACAGCCGTATCCCGCCGGTTTTCCGGCCGGCTCAGCGCCGCCTTGCGCCCTGCGCTATCCAATTGATTCCAAACAAACGTCTTCATCGTTTTATCCAGTCCTCCCCTGTAGCGAAGCGCACGGGGGAGGTGGCGAGCTTGTCTCGCCGGAGGGGCATCTGCCCTGTTACTTCATCATCTTTTCGATCGGCAGCACCAGAATGGCTGAGGCACCCGCTGCCTTCAGGCTGTCCAGCGTCTCCCAGAACACGTTTTCTTCACACACCGAGTGGATGGCGACCATATCGGGGTCTGCCAGCGGCATGATGGTCGGGCTGCCGGCGCCCGGCAGCAGGCTGATGATCTCGTCGAGATGGCTACGCGGCGCGTTGCACATGACGTATTTGGCGCCCATCGAGGTCGCCACGCCGTCGAAGCGGCGGATCACCATTTCGAACAGATGTTCCAGACCCTTGGGCGGGGCGTGCGGCGCCTTGATCAGAACGGCGGTTGATTTCAGCACCAGTTCGACAGGCCGCAGGTGGTTCAGTTCCAAGGTCGTGCCGGTCGAGACCAGGTCGCAGATCGCATCGGCGATATGCATGCGCGGCGCGACCTCGACCCCACCGCGCATCTCGACGATACCGGCGGTCACGCCGTGTTCGCGCAGCCAGGCGGCCAGGATATTGGGATAGGAGGTAGCGATGCGCTTACCTTCCAGGCTCTGCGGGCCTTGATAGTCAAACGCGTCTGGCACCGCGATCTTCAGCGTGCATGAACCGAAGCCCAGGCGCATGACGATGATCTCTTCCAGGTCCTTGTCCGGGAAGTGCTCTTTCAGCACGTTGTAGCCGACGATACCCAGTTCGGCGACATTGTCGTCGACAAAGGTCGGGATGTCGTCGTCGCGCACGCGCAGCAGGTCGATCGGATGATTTTCGACGCGGTACAGCAACTCATTGGCGCCGCGGATGGCGCGCAGGCCGGCGCCATTGATCAGTTCCAGCGACCGGTCGGCCAGCCGGCCCGATTTCTGAATGGCGATGCGCAGGCGTTGTTCAGTCATGTTACAGTCTTGTCCTTCATTCGGTCCAGCACGCGGCGATAGCCCTGGTGCGGTTCATCTCTCAGATACTTGGCCACCCGCGTCACGGTCGTCGTCGACACCCCGGTCTGCTCCGAAATCTCGCGGTAGGACAGTTCGCCCTGATCCAGCAGCCAGGCCACGCGGAAGCGTTCGGCAAAGGCCCGGATCTCCTGGCCCGTGCACAGGTCCTTGAGGAAGTTGCGCACGTCGTCCTCGTTTTCCAGCGCCAGGAAGGCCTGATACAGGATCTCGATATCGCGTTTCAGATGGGGATGGTCGGCGCCCATGTGCAAGGTCTCCGGTTGTGGCAGCGTGCTGATACGCTGATACATTCGGGACCGCAAGAGGCTTTGTCGGAACCTTTCGTGTTAATGTGTTATCGTGCTAATACATTAACGCAAAGTGGGATGCAAGGGCCGAATGGCGCAAGAATAATGGAAAATGAGGTGCCGATGGATTCCCCAGCCTTGAAGGCGCAATGATGAATTTTTCATGTAAGGGTTGCGAAATACGCCTGATGAGATAGATTTGCCTCAAACATAAGGGGAGCCCGTCATGGCTGAAACCGAAGCGCAATTTCATACCGTCGAGGCGCTGTCGCACGACCCACTCGACTCCGAAAAATTCGACCCGGACGGCATGGGCTATTGCGTGTCGGGCGGCGGTTACAAGGCGGCGGCCTACCATCTCGGCGGCTTTGTGCGCCTTAACGAACTGGGGTTGCTACCGAAAATCAAGCGCATTGCCAGTGTGTCGGGTGGATCGATTGCCGCCGGTCTGCTGGCGTCGCGCTGGGGTAAACTGGATTTCGACGCCAACCATGTGGCTGAGAATTTCCACGAAGAGGTTGTCCAGCCACTGAAGGATTTCCTGACCGAGATCAATCTGGACATCTATGCCGGTGTCGGTGGCATACTGGACCCTTTCCACACAGCCGCTGAGAAGGTCTCGGGTGGCTACCGGAAACATCTGGTCGGCGATATGACCCTTCAGGATCTGCCGGACGAGGCTTCGGCGCCGCGTTTCGTCTTCCTGTCCACCAATTACGAACTCAATTCGATGTGGCGATTTTCGAAGGCCTATGCCGCCGACTATCGCGTCGGCATGATCGACGCACCAAGATTCCGGCTGGCGGATATTGTCGCAGCATCATCGGCCTTTCCACCCTTCTTCTGCCCCCTGACCCTGGATCTGTCGGAATATACCGTGAAGGCCGTTAAGGGCGCCGACCGCAACGGAGGCGATTTCATCAAGCGCGCCCTGCTATGTGATGGCGGCATTTATGACAATATGGGCCTGGAGCCGATCTGGAAGCGTTACGGCAGACTGCTGGTGTCCAATGCCGGCGACCCGATGAAGGAAAGCGTTCATTCGACAAAGTGGGATATTCAGCGCGTCATCGGCATGATTCATCGCCAGGCCGAGAACAATCGTGTTCGCCATCTGATGGAGATGGCCAAGCGCAAGGTACGCTCCGTGGCCTACTGGCCGCTGCGTAACGACAGCACTGATTATGAGAACAAGCCCGACCTGCCGCCCTTAAGCTCGACCGAGGTGGAGGCCGCCCAGGACGAGGATGTCAGGCTGTGGTCGCTAGGCGAAAAGGCGTTCAACCGGCTGGTGCGCCACGGCTATTATCTCGCCGACTGTGCCACGCGCTCCTATCTGCCGGGCCTGCCCGTGCCGCTGCCGGCGTCAAAATATCCGGTTTAACGGGAGCATCCGCCATGGCCATCGACTATGCCCCTCCTGCTGTCCGACGCCTGCGCGTCTATGCATTCGATCCCCAGGCGGCAATCGATCTGAAGTCGGTCAAGTACGCTCATGCCATGATTGCCCTGCCGTGGGAGGAACCGTGGGAGGAGCCGCTGACCGCCGGGCCGGTCAACGACTATTTCGAAGTGATCGATGTCGATCCACCCAGCGGCCAGTTCTACGAAGCGGTCGATCTCAACCATCCGCATCTGCTGGCCCAGGACGGCCTGTCGCCGTCCGAGGGCAACCCGCAGTTTCACCAGCAGATGATTTTTGCCGTGGCGATGAAGACCGTGCGCCTGTTCGAGCGGGCGCTGGGCCGCAAGGTAATCTGGGCGCCGTGCTGGAATCCAGAATTGGAAAAATATGAGCCAGCCAAGAAGCTGAGAATCTACCCCCATGCTTTGCGCGAGGCCAATGCCTATTATTCAAAGGACAAGCACGCGCTTCTGTTCGGTTATTTCCGCGCCGCCAATGCGGCTGCCGGCGCCAGTTGGATTTTTACCGCCCTGTCGCACGATATCATTGCCCACGAAACGACCCACGCCATATTGGACGGTATTCATCGGCGCTACAGCGAATCGACAAGCCCGGACAGCCTGGCGTTTCACGAAGCCTTTGCCGATATCGTCGCCCTGTTCTCGCACTTCACCCTGTACGAAGCGGTGTATGACCAGATCGAGGCTCTGGGCGGTTCACTAAACCAGGAAAGCCTGTTAAGCGGCCTGGCCAGCCAATTCGCCTCGGCGATCAGTGGGCGGACGTCGTTGCGCCAGTATATCGACAAGGCGCCGGATCCGACCCTGCTCGACCGCACGACGGAACCGCACGACCGCGGCGCCATATTGGTGGCTGGCGTATTCGATGCCTTCCTTACCATCTATCGCAGGCGTACAGCGGATCTGTTGCGCATCGGCGGTGTGCGGCCCGGCAGCGGCCAGGCGTTGCATCCCGACCTGACGGCGCGATTGGCCAGGGAGGCTTCCAAGGCGGCCGATCACGTGCTGCGGATGTGTATTCGCGCTCTCGACTACATGCCGCCGGTTGACCCGCGCTTCGGCGAGTTCCTGCGCGCCGTTGTGACGGCCGATACTGACCTGATCCCTGACGACCGCCTCAACTACCGCCTGGCCTTTGTTGAAGCCTTTCGCCGGCGCGGCATACTGCCCGACAACTGCCTGTCGATTTCGCCAGACAATTTGTTGTGGGACAATGCCGAACAGATTCTGGGGAGGGCGATTATCGACGTCAGGGATATCAGCGACCTGCAGCTCGACCTGACGCCGCATTATGACCGTAACGACATTATTCGCGTGTCGGAAAAGAACCGCGGCAAGGTATGGAGCTGGCTGCTGTTGCCCGACCTGCGCGTCTTCATCCGAGGCCGGGAAAGCACGGCCAAGACCCTGGCGTTGAAACAGCGCTTGTGGACTCATTGGCAAGCAGCGGGCCGGATCTCCGGTCAGACGGCGGAAATCTTCACTGTTGCAGGACCCGACAGCGACAGCGAAGTCGACCTCGCCGGCTTGCAGGCCCTGCTGCAGGCCCTGCCGGGCGGCGAAGCGCTGGTCGCAGACATTCTCCGTATTGTCGGCACGGGGCACGTCGTCGGTCGCACGGGGTCGGACCAGGCGTGGGAAGAATGTCTTGGCCTTTATTTCAAGCGCCGACCGGACAGACCTTTGTACAGTATTGCCGACGGCGCGACCGGACCGGCGGTCGAGGTACACAGCGTACGTACAACGCGTCGCGCGGGCCCGGATGGCCAGGATGTCCGCCAACTCGTCGTCGAGGTCACGCAGAAACGTCGCGGATATTTCGACACCGACCAGCAGGCGCGCATCGACAGCGGCGCCGAACTCTATGACCCGCAAACCCATCCCAACGACTTTGTATTCCGCGGTGGCGCGACGCTGATTATCGATCTGCGGGAAAACAAGCTGCGCTACGTCATTCGCAAGCGCATCGACGACGATGTCCGTCTGCGCCAGCAGGGCGAGCACATGGGCACGCCGGATGGATTTGGCTTCACCTACACGCCGGGCGCCCACGGGGAGCCCTTTGCCATGACCCACAGAGGGCAGTGAGGACGACATGCCGACCAAAGCTTCTGCCGCCGCCGTCACTATCCGCATGTATCGCGGCCTCCTGGGCGATTTTTTCCTCGTCAGCCACACCGACGGCACACGCGCTTTTCGTATGTTGATCGATTGCGGCGTGCTGCAATGTATCGGAAGGGCCGAAGACAAGCCGTCCACGGCTACCGGCAAGTCGCGCATCATCGCCGGCGTCGAAGACCTGATGCACGATACCGGTGGCGTGCTCGACCTGGTCGTCGCAACGCACGAACATTACGACCACCTGTCGGGCTTCATCCTGGCCAATGACGCCTTTGCCGAGCTGAAGATCAAAAAGCTATGGATGGCGTGGACCGAAGACTATGCCGACGAATTCGCCAATGGCTACCGGACGAAGAAGGACAAGGCTGTGCAGGCGCTGACAGCCCTGACACAATCCAGTGCGCTTAACGCCAACCCCGGCCTGCAGACGGTTCGCGACCTGCTGCAGTTCTATGGCGACGTTAAGCCGCCCCGGGCGCTGGGCATGGCCGCCAGCCGTCTCGACGGCGAGGCGCCCGACCGACTGCGCGGCAATTCCAGTTGCCGGGACATACTCGACTGGCTGAAGGTTCGGGCCGGCGCCGAAAATGTCAGCTACCTTAAGCCCGGCCAGGCGGTGAAATGGGGCCTGGACGACGCCTTTCGCGCCTATGTCCTGGGCCCGCCGCGCGACGACACTCTACTGCGCCGGCTTGATCCCAGCAAAAAGGACGACAACGAAACCTATCTGGTCGAGCCGACCTATCTCACCCGGCCGGAGGAGGTTGAGACCATGGCCGGCCTGGCGGATCTCTACAGCGACGACGAAGAGGTGGCGGCCAAGGCGCGCAAGTACGAACAGCCGTTCGCGCGCGGTCACTGGCGTCGCTACGATGGTGCCGACCACCGTATCGCCGATGATGCCGTGGTGGCCCTTTATGAGAATGAAAAGCTGAAGGACCGGCGGATCGAGACAGAATGGCTCGACAGTGCCGAGAGCCTGGCGCTGAAGATAGACGGCGACGTCAACAATACGTCATTGGCCCTGGCGCTTGAACTGCCCGAAAAGCGCATGCTGCTCTTTCCCGGCGACGCCCAGGTCGGCAACTGGCTGTCGTGGGGGCGCCAGACCTATCCGGCCCATGACGGCGAAAATCCACCGCAGCTGACGATCCGGGATATCCTGCCCAATGTTGTTTTCTATAAGGTCGGGCACCATGCCAGCCATAATGCGACCCTGAAGGCCGAAGGACTGGAACTGATGACCCACAAGGCGTTGAGCGTCATGATCCCGCTTGTCGAAGCTACGGCGCGCGAACAGAAGACGGTTAATGCGACGGAGGGATGGAAAATGCCCTTTCCCAAGCTCTACGATCGCCTTCTCGCCATGACGCGCCACCGGGTTGTGCGTGGCGACGGCGCGACAGACCATGAACGCGCCGCCTTCACCGCCTCAGGCTCGATCTTCAAGCTGAAGTACGGCCCTGATGTTGCGGCTGGCGATCCGATATGGGTTGAGTTGAAGCTTTCGCTGTAAGCGCCGTCAGATCTTGATGATCCAGCCCTTGCGCCGCAGGGCTTCGCAGGCCAGCCAGACGCAGCCGATAAACAGCAGGACCGGCGTCAGGGCCGCGATGGGTTCATGGATATACGGCTTCAGGGCGTGATAGGACAGGGCGAACAGCGCCCAGGTCGGCATGCCGGCGCCCAGTTCGTCCAGTACATAGGCGGTAACGGCATTCAGCCCGATTGCCATGGGGAAGAGCAGCCATAGGCTACGCGTCTTGCCGTCGTCCAGCCAGGCGTGCAGGCCGGCCAGCAGCATGGTGGTCAAACCGCAGGTCACCAGCACGAAGGTGCTCGACCAGATGTCCTTGACGACTGGAAAGACAAAGCCCCAGGCAATCCCGGCGGTGAGCATGGCCAGTCCGGCCAGGGCCAGCCTTGAAGCTGCCTGACGTCCCTGCGTCTTTTGCAGGTATTCGCCGATCGCCACGCCGATCAGCCCGTGGGCAATGGCTGGAATCGTACCCAGCAAGCCTTCCGGATCATAGCCTTCCGGTCCCTGGACGTAGTTGTGCCCGCCGGCACCCAGCCAGACACGATCGAACGAGGCGACAAAATTATGCCCGCGCTGCCAGATATCCGTTGGTCCGCCGCCCAGTTGTGGCAACAAACATAGTGGCCAATAGGCCAGCAGCAGGCCACCGATCAGCGCCAGGCGCGTTTTCGGCCCGCACGTCAGATAGAGCAAGGCGCAGGCGCTATAGACCAGGCCTGTTCGCTGCAAAACGCCGAACAACCGCCAGGTCGTGGCGCTGAAATCGGCGAACCAGTCGAGATTGGCCAGCACGAAACCAAGCAGAAACAGCCGGAACGCCCGCCAGAAGATCTTCATGCCCTGGTCGGCCTTGAGCCCGTCAGCTTTTACACGCGACAGAGCCATCGGCACCGATACGCCCATCATCATCAGAAAGGCCGGAAACACCGTATCGGCAAAATGCAGGCCGTCCCACCGTTCATGCAGCAGTTGCGGAAAGACCTCGGCGCCCAGGCCCTCTTTCACGCCATCGGTGGCATTGGCCAGGATCATGCCGATCACGGCCAGGCCACGCAACACATCCAGCGAAACCAGACGCGGTCTTGATGCGTTTTGGGCATCGCTCATGATAGGACTTCCTTGTTGAAAAGGGTGGCGTTGCGGACCAGCGGCCGCGCCCAGAAGCTGAGGCTCAGCATGAAGCCCAGAGGGATGAAGACCAGCAGCAGGCCGATGCGCAACGAACTGTGCTCACTGACGGCCCCCACGATCAGAGGCAAGACGGCGCCGCCCAGAATGCCGGAACACAGTATGCCCGACAGGGCGCCGTGGTGTTTCGGGATCGAGTTCAGCGCCAGCGAAAAGATGATCGAGAACATGACCGACAAGCAAAAGCCGCACGCCGGAAAGGCCATCAGGCTGACCTGTGCCGGCCCGAACAGGGCCAGGGCCAGGCAGGCAGCGGCTGCCACGACGGCGCCGCGCAGCACGACCTTCGAATCGAGCAGTTTCAGCAAGCCCAGGCCCAGCAGGCAGCCGACCGACATCAGCCCCCAGAAATTGCCGACTTCAAGCGCGCCTGTCCGTGTCGGATCGACATGATGATAGGCGGCGAGAAATGGCGACATCCAATTGGCCAGAGATTGTTCGGTGCCGACATAGGCGGCGATGCCGATGAAAAACAGCCGTACATATTTGTCGCTCAGCAGTTCGACATAGACGGTCAGCGGGCCGCTCTTTTCGTCGGCCGCCAGTTCGAAATGTTTCAGATTAAGTGGAAGGGTGGCCAGCAGACTCAAGCCGAAAAGGGCGGCGAACAGCCAGTACAGCAAAACCCAGACCGGGCCATGGGCGACGTGCGGCAGATGCGCGTTGCCGGTCATGATGGCCGAAAAGACCATCGGGCTGACATAGGAGGCCAGGCCGAACACCAGTTGTCCCAGGACGGAAAAGAAGGCGAAATGCGCTTCCCCGCCGGCATTGCGCATCAGCGGATTGATAACGACCTGCAACATCGCCATGCCGATGCCGATGATGAACAGGGCGGCGAGGGCGGCCAGGTAGGTTGGATGCAGGGCAAAGCCCAGCGCGCCGACCAGATTGATGCCGAAGGCGCTTAACAGGGCGAAGCCTGGTCCGCGCGTCTCGATCACCACGCCGGCCGGTATCGACACCAGGCCGTAGGCGAGGAAAAACGAAAACGGCAGGACTCCGGCCAGGGTCAGGCTGAGGTGAAAGTCGCTGATGATCACCGGCATCAGGGGCCCGATGATATTGGTGACGAACGAAATCACGAACCAGACGCACAATATGTAGGCGACGATCAGCCCGCGGTTTGCCATGACATGTCTTTCGCAGGCGTGGCGCCGTCGAGGCGGCGCGGGAAGTGGCTGATGATCTGTGTCGCCGTGCGGCACCCCGCCGTCAGGGCGTCGCCCAGTACAGCACCCTGGGTGCAGGCATTGAGATAGCCGGCATTGAAGGCGTCGCCGGCGCCGACCGTATCGAAAATCTCCGCGGCAGGCGGCGGCGCGGCGCGCGCGATCTCGCCGTTACGCGTCCCGATGGCGCCGTCGCGGCCGACCTTGGCGACCAGAGACGCGCCGGGAAGCAAGTCACCACTGAGCCGCGCCATGGCGGTTGTCAGATTGTCGCTTTCGCCCAGGCGCAGGATCTCGACCTCATTGAGCAGGACGTGATCGGCCAGGGCCAGCCATGACCGCACGTCCGCGATCACCGCGTCTGTCCAGCCCTCCGGCGGCCAACCTGTGTCGAGCGCAATACGATAGCCCAGGTCGCGACCCTGTTGCAAAATCCGGCCGTAGTCCCGGCGCAACCTCGGCAACAGGAACACGCCCGTCAGCAGCAGGATATCGCCGTCACGGGCCGGTGGCAGCACAGGTTGATCCTGAAGCTCGAGATGGCCGCGGGTGGTGAAAAAGGTGCGCTCAGCCCCCTCATGCAGCAATCCGACCGACAGGCTGGTTGCCGCCGCGCAAACGCTCAGCTCCGCCTCGATATCGCCGAACTGGTCTTTCAGCCACTGTCCCAAGGCGTCGTTGCCGATCGCCGACACGAGCCGCGCCGGCACGCCGAGATGGCGCAGGGCCAGGGCGGTATTACCGGCCGATCCGCCGGCGCGCATGTCGCTGCGCGGCATCAGGGTCTCGGTTCCCGGCTGGGGCCATTGGTCCAGGGGACCCATGACCAGGTCGATCCCGCTATCGCCGAGGATTGTCACGGCAGGCGCAGCGCGCAAAGGTATTTCAGGTCTGAAGTTCATTATCAGGCTCGTTGGGCCATACCTATTGGGAAAGGGCGGAGGCGCCGTTCCATCGACAGGCTATGTCACAGATCGACGGCCTGTCAATTATTAAATCCAACGAGTGTGTTTAATATTTGTTGCCGTGATGCCACATAAACCTTGCCATGATCTCGTCCTCTGGGGAATAATTGGTCCTATCCGACCGACACCACAAAAGCCGGCGAAACAGGAGACGGAGCCCTAACATGGTTAGCCGCGGCACGACCCAGCAATCCAGCGCTCCGTTCAACCGTCGCATCGTGCTGGACGTTATCCGCCGGCAGGTCACGGCCTCGCGCAAGGACATTATCGACAAGGTTGGTCTAAGCCCGCAGACCATCGCCAACATCACCCAGGACCTCGAAGACCTCAACCTGATCGTCTCGAAACGGCAAAAGGGCGACGGGTTGCGCGGCCAGCCGCCGATGTCGTTCGAGCTCAATCCGGACGGCGGCGACGCCATCGGGATCAGCCTGGAGCTGAACCACATCGCTTCGGCGCGGGTCAATCTGATCGGCGAAATGCGCGACCGTCGCGAGGTCAGTGTCGACCTGCGCGACCCGACAACCGCCCTGGTAGCGATGATCAAGCAGGTCGAGGCCTTGCGCGAGCAGGGACGCCATCCCGATCGCATCTGGGGCGTGGGGGTCGCCATGCCGGGCCCGTTCGATGCGCCGGACCTCAGCTTCAAGGGGCCGACCGTCTTCGAAAAATGGCGTGGGCTGGAAATCTTCACCGCCCTGGAAGAGGCCGTCAACCTGCCGGTCTTTTATAATGTCGACAGCGTTGCCGGCGCGGTCGGCGAATCCCTGTTCGGCGCGACGCGCGACATCAACCGGTTCTTCTACCTCTATATGGGCGCGGGGCTGGGCGGCGCCCTGATGATCGATCGCGCCGCCTACGCCGGGGCGAATGGCAATGCCACCGAAATCGGCCATATTCCGGTCGAACGCGATGGCCGTGCCTGCAGTTGCGGCAACCGGGGTTGCCTGGAGACCTATCTGTCGCTGCATGCCCTGTCGGAAACCGTGGTCGGGCAGGGCGCCCTTTTGTCGTCCGACGACATCACGCGCCGCCTCAACGAAAACGATCCGGCCATCCACGACTGGTGCCGCTCGGTCGCACCCTATCTGCGCCAGGCGGTCTGCACGGTCGAAAACATGCTCGACCCGGAAACCATTGTGCTGGGCGGCGCCGCACCGCCGGCCCTGTGGCAGGCCCTGATGGACCACGCCCAGCCGTGGCTGCATTCGGTGCGCAGCGGCGGGGCGCGCGAATCCGGCCGTGTCGTCATCTCGGCCCAGGCTGGCGACAGCGCGCTGCTGGGGGCGGCTGTCCTGCCGATCTACGAAAAGCTGACGCCGCGCATGGAGGTCCTGACTCAGGGCCGGGCAGAGGAGCCCGAAACCCCGCGCGAAAAAACCGTTCGGCGGTTTGGAATTTAAGAATTTTGAACCGCAGATTTCGCAGATTGACGCAGATTTTTCAGAATATCTCCGACTCTGAACGCGCCAAACTGAAGCCATTGCGCGAAGCGCTTTGACACGCCGACTTCATTTTCAGCAGCAGGACAAGCTCCGAAAAAATCTGCGTCAATCGGCGAAATCTGCGGTTAGATCCTTTTCGATATAATAAATACATCCGTTGGAAGTATATATTGACAAGCCCGTAACCTTGCGACAAATTGCTCTCAAAACGGGGCTGCGAAACGCGGCGAGAAAGAGGGCACTTCCATGACACGACACAATTTAGGCCGCACGCGCGCCTTGCTGATGATCACAACCGCTCTGGGCCTGATGGCCGCGCCGGCCTTCGCCCAGGACACGGCGACGACCACAGCGACCACCACCGACACCGGCATCACCGAAGTCGTCGTCACCGCCTCGAAACGTGAAACCAAGCTGCTGAAGACGCCGCTCGCCGTGTCGGCCCTGACCCAGGACGCCCTCGACAAGCAGGGAATCGACGATGTCCGCGGCCTGGCGACGTCCGTGCCCAACCTGCAGATGGGCGCCAATGGCGATTCCAGCACGGCGATCAGCCTGCGCGGCGTTACCTCGACCGATACCACCGAAGTCGCCGAAGCGGCGGTGTCGGTGCACCAGGACGGCTTCTATTCTCCCCGGCCACAAGGCGCTCTGGCCCTGATGTATGACGTCGAGCGCGTCGAGGTTCTGCGCGGACCGCAGGGCACCCTGTTCGGTATGAACTCGCCCGGCGGTGTCATCAACGTCATCCCCGCCAAGCCGAAATTCTCGCAGTATTTCGGCAAGGTCGATGCTGGCCTCGGCAGCTTCAACGGCCGTGCCGTCCACGCCATGTACAATTTCGGTTTCAACGATACCTTCGCCGTCCGCGCCACCTACACGATGAACCAACACGACGGCTATGGCAGCCAGGTCCAGGATTTTACCGATATCGCCTCACCCGCCAACGGCATTGCGCTGGATGGCATCCCTGATGTCGACCAGCGCTACAACCATCCGGTCTCGGCGAAGGACGAATACAACAATGCCGACGAGTGGGCGGCCCGCCTGATCGCTCGCTGGCGTCCCACGGACAATCTGGAACTGACCGCAACGGTGTCGCGCTTTGCCGACAACGGCGCAGGCGAACATAACTATGTCGACTGCGATTCGGCTGTCGGTACGGCCGCCGCCTGCGACCATCCGCTGCGCTACCTGAAGATCAATGTCCCGGGCTTTGTCCGCATGACGCTGGACGATTATCAGTTCAAGGCGGCCTACAATATCAATGACGACATGGTGCTCGAATATCGTGGCGGCTTTGAGGACGAGCGCCGCCACCAGTTGACCGACGACGACGGCGGTTTCTATGCGCCCGCCGAATGGTCATCGATCGGCGAGCCCCAGACGCCGGAACAGGCAGCCACCCTCTATTATCCGGTCCAGGACAATACCAGCGCCACCCAGAGCAGCAACTACCGTTCGATGACGCACGAGATCCAGCTCAAGTCGAGCGGCGATCACCGCCTCAACTATGTCGTTGGCGCCTTCTATCTCTATGAGCACAAGCAGATCCTTTACAGCCAGGATTTCATCGAGAACAAGACCTACGATGCCGACTCGGATTCGCTGATCGACGGCCTGCCGTTCGGCGTCGTCTACGACCAGCGCGACCGCACGACCGAATCGAAGGCGCTGTTCGGCCAGTTCGATTACAAGCTGACCGACACCCTGACCCTGACGGCCGGCGGGCGTTATTCGTGGGACAAGAAGGGCGACCACAATGGCTACGAATACGGCGACTGGACACCCAGCGACGCCTGGTACAACGGCCACTATTCGGCCACCGAAGTCCGCGCCCACCAGTCCAGCGACCTGGAATGGGATATGGGCCGCAATGCGCCGCTGGGCAGCGACGCCAACCCGCTGACCTATATTACCGACGCCGACAAGAGCTGGAACCAGGGCACCTATCGGCTGGGCGTCGAATACAATCCGTCGTCCAGGCACATGTTCTACGGATCGATCGCCACCGGCTACAAGATGGGCGGCATGTACGAAGCGGCCGACTTCTGCAACAATGGCTGTATCCAGATCCTCGAATATGGCCCCGAACACGTCACCAATTACGAGGCCGGCTATAAGGGCAAGCTGTTCGACAACCGCCTGCAACTGTCGGCGACCGCTTTCCTGAGCGACTATCACGACATGCAGAACACCGGCGACAAGGTGATCGGCATCGACACCAACCCGACCAGCCCGTCGCAGGGCCGCGCCGTCACCGCCTGGACGACCGACAACCTGCCGCTGGCCCGTATCGAAGGTGTCGAGCTGGAATTCGACGCCAAGCCGTGGGCCCACGGCCAGCTCGGCGGCTATATCTCATGGCTGCACACCGAGGTTATCGAAGGCACGCTGATCGACGAATATGCCTGCGCCGAACGGACCATCTTCGGGCAACCGGAATGCGGCGCGCCCGACGAGCAGGTCAGCATCAAGGGCCACCAACTGCCCTTCGCCCCGGAATGGTCGCTCAGCGTCCATTATCAGCATGATATCACGCTCGGTAATGGACTGGAGATCGAACCCTATATCCTGATGCACTGGCAGAGCCGGATGTGGCTCGACGTCGCCAACTTTAACGGCGATCACCTGGCGCAGAAGCAGGACGATTATGCCAAATTCGACGCCAATATCCGCATCACCCCGCCGTCGGCAAAATACTATGTCGAGATCTACGGCGAGAACCTGACCAACGAAGCGACCAAGAACTTCCAGTCGCTCGACCAGGGCCATATCCGCGCCAGCTACGACGCTCCGCGCACCCTGGGGGTTCGCCTCGGCTTTGATTTCTGATACCGGGTAACCCGACCCGGCCCTCCGGCCTGGGTATGGTGAGACGTGCCCCAGGTTTTCCCTAGCCTGGGGCACGCTCGTGCCATCACATTGGAGCTGACGTGACGTTTGCGAAAATTCTAATCCCGCTGTTCATCGCCGTTATGGCATCAAGCGTCGCCGCGGAACCGGCCCACACGATTCTCGCCAAGCCTCCGGAAAGCCTGAGCCTGACCGCATCGAAGGGCAGCGACTTCTATGTCCCGGCGGACGGGAGCCCGCCGAGCGTCACGGCGCCTCTGGTCTTGTTCCCCGTCACCGGCGATTTCATCTTCGCCGCCAGGGTCGACATTCCGTTCCAGAACACCTTCGACGGCGCCGCCTTGATGCTCTATGCCGACGACGGCCATTGGGCCAAGTTCCTGGTGGAGCGCTCGCAACCGGGCATGGAAGGCGTCACTTCGACCGTCGTCAAGACAACCGGTGACGACGCCTACCACGTCTTTCTCAAGCCCGGCGAGACCGCGATCTGGCTGAAGATCACCCGTGCTGGCGACATGTTCTGCCTCTATACTTCGCTGGACGGCGCCCGTTGGACGATCGCCCGCGACTTCGTTTTCACGTCGCCGTCGCCCCTGATGGCTGGTTTCGAGGCACAGTCGCCGTTGGGGGAAACCGTCACGGCGCAGTTCGATCATATTCGTTTCGAAAGCCGCACGCCGAAGGACTACTGGCAAGGGGAATAAACGTCAAAACCACTTGCGCCAGATCGCCACGGCTATGATGCCGGCCGTGAAAACGAACATGGCAATTGTAACGTAAACGAAACCCTGGACTCCGGAATGCATGAACGGCGTTTCGAAATTCATGCCGAATATGCTGGCGGTCGCGCCGATGACCCCTGTTACCACAGTGACGATGGTCAAGGCCCTGACCAATTGGTTGGTCTCCTGCGCCACCCGCGTTGTGTACAGGTCGAAACTGCCGATAATGGTTTCGCGCGCTTGCGCCACGCCGTCCTTGAGCCGTTCATGCGCGCGAGCCAGGCCTTCGAAAAAGCTGTGATCCGACGCATTGATATGGGTAAAGAAGTCCGGCCGCGTCAGGGCGTGGACCGTGTCCCCGGTCACATCCAGGGTCAGGCGCAGGGTAGACACCTGACGCCGCAGCACCGCCAGGGTCTGTAACGGCGCCTTCTTCTCGCGCGCGGTCATGATCTCGTCGTCCAGCTTGTCGATCGCCTTGTCGATCTGCGACAACTCCGTGCGGTAGCTGTCGAGCAGTTCAGACAGCAACGCAACCGCCAGGGCCGAAGGCGTCATGCGGCCATTCAATGTCTCGCCACGATCGGTCTCAATAAAGCGATCCATAAAGGCTGGCCGTGGATCGCTTAGCGTCACGAGCCAGGTTTTGCCGACGACGACGCCCAGTAGCCGTGACCGGCCATTGGCGCGCTCAGGCAAAAGAGGGACAGTAAATCGGTAGACGGGGCCCATGATTTCGAGGCTGCTGGCGCCCAGATCCTCGGACAAGGCCGTCTTGATGTCCCTGGGTAGCTGTTTGAGCGCCCGCAATTCTTCGATCGGCCCGTCGATCCACAACAACTGATCCTTGCCGAGCGTCTTTGTCGCCGCATCGGCCACGACGATCTCTTCGTCGTGGCCGGCGGCGTTATAGAGCAGGGCTCGGATCGTCACGGCTGTCTTTAGATCAAGCGTGGGCTTTGGCGGCCTCGGCAGGCGAATCGGCGACGCCGCCCTTGGTAATCAGGGTTTCTTCGGCAAAGGTCGGAACGCCGGCCGCCTTCAATTCTTCCTTGCGGGCCAGCATGTCGGCGCCGATTGCCTTGAAGTCGAGGTCGAGCTTGCGCGCTTCGACAAACATCTCGGTCTCTTCTTCCTTGACGTGATGCTCGATGTTCTCGGCCAGGACGGTGAACTTGCCTTCCCAGTGATCGTCCGACGCCTTCATGGTTTCCAGCTCGGCGATCAACAGCTTGGCGACGTGGTGTTCTTCGTCGGCCTCGTTCATCATGTCGGTGGCTTCGGTCTTGCCCAAGGCCTTTTTGAAGGCTTTGCGTACGATGGGATAGAAGATTTCTTCCTCGATCGTGGCATGGATCTTCAGCTCGGTGATCGCCTTGGCGACCAGCTTGGCCTTTTCGGCCTTGGAGTCGGACTTTTCGAACTGGTCGAACAGGCCCTTGACCAGCTTGTGATCGTCTTTCAGCAGGGTAATGGCGTCGGTCGTGCTCATGGCAAAATGCCCCTTTTGGGATAGCGTTAAAAACAGCATCCACGTTAGGGTCTTTGTCGTTATGTTGCTGTCGGTATTGCCGGCGTATTTATAATGAAGCCATTGCTCACAGCCGATCTGAAATCCGCCTCTTCCCGTCGCTTTACGGGGAGAGGCCGGCGAGCTTGCGAGCCGGGTGAGGGGCCCTTTCTTTCGAGCCACTGTCCGCCCCCTGGGCGTGACAAACCTACCGCCGCTGAGCCAGAAAGAACCGCACCATTTCCGCGCTGGCATCCGGACCACGCGGATCGATGTAGGATCCGGCGCTACTGCCGCCCGACCAGGCATGACCTGCTCCATGCACGACCCAGTGTTCGGCGATCGGTACGCCGTGAGTGTTGCTCTGTACCGTTCGACTATAGCGCACGCCGCTTTCAGACGTGCCGGATGCACGAGACACCTTAAAGCCGGTCGGTGATCCCGCAATAAGATGTTCACCGTTCTTGCTGTGCACCGTGGTATCGGCATCGCCATGGAAAACGATCGTCGCCACCGATCCGGGATTGCGCCTCCGTCCTCCTGCGGCCCCTTGGCTCATGGCGGTAAAGGCGGACGGCATGTCATGCGCCGCGCCAACGGGCAATCCGGAATGGACACCGACCGCGGCAAAGAGGTCAGGGTAGGCCGCGCCCATGATCGCCGCCATGGCGCCACCGGCCGACAATCCGGCAATAAAGACGCGCGCCGGGTCGATTGCACGTTGGGCCATGATCTGACGCGTGAGGCCGGCGATGATGGCTGGCTCACCCAGGTCACGCTGCTGATCGGCCGTGTTGAACCAGTTCCAGCACCGGTTCATATTGGCCGCCTGGCTCTGGGCCGGATAGGCGACCAGGAAGCCATGAGTTTCGGCCAGTTCGTTCATGCGCGTGCCGGCGGCAAAATCCTCGGGCGACTGGGTGCAGCCGTGCAGCATGATAATCAGCGGCGCTGCTTGCCCCTTGAGACTGGCCGGCACATACAGCCGGTAACTGCGGCTGCCCGCCGGGTCGGAATAGCTTAGTTCGTCGAAGGTTGCGCCTTCCGGCAAAGAGACCTGTTGACCAGCGCCGAAAATGCCGGCTTTACCTGCCGCGACGTGGCGGCTGACCAGCTCTGCCAGACCGTTGAACCTGGGCTTGGCAGGCCGATTTTCCTTTGTCGTCGAGCTTTCCGCGCTAGCCTCAAAAGCCGCAGCCCATGCGCCTGACGCCTTGTTCTGCACCATCTCGATAAACGACTCCGCGTCCGGCGGAGTCTCGCTGGCTTCGGGTGCGGGCCTGCCGCGCAGCGCGGCTACGGCCTCGTTCAGCTTTCCGAGCTTGGTCAGTCGCGTCGCCTCGGTAATGTTGAAGGGCAGTTTCATAGGATACTCCAGATACTTAACGCATACGGTCGCGAAGCGCGGCCTTGATGTCGGGTGACGCCTGCAGCGCACCCAGGATGTGAAGGGAAGCGATGGTGGCGCGCGCCAGTTCGGGCGTGACGTCGGCGGCAATCGAGGCCAGCCCCAACACGTGGATATGCAGGCTTTCTCCGCGCGCCTGCACGGCTTCGAGGTCACGGCGGGTAAAATGGCGAAGGCCCAGATCGAGTTCGCGCCGTGCGATCGATTGTTTTACCGCGTCACCATGTTGCGCCAGCTGGTTGCGAATGGCCGTGCGGATAAAGTCCGTGCGGTTGGCGTAGAAGGCTTCTGCGACCAAAAGGTCGATATGGCCCAGATCGACAAAGCCGAGATTGATCGTGATCTTCTCGCTGTCGGGCGTTTTGGGTTTGTCTATCGTATCCATCAAAACCATCCATACACCATCTGTCTGGATGGTATATGGATGGTTTACTAATGCGTTCAAGGGCGAAGACCGGCTTTTGTGCATTTTTTTCCGACGCGGCTTTCTCACGGTCTTTGTAACGTGCGGTGTAGGGTTGCCGCGACTATGGTCAGGTTTTCGCCGGAGGCTTGACCATGACCTTTTCACGCGGCCTGCTGGCCGGTATCAGCGCTATAGCGCTTCTGGCCCTGGCGCCGATGGCCCAGGCCGCCGACACCTATTATGCCGCGCAGAACAAGGAGCGCGAGCACCAGCAATATATCCAGCAGCAGGAAGACTCGATCTACCGCTCGCAGATCGACGACATCCATAACCGCCAGCAAAGCCAGACAAATAGCTATGGCGGCACAGGTGCACCTGCCGCGCCTGTCAAACGCGATGTCGTGGCGACCTATACCTATATCGTCTATCAGCATGGCGACCCTGTGCCGGAATATACCGCACGGGCCAATGGCGGCGATGCAGAGGCGGCGCGCGGCCTCGGCGAGATGTACGCCACAGGCTTCGGCGCGACACAGAGCGACCAGACCTCGGCCTATTGGTACGGCAAGGCGGCGGACCTGGGCGATACCGAAAGCCAGGCCATCTACGGCATGCTGCTGGCCACCGGCCGCGGCGTGGCGAAGGACCCGGCCCGCGCCGTGCGCTATCTGAAGGCGGCCTCCGACAAGGGCGATATCCGGGCCACGACCAATCTGGCCCTGGCCTATGAAACGGGAGAGGGTGTGGCGTATGATGCCGCCGAGGCCGCACGGCTGTACCGTATCGCCGCCGAGCAAGGCGATGCCGCCGGTGAGGCTGGCCTGGGCAAGTTCGTGCTGCTGGGCGAAGGCGTGCCGCAGGACATGGCTTACGGCGCGCAGCTGATGAAGGCCGCGGCGGCTCAGGGCAATACCTATGGCATGACCATCTACGCCATCATGCTGGCGACGGGGCAGGGGGGGCTGGACGTCGACAAGCCTGAGGCTTTCCGCATCCTGTCGCGGGCGGCGCAGGCCGGAAGCACCATGGCCATGGCGCGGCTGGGGACCTTCTATTTCTCGGGAACCGGCACGGCGGTCGATCAGGACCAGGCGATGGCCTGGTGGGAAAAAGCGGCGGCCCAGGGTGAAGAAATCGAAGCCCTGGCTCAGCTGGCCATCGTCTATTACAACGGCATGGGCGTGCCGGTCGACAAGCAGAAGGCACTGGGTTATGCGCGCCGGGCAGCGGCGCGGGGCGACGAAGAAATGGCCGGCATGGTCACCGAACTCGAAGGGATGCAAGCCGCCGCCAATCCGTTGCAGGACAAGATCGATGCGGCCAATGGCGGCGATGGGGCGGCGGCTTTCATGGTCTCCACGGCCTACTATACTGGCAACATGGTGGCCAAGGACCCGGTACAGGAGGAGTTTTGGCTCCGTAAGTCGGCCGAGCTCGGCTACGGGCCGGCGGAACTGACCCTGGCTGTGGCGCTGATACAGGGCAACGGCATGGCAGCCGATCCTATCGAAGCGGTCAAATGGGTGCAAAAGGCGGTGGATGAAGGCTTTGCCGACGCCTATGTGATGATGGGACAGTTGTACGAGATGGGCATCGGCGTCGAAAAGGACAATGCCAAGGCGATGGCCTGGTATCGCGAAGCGCTGAAGCGCGGCGCCGATGGAGCGCAGGAGCGGATCGACGCTATGGGTGGATAGGGCCCGCACTATCGTTGCCTAATGCTGCTTTCAGCCACCTGCCAGGTCAGTTCAGCCGCTTCTGAAAGGCGTTTATGTCGCTCAGCAGACTCTTGCGCATGGCACGAACCAAGCCTTCAATGTCGCGGCATTGGTGTTGGACGGTCAGGATGAGGACGACATCCGGAAAAGCCTGATATATGACGAAATGTTTGCCGGCGGGCACCATCAGAAAGGGATAGGCACGCGGTTTGCGCCTCGTTCCTAATTCCGGCTTATCGGCAATCTTCGCGAAGACCTTATATATGTCGCTGACGTAACGCTCCGCCCTGTC
The DNA here is from genome assembly GCF_056404555.1 of Asticcacaulis sp. P2_C5. Lineage (NCBI taxonomy): Bacteria > Pseudomonadati > Pseudomonadota > Alphaproteobacteria > Caulobacterales > Caulobacteraceae > Asticcacaulis > Asticcacaulis sp. P2_C5. The sequence goes on from NZ_JBFUDU010000003.1 coordinate 409,074, forward strand.
TTCACCCCATTTTTGGGTCGACTGCTCCAATATTTGTCGCAAATCCGTGAGTGCACGGAGTGACAGACGATGATTCGCCGGCACTATTTCCAGCCCTCGGCTTCCCGCTTTGCAAACAAGGCCATGTCGGATTTGAAATCGCCGGTCGAGTCTATATATCGGCCCGCGGCATAATCGCGATAGCCTTCCAAAATGGCTTCACCCAGCCGATTGGCTTCATCAGCCATCCCTTCGCGTTTCTCCATATCGCGACGGATCAGGTCACGAATATATTCGCTTGGCGTTTCGTACAGGCCCTCATCACCGACCATGCGTTCGACGAAACTGGCGAGAGGGCCTGAGAGGCGGGCATTAATACGGGCTGTGGACATGATGTGCTCCTGACCAATTGGTAACACTTGTCGCCAAAAGGGTCAATTCTGTCGCCATCAGGATGCCAGCAGCCGCTGCTTAGGAACGGATCGGCGCATTGGGTGGATAAGGGGGGTACTATCAACCCAGCCCTCAACTAGCGGAAAACGCATTCCTGGTTTCATTGGGAAGCTTTGCAATGACGCAAAGATAGGCCGAAGCTGTTGCATCCGGCATCCGCCGGCCTTGTTCCCAGCCTTTTAACGTCGCCAGAGGAATGTGGTAACTCTGCGAAAATTCTTGCTGCGACATACGCAACTGTTCCCTGATGGCGCGGACATCGGGTACATCGATCACATGCGTCCGGGCACCTTCCGCCTTGCCGTCGACATAGGCCAGCATGTCATTCATGCTCTCGATCAGGTCATCACCAAAATTCTTAGTCATCACGCATTGCCTTTCGCCGAGAGTTTCAATTTAGCCCTTTGCAAACTCGCAGACAACTTGCTTCCGGCCTTTTCTCCACCCTCCCCGCACGCGGGGTGGGCGAAACATCTCAAATTCAAACGCCATTGAGGTCGGTATTCCGTGCATTCAATTTGAGATACGTTAATGACGCACTTCGGACTAGTCCGTACTTACAAATATGGCACGCGTCAGCACTGCTTATCCCGCCAGCAACCGCTCGACATAGTCCGGCACAACCTGTGTCGCCGGGCCCAGTATCTTTTCGGCAAACCGACTATGACCCTGTGAGGGTTCGAGGTTCAGCTCCACAGTATGCGCGCCGGCGCGGCGCGCCTCCTCGACAAAGCCGGCCGCCGGATAGACATTGCCCGACGTTCCAATTGACAGGAACAGATCGCACGCCGCCAGGGCCTCGGAAATTCGCCGCATCTGCAGCGGTATCTCGCCGAACCAGACGATATGTGGCCGCAGATCGCCATCCGCCGGCAGGTCTGTCGACCACGGCTGTACCGCACCTGTCACGACATGACGCGCCTTCAATAACTCGCCGTGCATGTGGACAAGGCCGTTGCCGTCACGGCCATAGCCCTCAGCCATGCCTCTCGCCGCATGGGCCCGATCGTGCAGGTCGTCGACATTTTGCGTTACCAGCAGGACATTACCCTGCCATTCCGCCGCCAGCCGCGCCAGGGCGTGGTGCGCCGCATTGGGTTCGACCTCGCGCAGTTGCCGGCGCCGCTCGTTGTAAAACTCCTGGACCAGGACGGGATCGGCTTCGAACCCTTCAGGGGTCGCCACCTTCTCCACCGGATGGCCGCACCACAGGCCATCGGAGGCGCGAAAGGTCGGCACGCCCGATTCCGCCGAAATTCCGGCGCCGGTCAGGATGACGATATTTTTCACTGGCTCCCCTTCATCACGATACCTTCGCGGCGTGGATCGGAGCCGCCGTCGAAGCTCTTGACGATCTGGCCGTTCTTCAGTCGCATGATGCCATTAAGCCCGGATTCTTCGCCCGACACAGCGGTCAGCTGATAGCCCATGGCGACCAGGCCGTCCCACACGGCGGGCTCCATGCGTTGTTGCTCGATGCGGATCGAGGTGCCGCGCGCCACGACATTGGGCAGGTTGATGGCGTCCTGCATGGTCAGGTTCCAGTCGAGCACACCGACCAGGGTCTTCAGGTTATAGGCCAGGATCGACGATCCACCCGGCGAACCCACGGCCACCACCAGCGTCTTGCCCGTGGCATCGAAGACCAGGATTGGTGACATGGACGAACGTGGATATTTGCCGCCGGCGACGGCATTGGCCGCGGCCATGCCATCGGGTGTCCTCGGGCTGTACGAAAAATCGGTCAATTGGTTATTGAGAAAAAAGCCACCGACCATGCGGCCGGTGCCAAAAATGCTCTCGACCGTCGTGGTCATGCTCAGCACATTGCCGTAGCGGTCGCGGATGACCATGTGCGACGTCCCGGCAGGCTCCAGCGTACGGTCGGCAGTCGTCGTGGCCGTCATCACCGGGAGCTGCCCGGCTGAAGGCGCTGGATTAACCCGGCCGATCTTGATCGCGGCCGAACGCGACAGGGTATAGTTGCTGTTGAGATAGGCGGTCTGCTGGCTGGCGAACAGCGGCGTATCGGCCGCATACTGATCGCGGTCGGCATACATCAATCGCTCGGCCTCGATCAACGCCTGCCAGGCGCGCGGATCGTGGACGCCCCATTTCGCCATGGGCTGGGCTTCGAGAATCCGCAGCCCCTGCAGTACGGCGATCCCACCCGACGGCACATTGGGGGCGCAGACGATATAGACATGATAGGGCACGCACAAAGGCTTGCCGCGATAATCGGTCGTGACCGTGTAAGGCTTGATCGTCGTCGACTTGACCCTGTAGCCAGCCAGGTCGGCCAGGGTCATGGCGCCGGCCAGGGGGGCTTCGTGGGTCTTGGCCACAATGGCTTCGGCGATCGGCCCCGAGCGGAAGACCTCGCTGCGCTCGGCTGCAAAGGCGCGCAGCGTGTCGCCATAGGGATGATTGGTCATGACATCGCCGGTCTTGCGGAAGCCGCCATGGCCGTCACCGAAATAGGCGAGGGTGTCAGGGGTTTTCATCTGCGGAAAACCACCACGCGCCAGATAGTTGCCCAGGCGCGGCGTGATACGAAACCCGGTATCCGCCAGTTTGATCGCCGGATCGAACAAGGTGTTCCAGGCCAGCTTACCGTGGTCCTTCTGCGCCTTGTCGAGCAGGAACATGGCGCCCGGCACACCCGTGGCACGACCGGACGTCACGGCGGCGCCATAGCTAAGCGGCTTGCCATCTGGGCCCATGAACATATCGGGTGTGGCCGCGGCCGGTGCGGTCTCGCGGCCGGTATAGTCGGTGATCTGGCCGGTGCTGGCGTCGTAGTACAGCATGAAGGCGCCGCCGCCCAAGCCTGAGCTCTGTGGTTCCATAAGGCCCAGCACGGTCTGTACGGCCACGGCGGCATCGGCGGCACTACCACCGCGCTTCAGGACAGCCATGCCGGCTTCGACGGCTTCGGGTTCAGCGGCGGCGATAATGGGTTCGACATAGGCTGGCGGCCGCGCCTGCACAACACCCGCCGAAAACAGTATCAGGACCGCCCCGAACCACACATTTTTCATGCCGCAACCTGCCAAAACCACTACCTTTTCCAGTCATATAGGCATCGCCTGCGGATTTCGCTGCACAAAAAACTGCACTGCAACATAAAAAATGCGCGATTTTCGCCTTGCCTTTGCGCTTCAGCTCAACTAAATGTCCGCGCCTTGTTCATGGCCTAGGCACTCGTAGCTCAGCTGGATAGAGCATCAGACTACGAATCTGAGGGTCGGGCGTTCGAATCGCTCCGAGTGCGCCATGAAACCAAAAAGGCCTCCCGTCCGGGAGGCCTTTTTGGTTTCATTTGCCCTCTGGATCGATGCGAACGCATGCGTTCGGCGCGACAGGTGCGGGCGCGCGACGCCGAAGGCGCCCCTCGAAAAATCAAACAAAAATGTGGGGCAAGCATCGTCAAAACGATGCGCGTCAATCGCTCCGAGGAGTGCTGTCGAATTCTTGCGGACGATGTCGGTGCGTTGGCAGCGAGGATGATTGCCTGACGGTGTTCGCCAAACGGTGATGACGTAATTATGCAATCCAAGGCGTTACCGTAATTCGCGATGACAAGTCGTGATTATGCACTAAGTGAAGGTGTGGACTGTACCGTAATTCGTCGATCAATAACAAAAAACGCTCATTCCATTATAGGAATGTCGTCGTCCTCAAGAATTAACTCATCAACCACTGAGCTTAATGCGGCACCATAATGCGCCCGCCACTCCGGCCATACAGCTCTTAAAGTCGGTAGGTGGTATCGCAGTTGATCTTTTGCGGTTGCTAGCCAGGCAGAGTCGGTCCAAAATATAAATCGTGATGACTGGAGAACCTGCTCCATCGCATAAAGTACATAGGATAGAAACCAAAGGACGCGTTCAGACTCCAGCTCATATGAATCTAGTATATTGTCGAAATTAGCTTTGCCAATATGCCTCAAAGCCATGGTTGAACTACTCAATTCAGGTCGCTCTATGCACAATTTAATGTAATCTTTATGAGCATCGAGCGCATTTGCCTGCGCAGAAATTCTCGAGCTCCAGACGACTTGAATTAAAATTAGCACAAGTGAAACCGCGGCTATTATGGCTCCCAGCGCGGTGGCATATCCGCTAAGAACTTGAGCGCTGTTTACATACACCTGCCAGCTATCCGATGCCTGAAGCGGAAGCATAATTGTATTCCCCACAGCCGAAAGTTGAAGCTCACTTTTAACGCTGGTGATTACGCTGTCAATATATGACAGATGGCCATGTACTTTTGGACATAATCAGAAGGGACGACGCCACGGCCTCTTTGGTCAAAGGTATCGCCTATGCCTCTGAGGTGGTCATCCGACATGTTAAGACCAGCCTTTAAGAAATCTACACGCGATCGATCAGAAAATATCCCGGTCATGAACCGTCGCCTGCTTATAGGTACATATCAACACAATTTCGTTTTGCGCGAACATATGTATGCGCCGCTTGACGACCATAAATCCATTCATGCCCGGGCCGTCGCCATTCGCAATCCATTTCGTCAGGGTCGGTATCTCATCACCTATCGATGGAACGAGATAACCAAAATCAGTTGGGTATTGATTTTGCATGTCGACCAAACTTCCGTCGTCATCCTCCCGGAAAACGCGGATTTCAAAATCTTCTAATATCTCGGTCATTTTCTGCCTGCTCAATTGGGACGCAGAAAATGTATCCGGAGTCGAGACGAGGACAAAAACAAAAGCGACACGCTCGTGATGTGCCTGAATTTGGCGTTCGTGCAATTAATTGCACGAAGACCCAGAGGGGTTAGAGTCGTTATCGGTCAACTGCCACGGCACAGCACGCCTTGATTTGCGGGCGTCTTACTAATTGCAAAAATTATTTTCTGCAAGCTCAGCTCGCAAAAGGGAGGGCCGAAACCGAAAGCGGAAACGCCCGCAAGTAAAGATAATCCATTGCTATTTTGACAATTAGTAATGGACTGCACCCGAAATCCATCCCTAGAAATCCATCCCTAGGTTTGTTTCGGCTTTCCAGCACATGTCTATCTCCGTTCTGGTTGGCTTTATGTTCCCATTTTGTTCTCACTCTGGTGGCGGAGTCAAGGGCCATTACAGTTCAAAATGCGATATTGGCCATGCGGGAGATCTAAGATAAGGTTGGCGGGGCCCCGACGTTAAATCTCATAAGTACTGTCCAAATAAGAATTAGGTCAAAAATGGCTAAGTGTATGTTTTGTAATCAAGATTTATGTAAGGGAAATAGCTCTGTTGAACATATTTTTCGGAAATCGTGGCTATCGCGCTTGGGACACTCTAAGACGAATGTTGGCTTTGTCGCGATGTCAGGTGCGGTAGTAGTAGAAGAGCGGGATTTCGTTGCAACGAGCCATGTAGTAGGGTCTGTTTGTAATAAGTGCAATAACGGATGGATGAATGATTTAGATCTTTTGGTAGAGCCTACATTGTTTGCGATGATAGAATCCAAAAAATTTCAAATGTCGAAAGAAGAAGCACAAAACATATGTAGGTGGATTTTGAAGGTAGCTTGTTGCCACGAAAACGCAGGTCCTGTTAAGCATGATAAAACTCCTTTAAACATTCGTAAAAATCTAAAAAATAAAGGCTACATTCAAAAAGGAATCATTTTATTTTACGCATATAGTTCAAACAACGTGAGAAACGTTGCATGTAGTCATATGGATATTTGGCCGTTGCCGGAGTCAAAAAAACTTATAACATATGGACAAGAATATAGGCAAAAATTTGCAATTCAATATGATAGGTTATTAATTGGATTTGCTAGAGTGGGTATCAGCAGGCCAATATTCTTGCTGAATCCCAAGATACACACTGTTTTATATGTTTCTGATGCTGACTTTGTATTTTGGCCAGATGGCCATATTATGGTATATCCAGATAAGTCTGATTATTTTCGAGAGTTTATTAGTTCTGTTGGCGCCATAATTTAGCAGCCGAAGAATGTTGACGTTGGTTATGGAAACCTTGCACACACCTTTAGCCTCGCACTAGGTCATGAATTCCATCATGGCCGAGGTTTTGCTGCGCCTGGTTTGCGCGTTGCGGATCGACGCAGCGAAGAATTCCAGAAACCGACTTTGCGGCTGGTCGCTACCCGCCACCACGACGGCGGGAATGTAGTTTCGGTGACAGGTTATGAATTGTCGTAATTGCCGAGAGGTGGTCCACCCGCGCACTCTCGCTGATCCGACGATACCCGCCTCAAACCGTCACCTGCGTGCCCATCTCGACCACACGACCCGGCGGGATATGGAAAAACTCGGTCGGATTGGCGGCGTTCTTCATCAGGAAGATGAACAGCTTGTCCTGCCACAAGGGCATGCCTGAATTGGCGGCGGGGATGACGCTCCGACGGCCAAGGAAGAAGCTGGTCGACATGATATCGAATTTCAGGCCCAGCTTGCGGCACAGGCCCAGGGCGCGGGGCAGGTTGGGGCTTTCCATAAAGCCATAGTTCAAGGTGACCTTCTTGAACTCGTCATTGATGATTTCGATCGAGACCCGCTCGCCTTCCTTGACCCGCGGTGTATTGGCCGTCTTGACAGTCAGGATAATGTTCTTTTCGTGCAGGACCTTGTTGTGCTTGAGATTGTGCATCAGGGCGACAGGGGCGATATCGGCGTCGGAGGTCAGGAAAATGGCCGTCCCGGCAACGCGGTGCGGCGGACGTTTTTTCAGCATCTCCACAAGATCGGGCAGGCTGACACTGTCGCGACGCGATTTTTCGGTCAGGGTCTTCGTCCCTTTCGACCAGGTGATCATGATCAGGATCATCACACCGCCGAAGGCGAGCGGCATCCATGCGCCGCTGAAGAACTTGGTCAGGTTGGAGGCCATGAAGATGGCCTCGATCAATCCCAGGGGCACAAGTAGTGCCAGGGTCTGGAGCCGCGACCAGTTCCACGTCTTGCGGATGACGACATAGGCCATGATGCTGCTGATGAACATGGTCCCCGTGACAGCGATGCCGTAGGCCGAGGTCAGGTTGTCGGAACTGCGGAAGAGCACGATCAGAACCAGGACGCCGACCATCAGCATCGTATTGACCTGCGGCACGAAGATCTGTCCCGCCTGGGTCTCGCTGGTGCGCTGGATATCTATGCGGGGCAGGAGGCCTAGTTGCACCGCCGACTGGGTCATTGAAAACGCGCCTGAGATCACCGCCTGCGACGCGATCACGGTAGCCATGGCCGCCAGGATCAGGACCGGCCAGTAAAGCGCATCGGGCACCATGTGCCAGAACGGGTTGGCCGCGGCCGACGGGTCGATCAGGGTCAGGGCGCCCTGTCCGAGATAGTTGAGCATGAGGCACGGAAAGACGGCGCAGAGCCAGGCCATGTTGATCGGCCGTTTGCCGAAATGGCCCATATCGGCATAGAGGGCTTCGGCTCCGGTAACGACCAGGAAGACCGAACCCAGTATGACGAAACCGGTAAATCCGTTGGCGAGGAGGAACTGGATGCCATAGTGCGGGCTCAGCGCCTGGAGAATAGCGGGTTTCTGGACCACATAATAGAGCCCGAGGCCGGCAATGACGGCGAACCAGACCAGCATCACCGGCCCGAAGAACCGCGCCACCTTGTCGGTGCCCTTGGCCTGGACCATAAACAGACCGATCAGGATGACGATTGACACCGGCAGAACGAGCTTGTCCAGGCTGTGACCGACGCCGGGCGCCCCCTTGAACCCCTCTATGGCGCTCATGACCGAAAGGGCCGGCGTGATCAGGCTGTCGCCGTAAAACAGCGCCGCGCCGCAAATTCCGAGGAAAAAGATCATGGGCGAAGACCTGCCGATCGCCTTCTGCGCCAGGGCCATAAGCGCCAGAGTGCCACCTTCGCCATGATTGTCGGCGCGCATGAGGAAGATGACATACTTCACCGTCACGAGCAGGAGCAGGGCCCAGAAAACGAGGGATATGACGCCAAAGGTCGCCAGATGCGGGCTTGTCCCGGCGCGGGTGTGAAGCAGAGCCTCCTTCATGGCGTACAGGGGCGAGGTGCCGATATCTCCGAACACCACACCGATGGCGCCGACCGCCAATCCCCAGAAACCGGCATTGCCATGGCCGTGACTGGTTATGGCCTCGGCTTCGACAGAGACAGCCGCCGGCGCCCCAAGACTCGCGGACTCTGGGCTCGCGGACTCTGGACTCTCGGATTTTGGGCTTGCGTCGTTAACAGGTGGCATGGGCGTATCTGCGGTCATTCAAGTTTCCCGTCGAGGCGGAGGTTCAGTTCCAGCAGGTTGACGTAAAGACCCCTGGTGGTGTTGTAGGTCGAGTTGCGGGTCGATCGGTCGATAAGCTCGCGCAGCCGAAACGCACTCATGTGGCGTTGCGCCGCGATGCGGGAGACCTGGGCGAGGGCGGCATCGAGGCTGATCGTCGGATCAAGCCTTGTCCCGCCCTGAAAATATTCCGGTTTTCCAACCGTTGTGGCGGTCACCGTAGACGCGATGACCCGGCCTGAAGCATCACGAAGCAGGCTGCCTTCGGTTTGCGCGGCGAAACCATTGTCGATCAGCGCAGCCATCGACAGGGAATAACCGACGCCGAAAATGACGGTGAAAATCGCCAGCATGACCATACCCGGGCGCAGGCAGGCCATGATTTCGCGATAGACATGCTGACGTGCCATGCCGCTCATGACGGCCTCGACGACAGGGAGCCGGCGATCGCCAGCGCCGGAATCATGACCCAGAAACGGCCGAACAGCAGGACCAGGCTGAGCGCGGAGTACAGAATCGTCGTGCCGGCCGCGTCGAACGCGTGACGATCGACATACCGCATCAAGCCGACGCAGGCGCCCGCGACCAGGCAGGGTGTAAGCAGTGCGACAGCCGCCATGACGATATCGAAACGGATCAGGCGACGGGCGCCGACTGCCGACCTGGACAGGCTTTGAAACAGCGGGGTGATGACCAGGGCGGCAATCAAGCCATACAACACGACCGCATATCCGCCCGCGAAGGCTGTGGTAAAGATGGCCAGCGGATCTGTGATGCGGCTGACCAGGGCGGGCAGGGTCAGGACCGCCACAATGGCCAGCACGAAAGCTCCCTGGCGCCAGTCCTTTGCGATGATGCCGTAGGCGTAGCTGAGCGCGGCCGGTATCAGCACCAGCGACATAAACGAGAGTACGCGCAGGGTCAGGCTTGCGGTGTCGTCAAATTGGACGGCATTGGCATTGAGCAGGGCGCCGGTGTGGGTCACCAGGAGATTGACAGATCCTGCATCAGGAAGGACGCCGTTACCCGAAGGGTTTGCCCAAAGATGTGCCTGCACGACCTCGGCGATTCCCGATGTCGCGACGGCGCCGGCATAGGCCATGGAAAGCGGCAGCAGGACATAGAGACACGAGCGGACGACATCGAGCCAGAAATTGCCGAGGGTCGAGCGGTCGCGCTGCGTGATGCCCCGTGCGATCGCCGCGAAGGCGGACATGCCGACGGCGGCGGACAGGAAGTTTTGCACGGTCAGGCCCGCGGCCTGGCTGAGCGTGGTCATCGCTCCGGGACTGGCGCCCAGCAGCATATGTGTGTTGGTGATGAAACCGGCGGTGACATTAAAGGCCGCGGCCGGCGACAGGCCGGGCAAATGTCCCGGGTTCAGCGGGTGCGCCGCCTGAGTGACCAGGAGCACGTACAGGAGGATGAAGCCCATGGCCGAGAAGGTGAGGGCCGCCAGGGCATAGGTCTTCCAATCCATGCCTTTTTGCGCGTCCACTCCGGCCAGGGCACAAATTCTCCGTTCGAGCGGCAAAAGGAAGGGTGTGAGGACGGTCGGCTTGTCCTGATACAGGCGCGCCATATGGCGGCCTAACGGCACAATACACAGGCTCAGCAAGACCCATTGAACCAGCATTTGGACTAAGCCGTAGCTGCCGTACGGGGGAAACATTTTACAAGCCTTGCGACAGACGGACAGGCTTGGTCACCGCCCGGAACATAATCCGTCAGCTCCATAAAGCGAATTGCGTATAGGCGGTGTATAGATTTGCGGTTTGCCCGTATATTTTTTGTATAGGAAAACGTCTTCGGACCATGCCGGCCGCGTTCCGGAAGCTATACGAAATCTATATGGGCCCAACTGTAATCTATACACTCAGCATACGATCTTTGTTCTAAGCCTGCCGCCTTCCATCCTGGGAGATAGGAGGCGAAACTATGGTTATTATCTATTGCGCAGGCGGTGTGGCGTTCTTCGCCCTGTCCGCCGTTTTTGTTGCGCTGTGCGAGCGCCTGAGGGAGAGCGGTCAATGACCGAACTCTATATCGGCGCCGGCGTCGTCGTGCTCGCCCTGCTCGGCTACCTGCTGGCCGCGCTCGTCAAACCCGAAATGTTTCCATAAAAGAAAGAGGGTACTATGTCCTCCATCATCACGGCCCCGACCATCACAGGAAGTAGCTGGTTGCAGCTTGCCCTCTATATGGTCGTGCTGACCGCCTGCGTCGTGCCGCTGGGTGGCTATATGGCCAGGGTCTTCCAGGGTGAGCGCACCTTCATGTCGCCGGTCCTGGGCTGGCTCGAAAAACAAATCTACGGCCTGTGCGGCGTCGATGCCGAGAAAGACGACATGAGCTGGAAAGACTACGCCATGGCCACCCTGGTGTTTTCGCTGATCGGTTTTGTCCTGCTCTATCTTATGCTGGCCTTCCAGAACCTGCTGCCGCTCAATCCGCAGAAGCTGCCCGGCCTGACGCCCGACCTGTCGTTCAATACGGCGGCCAGTTTTGTCACCAACACCAACTGGCAATCCTATGTCGGCGAGACGACCATGAGCTATTTCAGCCAGATGGTCGGCCTGACGGTGCAGAATTTCGTCACGCCGGCGGTTGGCCTGGCCGTCATGGTCGCGCTGATTCGCGGGCTGTCACGCAAATCGGCGTCAGGCATAGGTAATTTCTGGGTCGATATGGTGCGCGCCAATCTCTACGTCCTGCTGCCGCTGGCCCTGGTTCTCGCCGTCGTCCTCGGGACGCAAGGCGTCGTCCAGACCTTCAGCGCCTATGTCACGGCGCATGGCCTGCAAGGGCTTGACCAGACGATCGCGCTGGGACCCGTCGCCTCCCAGGAAGCCATCAAGATGCTCGGCACCAACGGTGGCGGCTTCTTCAATGTCAACTCGGCCCATCCGTTTGAAAACCCCACGCCGTTCACCAACTTCCTCGAAGTCCTGGCGATCCTGCTGATCCCGGCTGCGTCCTGCTACACCTTCGGCGTCATGGTCGGCGACAAGCGCCAGGGCTGGGCGGTCTATGCCGCCATGACGATCATCTTTGTGCCACTGTTGCTGTTCTGTGTCGCCATGGAACAGGGCGGTAACCCGCACTTCGCGCACCTCGGCATCGACCAGGTCGCCAGCCACATCCAGTCGGGCGGCAATATGGAAGGCAAGGAAACGCGCTTCGGCATCACCAACTCCGCCCTGTGGGCTTCGGCAACGACGGCCGCGTCCAATGGCTCGGTCAATGCCATGCACGACAGCTTCACGCCCCTGGGCGGCCTGGTGCCGCTGCTGCTGATGAAGTTCGGCGAAGTCATCTATGGCGGCGTCGGTTCCGGCCTGTACGGCATGCTGATCTTCGTTATTCTCACGGTCTTTATCGCCGGTCTTATGGTCGGCCGCACGCCGGAATATCTCGGCAAGAAGGTCCAGGCTTTCGAGATCAAGATGGCATCGATCGCCATGCTCGCCCCCTGTTTCTTCGTCCTGATCGGCACTGCCATTGCCGTCATGACCAAGGACGGCCAGGCGGGGATCTATAATCCTGGGGCGCAGGGCTTCAGTGAGGTGCTCTATGCCTTCACCTCGGCTTCGAACAACAACGGTTCTGCCTTTGCCGGCCTTTCCGCGAACACGCCCTTCTACAACACGGCGCTTGGCATCTGCATGCTGTTCTGCCGCTTCTGGATCATCATCCCGGTACTGGCGATCGCAGGCTCCCTGGCCGCCAAAAAGACGGTTCCGGCTTCAGCAGGAACCCTGCCGACCCATAACGCCCTGTTTGTCGCCGTTCTCGTCGGCATCGTCATCATTGTCGGTGTCCTGACCTATGCGCCCACCCTGGCGCTTGGACCGGTTGTCGAACACTTCAACATGATCAAGGAGTAGGACGCACATGTCTGCTCAAGCTAAATCAAGCGCCGGCGGCCTGCTGGAAGGCGCGGACCTCGGGTCCGTCTTCAAGCAAACCTTCCTGCGCCTCAATCCCCTGTATCAGCTGCGCAACCCGGTGATGTTCCTGGTCTTCGTCGGCTCGGTGATTACCACACTCATCTTCGCTGTCATGCTGGTCGATCCCAAGGCCCTGATCGGCGGCGGCCAACCGGCCTGGTTTGTCGGCCTGGTCACCTTCTGGCTGTGGTTCACCCTGCTGTTCGCCAACTTCGCCGAGGCGATCGCCGAAGGCAAGGGTAAGGCCCAGGCCGACAGCCTGAAAAAGGCGCGCCGCGACGTGCCAGCCAAGAAGTTGAACAAGGTCAGTGACCGGACGAAATTTCTCAGCATACCCGCCAATTCGCTGCGCAAGGGCGACATCATCGTCGTCGAAGCGGGAGACTTTGTCCCGGCCGACGGTCAGGTCATAGAGGGGGTCGCCTCGGTCGACGAGAGCGCCGTCACCGGTGAGTCCGCGCCTGTTATCCGCGAATCTGGCGGTGACCGCGACGCGGTGACCGGCGGCACGCGGGTGCTTAGCGACTGGCTCGTCGTGCGCGTCACCTCCGATCCGGGCGAAAGCTTCCTCGATCGGATGATCAGCCTGGTCGAATCGGCCAAGCGCCAGAAGACGCCGAACGAGATTGCCCTGTCGATCCTGCTGGCCGCCCTGACCATCATCTTCCTGCTGGTCTGCGCCACGCTCCTGCCGTACTCCCTGTTCAGCGTCGGGCGGGCCGGTTCCGGCACGGTCATCACTATCACGGTGCTGATTGCCCTGCTGGTCTGCCTGATCCCGACGACCATCGGCGGTCTGCTGTCAGCCATCGGTATTTCCGGCATGCAGCGCCTGATCCGCGCCAATGTCATCGCGACCTCGGGCCGCGCCGTCGAAGCGGCCGGCGATGTCAATGTCCTGCTGCTCGACAAGACCGGTACCATCACCTTCGGCAATCGCCAGGCGACCGAATTCTTTCCGGCGCCGGGTGTCAGCCAGCATCAGTTGGCGGAAGCCGCCGAACTGTCGTCACTCGCCGACGAAACACCGGAAGGCCGCTCGATCGTCGTCCTGGCGCGCAAGATGTTCGGCCTGCCGGAGAAAGACATCTCCAATCTGAAGGCGGAATTCATCCCCTTCAGCGCCGAGCAAAGGGTCTCCGGCATCGTCATCAACGAACGTCACATCCTGAAGGGCGCCGGCGATGCGATCGCCAAGCTGGTTGCCCTGAAGGGCGGTTCGGTTCCGGCCGAGGTGAAGGCACAGATCGATGAGATTGCCCGCAAGGGCGGCACGCCGCTGACCGTCTGCGAAAACAGCCAGGTGCTGGGCGTTGTCTATCTGAAGGACATCGTCAAGCCGGACATCAAGCAACGCCTGGCGGAACTACGCAAGATGGGCATCAAGAGCGTCATGATCACCGGCGACAATCCACTGACGGCGGCGGCGATTGCCAGCGAAGCCGGGGTCGACGATTTCCTGGCGCAGGCGACACCTGAGGACAAGCTGAAATATATTCGCAAGATGCAGGAGGGCGGCGAGCTTGTCGCCATGGTCGGCGACGGCACCAACGACGCACCGGCCCTGGCGCAATCCGACGTGGCCGTGGCGATGAATTCGGGCACCCAGGCGGCCAAGGAAGCCGGCAACATGGTCGATCTCGACAGCGATCCCACCAAGCTGATCGAAATCGTCGAGATCGGCAAGCAATTGCTGATGACGCGTGGCGCCTTGACGACCTTCTCGATCGCCAACGACCTGGCCAAGTATTTCGCCATTATTCCGGCGGCCTTTGCCAGCACCTATCCGGTCTTGGGCGCCTTGAACGTCATGGGATTGAAGTCGCCGCAAAGCGCCATACTGGCCGCGGTTATCTTCAATGCCCTGATCATCATCGGCCTCATCCCGCTGGCCCTGAAAGGCGTCAAGTACCGCGCCGAACCGGCGGCCAAGATGTTGTCGCGTAACATGTTCGTCTACGGCCTCGGCGGCATTATCGCCCCCTTTATCGGCATCAAGCTGATCGATATGGGTCTGGCCGCCGTCGGTCTTGCGTAAGGAGCAGAACCATGAAATCCATCGTCTCCACCCTTCGCCCCGCCCTGGTCAGTACGCTCGTCCTGACGGTCCTGCTGGGCGGCGTCTACCCCGCGCTTACCACAGCCATCCTTCAGTTCGGCTTTCACAAACAGGCGGAAGGCAGCCTGATCCGCGACAGCGGCGGCCAGGTCATCGGTTCGACCCTGATCGGGCAGAACTTCGACCAGCCGCAATATCTGTGGGGCCGTCTGTCAGCCACGGGGACGGCACCCTACAATGCCGGCGCGTCGTCCGGTTCGAACCTGGGCGCCAATAACCCGGCTCTGCTCGACGCCGTCAAGGGCCGTATCGATGCCCTGCGGGCCGCCGCCCCGGGTACAGCGACCAAAATCCCTGTCGATCTGGTGACGGCTTCCGGTTCCGGGCTTGATCCCGAGATCAGTCCGGCGGCAGCGGCCTATCAGGTCAATCGTGTCGCCGCGGCGCGAAATATCGACGAAGTCCTGGTCGAAGCCGCTATCGCCAAATCGACGCATGGACGCGACCTTGGCATTCTGGGCGAACCGCGTGTAAATGTGCTCGAGGTCAATCTTCGCCTCGATGGAAAGATGAAGTGAACGATCCTGACGGCCGACCCGATCCCGACCGGTTGCTGCAACTCGTTCTAAACGAGCACAGCGACAATCCGCGCGGACAACTGAAGGTTTTCTTCGGTTCGTCCGCCGGGGTCGGCAAGACCTTCGCCATGCTGACCGAGGCGCATGCCCGGCAGAAGGAGGGGCGAGACGTACTGATCGGCGTCATAGAGCATCACGGCCGGCAGGAAACGGCAGCCCTTGTCGAAGGGCTGCCGGTTTTGCCTTTGCTGGAGATCGATCACCGGGGCGTCAAGGTCAGGGAATTCGACCTCGACGGTGCCCTGGTCCGCCGTCCGTCCCTGATACTCATGGACGAATACGCCCATTCGAATGCGCCCGGTTCACGCCACCCCAAGCGTTGGCAGGACGTCGAGGAACTGCTCGACAACGGCATCGACGTCTACACGACGCTGAATGTCCAGCATCTCGAGAGTTTCAACGACCAGGTGGCCAAACTGACCGGGGTTTGGGTGCGCGAAACCGTACCCGATACCGTCTTCGAAGGCGCCGACGAGATTGCCCTGGTCGATATTCCCTCCGACGAATTGCTAAAGCGTCTGGCCGAGGGCAAGGTCTATGTCGCCGAGGGCGCCAATACCCGCGCCGCCGAGAACTTTTTCAAGAAGAGTAACCTGCTGGCGCTGCGCGAGATGGCGCTGCGCCGAACGGCTGAAAGGGTCGATGCGCAAAGCGACGAGTTGCATGCCGCCCTCGGGCAAAACGAAGCCCAGCTTGGCCTGAAGATCATGGTGCTGCTGGGGCCGGATCCTCTATCCCTGCGCCTGATCCGCCATACCAAGCGCATGGCGGCGCGCGGGCGGTCGTCCTGGCACGCCGTCTATCTGCAAAGCGATCGCCACGAGCGGCTCGACGAAAAAGGGCGGACACGGGTAGAACACTATCTGCGCCTGGCGGAAAATCTCGGCGCCCAGATCGTCCGCCTTTCCGGTTCGAATCCGGTGCGTGACATCCTGCAATATGCCCGCCAGAACGGCTTCACCCGGATCGTGGTCGGACACCGGAAGCCGAAATGGTGGCAGAGGTTCCGCACGGCCTTTGCCCAGGAACTCATCGAAGGCGGTGAGGGGCTGGAAATCGCCGCTATCCACGGCGAAAGCGGCACGACAAAGGACACGACGGTCGCGCCCGATGCGGTAAAACCCTTTTTAGCCAAGCCTTTGGACTATGCCCTGGCCGCTGGAGCCGTCGCGCTGTGCACGGCGATCGCATTCCCCTTCCGCGACCATACGCCGGCGACCAACCTCGCCATGATCTATCTTACCGGCGTGGTCATTGTTGCGGCCCGGCTCGGACTTGGCCCGTCGATTCTGGCTTCGGTGCTTAGCATTCCGGCGTTCAACTTCTTCTTCACCGACCCCTATTACACCTTCAATTTCTACGACACCTACTACTATGTCACCTTCGCTTTCATGCTGGTGACCTCGCTTGTCGTGGGCTCCCTGACCGCGCGTCTGTCGAGCCACGCCCGACAGGTCAGCGACCGCGAACGCGAGACCCAGATACTTTACGGCCTGACACGCGGTCTTTCCGCGGTGCGCACGGTCGAAAAGATGTGTGACGTCGCCGTTGAGCATTTGAGCGGCCCCTTCAACCTCGCCGTCAGCCTGTTCGTTATTGTGCCATCAGGCCTGCAGATCTATCCTGACGGGACCGTCCAGAACGACATGAAGGAAATGGGCGCGGTCAACTGGGTCGCGGCCAACGGCCAGATGGCCGGGCGCGACACCGACACCATGCCGTCGGCGTCCGGCCTCTATCTGCCATTACAGGCGGAAAACGATACCCTGGGCGTACTGGGTCTGGCGCCCTCTGACAGCAAGCGCGCCTTTACCGGAGCGGAAATCCTGCAGTTCGAGGCCTTCGCCAGCCTGGTTGCCGGGGCGCTGCAACGGGCGCGGCGATCTGACGAGGCGTCCCAGTCCAAGGTCGAGTCTGAAAATGAAAAGCTGCGCAATGTCCTGCTGTCGTCACTGTCACACGATCTGCGCACGCCGTTGACGGTCATGAATGGACAGGTGTCCACGCTGCTGCGCATGCGCAAGGAACTTCCCCGCAAGGCGATGGATGAACTGACGGCTTTGTGGAGCCACCTGACCCGGCTGCAGAAGTTCGTCAGCGATCTGCTCAATATGGCAGCCATCACTTCGGGCCATATGAAGCTCAATTTCCAACCCTATATGATCCAGGAAATCCTCGGCGCCGCCCTGGCGCAGGTCCAGGCTACCAAGGAGAGCCGTACCCTTCGCACGCAGATTTCCGGCACCCTGCCCATGGTCATGATCGATGGCGGCCTGATCGAGCAGGTGTTCGTCAACCTGATCGAAAACGCTTTCCAGCATACAGCGAAAGACGGTGAGGTCGTTATCTACGTCGAAAAGGAGGCCGACAGGTTGCGCGTGCGCGTGTCCGACAACGGCAGCGGCCTGAAGGATGGTGACGAGGCGCGCATTTTCGAACAGTTCCAGACGGAACAGAAGCTGAGCTCCGATCGCTCCGGTGGCACCGGACTGGGGCTGGCCATCTGCCGGGGTATTGTTTCGGCCCACGGCGGTATGATCTATGCCAAGAACAACCGGACGTTCACGAGCGCCGACGGCAGGCCGCAGTCAAATGGCGCCTCCTTTATCTTTACGCTTCCTGTAGCTGGGCCCGACGCCGTATGACCGACACCGTACGTATCCTCACCATTGAAGATGAAGCCGATATCCGCAGATTTCTGCGTAACGTCCTGGGCGCCAATGGCATGGTGGTGATCGAGGCCGAGACCGGGCGGGAAGGCTTGCAGAAGGTAGCGTCGCAAAGTCCCGACGTGGTTTTACTCGACCTTGGCCTGCCGGACATGGATGGCATGGAGATCATCCGCCAGATGCGCGCATGGAGCCGCATTCCGATCATCGTCCTCTCGGCGCGCGGGCAGGAGCATGACAAGATCGAAGCCCTCGACCACGGCGCCGACGATTATCTGACGAAACCTTTCGCGGCGGGCGAACTGATCGCCCGAATCAAGGTGGCGCTGCGTCATGCCAACCGGCCGCAGGGCGATGCCCCCTTCGTCTACGACTACGACAATCTGGTCATCGACACAGCGTCACGTCGTGTACGGCTCGACGGCGAAGATGTCCGTCTGACTCCGATTGAATACAAGCTTCTGATCGTTTTGGCGCGCAATTCAGGTAAGGTCCTGACCCATGCCAGTCTATTGAACGAGGTCTGGGGTAAACATGCGCCGGAAAACCAGACCTATCTGCGTATTCACACCCAGCATCTGCGCGAAAAGCTCAATGACGACGCACTCAATCCGCGCTTTATCGTAACCGAGCCCGGCATCGGCTATCGACTTAAGCCCTGACCAAAGCGCAATCCGAAAACGGGGGCGCCCGGGCGGCCCGGATGGCTCCTCGCATAAGCTCGGGCGGCCAACAAACGTTTTTTGGCCAAGGCCGGGGGCAGTACATCCCTAAATTGCGGGATAGCCCAGGTGCTCCCGTACGGACTAGGCTTGAGGCGTTCCAGCCCGAGAGGGGATGCGTCCGCTCTCATCAGAAGGTATGCCGCATGATCTCCAAGATGACGTATCGCAAGCTCCTGCTCGCCGGTGGCTTCGCGCTGGCCGCGGCTCTTGGCGCCGCCGGCTGCCAGGCGGCGAACGTTCTTCGGCCGACGATCGAGCAGCCGGCGCGAGAAAAGCTGCAGCCGGTCTTCGATGCTTACACCGCGAAGATCGACGCCGCCTTCAAGGCAAGTCCCGATTTGCGAAAGCAGATGCAGGCCAGTCTGAAGGAGATTTCAGACACGGCGGACTCAGCTAAGAGGGCCAGCCTGATCGCTGCCTACCAGAAGCGCTATCACGCCGCCTACGTCGCCGTTCTGGCAAAGGGGGGCGTCGATCTCACCAGGATGACGGCGGATCTTCAAGCCGCCGTGCCGGGCTACGTCTTCACGCTCAAGGACGACCTCGGCATCACCTTCACCAAGAAGAAGCCGAAGGCCACGGCCAAGAAGGACGGCGAGTCTGGCTCCGCGGCGGGCACGCCGACGGTGGTGGCGGTTTCAGGCGACGACTTTTCGTTTGTCAAGGAGTTTACCTGCCACGTGGTCGCCGGCAATGACGCCTATAAGTCCGGCGGCTATTTGCGGTTCGGCGCCTGGGCGGTGGAGGCAGGTCAGTGCGATGGAACTGCCCGGATGGACCATCGTCGTAGCCTGCCGAGCGGGCAGCGTGTACGCATCGACCTTACCTACGACCTGGATTGCGAGGCGTCCGCGGTGGGCATACTCGGCGTCGCCGGGGCGGACGTGTATACCTTGGTGCGTCCGCTTACGCCGTCGGTCACGCAGGACTTCCTGAACGAACATGACCTTGAACTCGAAGTTCACTGCGACGCAATAGCCCCATTCCTTTGGGCGGCGTCGGAAAACCAAACCCTGACGGGGGGCCGTTTTACCGTTGAGGACTCCAGAGCGGGTGACATAGATATCATGGCGGAGAGTTTCGGCTTCGCCTTGGCCGGCGGTATTGTCGCCGGCACCTCGGTGAAAGCGCAGGTTCATCGCTTGCGCACGACCATTACCTTCACGCCGGAATAGCTCTGGAGAAACCGCCGCGGAAGGCGGCGATTTTGCATTGGAGCGAAATGACAATTCTACCTAAAGTCATTTCGCTCCAGGCTGTCATAGACGTGGGTGGCGTCGTCAAACCGGACGCGAGAGGGCTGGCCGGCAAAGGGCGTGGGCGTAAACCACGGCGCTATCACACCCGTTTCGACCGGATCCTCGATCTTGTCGGTATTCCACCCGACCAACAGCCGTCCGCCCGGTTTCAGTATCAGGCTAAGGGCTTCAAGCGCCTGTTTTTGCTGGCCTTCCGAGTCGACGCCGTAGCCGAGTATGCCGTTGAACAGGACAGCATCGAAGGTCATGCCGGCAAACAGTGTATCCGCCAGGCAGATATCGCCCGTGCGGTGGCGGCCCTTGCGACCGAAGCGCGCCACCTTGGTCTCGATATCGGTCGTCCAGACCTCGGCGCCGTTGCGTTCCAGAACGGCATAGTAACCGGCCGTGTAGCGGCGGCAGCCGACGAACAGAATTCGTCCGCCCGTTTGGGCGAACGCCGGCAGGTAGGTCTCGGCCAGCAGCCGTCGGTCGGGGAACTGATGGATCAGCGACCGCTTTGACGGAATGTTCAGGGCGGCCAGGCAGGTGTCGATAAAGGTCATGAGGCTCATGACGCCATAGTGGCACGACTTGCCGGCGGTTGGAAAGGTCGCGAATGATCTCCAGGCGCGGCGCTCCGCGAATGAAGGACCATGGTGCGATTTGCGAATAATGAAGCCATTTTCCGTAAATTTACTGGGTTTGCGGCCTGTCTTAACGGGCGATTCAGTATCTTGCAGGCAGTGTCGCCACAGCTCCAATCGTTTGCGTGACCATGGTAAAAACAGCGCTTATCCTCGAAGACAGCAAGACGCAGGCGATGGTCATTGCGCGGATGGTCGAAGCCCAGGGCTGGACCACGGTGCATTGCGACACCGTGCGCGAGGCGCTGGAGGTGTTGAAGCTGATCGATATCCAGGCGCTCATCCTCGATGTCTTTGTCGGTCAGCATAACAGCCTGCTGCATATCAAGCAGTTTCGCAGCCTGGCGCGTTCGGCGCCGATTCTGTTGATGACCGCCGGTTCGAGCAAGGATTCGATCGACGACACGTTGCGCCACGCCCGTCTGGCGGGGGCCGACTACGTTCTGCGCAAGCCGTTCACCGAACACCTTATCAAGGATATTTTCGAGTCTCTGGGCGGGGGCGTTCGCCGCCGGCATATCCTTGTGATCGATGACAGTCAGGTCGTTCGACGTTTTGCCTATCAGGCCCTGGCATCGACCGGCTATCGCCTCTCGGAAGCCGTTTCCATGGAAGAGGCTTTTTCCAATGTCGATATTGCCCATGTCGACCTGGTATTGTGCGACGTCTTCATGCCGGGCATGGGCGGGCTGAAGGGCATGAAGACCATCAAAGCGACGTGGCCGGAGGTCAGGATCATCGCCATGTCGGCCGGTATCGAAAGTAAAATCAGTGACCGTGAGGCGCTCAACGCCACGCAGCGCTTCGGTGCCGATGCCCAGATATCCAAGCCGTTTGTCGCTGACGATCTCATCCATGTCATGCGTCAGGTACTGGACGGTGCGGTCCCGGCGATGCGCAAGAGCTGACTGGCAACCGTTGACAGATAGCCTATTGTGGACGAGGCTGCCCTTGTATGAGGCAGTAAGGGGGAGGAATCGAATGAGCCTGGAAAAGATCGGCGCCCTGGCGTTGCTTTTGTTGTTTTTTGGCCTTGGCGTCTGGTTGATGTTCTTTACTCGCCCCTATCAGAAGGCCGTGGCCAAGGCACAGGATGAAGTCGGCATGACGTGGGCCGCCAAAAACCAGAGAAGTTGGCTCATGACCCTTGGTTACAAGTTCTGTGGTCTGCTCTTTGCCGGGGTCAGTGGCTATTTCCTGTTTTGTATGGGGCGTAACCTGCTGACGGAAGTGGGTCTGCTGGCCATCGGATAGCCATCGAATACCAACCTGGGATGATTCTGACGTGTTTTGCCCACCCCATTTATGCTAGGCGATTCACACATCTCAAAAAGGCAAATAAACTCAATAAGATTTTCGCGTGAGATGTCAGAGTTTGCGACGCTGAAATTTGGTGCCTGTTTAAGCTGTAGCTAAGGCCCCCCACCGTCACGGCTTACGCGCCGAAGAAGCGCGAGCGCCGCACCACCTCCCCCGCCAACGGGGGAGTATAAGAAAAACAAATACTTATACCGCCCCGTGAGCGGGGCGGGGGACCGCCCGAGACATTGCGAAGCGTAGCGCAGCTTTGGCGAAGGGGGGTGGTGGGGGCCTTCAGTCGTTCGATCACCCAAACCAAGCACATATGTGCATACCCTAGCCCATTTATGGGGAGGCGGGGCGCCCCGTAAACGAGGCGGGCGAAGAAAGGTCAGGCATTACCGCTACCGGTATGAGGTCAGGCCCGCGCCGCCATGACTCGGGCGATCGCGGTCTCCAGCGACTGCAGCGTAAAGGGCTTGTTGAGGCGCGGATAGGCGACATCCTCGGGCGCCTGGGGCTCAAACGCCGAGACCAGGAGGATGGCGACGCCGGGATGTTCGGCCGACACCTTGTCCGCCAGGCGCCGTCCGTTCATGCCAGGCATGACGATATCGCTGACCATCAGGTCGGGCAGGGACTGGTCCAGTTCGAGCAATGCCTGTGCAGCATTATGCGCCGTACGGACCCTGTGGCCCAGTTCGATCAGCGAGGCTTCGGTCATGCGGCGGACGCGTTCGTCATCCTCGACCAGCAGGACGTCGAGCGATCGGACCTGGCTGTGTGACGCCGTGCTCGGCGCAGTGGTCGCGGCTTCACCGCCGGCCGGTGTGGCGCGGGGCAGGATCAGGCGGACCTTGGTGCCCTTGCCGGGACTGGAGTCGATCGTCATATCGCCGCCCGACTGACGAACGAAGCCATAGACCTGCGACAGGCCCAGGCCTGTGCCGCGGCCGGTGTCCTTGGTCGTATAGAAGGGTTCCAATGCGCGGCGGGCGACCTCGGGCGTCATGCCGCAGCCGCTGTCGGAAACCGTGACGGTGACGGTGTCCGCCTGGTTGGCGACCTCGAAGGTTATGGCGCCGCCATCGGGCATGGCGTCGCGCGCATTGGCAGCCAGGTTGACCAGGGCATTTTCGAACTGGCCGCGATCGACGTGGACGTGCCACGGCCGGTCGCAAACGCGCGCTTTCAAGGTGATGTGCGCGCCAATGGTGCGTTCCAGCAGATCGATGACGCCGATAACCAGCGTGCCGGGGTCGCTGGTTTCCGGCGCTACGGGTTGTTGGCGGGAAAAGGACAGCATGCGCTGGGTCAATTCGGTCGCCCGCCGGGCGCCGTCCATGGCTGTGTCGAGAAATCTGGTGATGTCGCCGCCCTTGGCGAGGCGCAGTTGCGCCAATTGCAGGTTGCCGATAGTGACCGCCAACATGTTATTGAAATCATGAGCAATACCGCCGGTTAGTTGACCTAGGGCTTCCATCCGTTCGGCGGCGCGCAGACGGTCTTCTGCCTTGCGCTGGGCGGCGAAGGCGCGCACGCCGTACCAGATCAGGCCGCAGGAAAACAGGATCGCGGCAACCCCGGCGACCAGCAGCGACAACCACCAGAATTGCGCCGGTCCGGTGACCAGCGAGGACGAGACGGCGATATGGGTCGACCAGCCGGTGAGCGGCGACGTTACGAAAGCTGAGTAGTTCTTGATGCCTTCATAGGTGGTGCCGGAATAGAAGCCGGTGGGACCTCTGGCCACGGCGTCGCGCACGAAATGCGTTGCCGGTGTTCCCACGCGCGCCTCATGGTCGAGCGAGCGGGCGATGAAGCGGCCCTGGCGATCGACCACGGCGGTCACGATGTTTTTTCCCGGTGTTTCGGACAGCAGAATCTGTTGGAATCCGGACGGGTCCAACTCGACAATCAGGGCCAGATCCTGCTGTGGCGCCTTGAGACGCTTGGCCATCAGGATGCAGGTGCAGTGGCCGGTTCGGCGGTCGATACCGTCAATCGCGACGTCGTCGCCGGGGACCATCTTACGCAGCAGGTCGACGGATATCGGAGCGGCCGCGCCTGTCGTGGAAAACAGCAGATTGCCGTTCCGCGTATCGACCAGACTGACCGCGTCCCAGTCGGTGTTCAGATCGCGGACTTCTTCCGCGCGGGCTCTGGCAGCCAGCCAGTTGCCCGGCCGCATAAGATGACTGGTCGACAGGACGCGCAGCGAGGCGATGGAGCGCGACAGGTCGATATCGATGACATTGGTGACGCGCCGCGCCTTGTCCATGGCGGTCGCCTCGACGAGATGGCGCTTGGACTGGGCGTCAAACGCCATGAAAACGGCGCTGAAAATGATCACCGGCAGCAGGACGCCGGCAGCTATCATCACGATTAGCCGAGTCGGTGAATGCATGCCCGGATGCGTCCTTTGCGCGAGGCGTCAGCCTCAGGGCATGGTTTGGCAAATTAAGCCAGTAAACGCAATGCGGAAGTGGCGATTGTCCTGGTTACAAACCCGAACGGTATGAGGTCGAGCCGCCGCCGAAGATGGCGGTACGGACGTCCTGGCGCAAGGCGGGAGCAAACGAGATATGGACCCAGGTGCCTTCCTGGATCAACTGGTCGAACTTTAGCCCGCTCTCAATGATCTTCTGGCAGATCTGCAGGGGCGTACCGAAGCCGCGACAGACGAAATCGACCGCATAACCGGTGGTATGGGCACTGTTTTTGGCGCCATGGATGGCAGCGTTCAGCTTTTCGCTGCGATAGCCGCTATTGACGGTGATGGGATGGCCCAGCAGGTCGCGGACCTTGTCCATCTGTTTGGCCGTCTCGGTCAGGTGCGTGACGATCTCCGCCGACGGTGTATTGTCGATCTGGAAGCGGACGGCATTGTCCGAAAAGGTTAGCTCGTCGAGTGTGAAATAGCGGCTGAGCGCCCCGGCAGCGATCGTTGTGGTCGCCGCCGTTGCCGCGGCGGCGGCAGCTTGGCCGGCCGCCATGATCGTGGCGGTCCATACGGTTTTCGCCTTGTCCGTAAGCGTGCGGCGTTCCGCCAGGCCGATCGTTCCGCCATTGATCAGGCGGGTCACCTTTTCGACGTCGTCGAGATCGGCGGCCGCGTTGATATTGTTGGCTTTCCAGAAGGCGGCTGAGGCCTGGGCGGCGAACAGGGGCTGTTCCAGCAGTTCGGGATGGTCGACCAGGGGCTGGCCGATCAGGCCGGCATAAAGTGTGTAATTATTGCGGCCGGTTACCATGACGAAGCCGCGGCCGATATATTTGTAGCCGTCGCCGGGGTTCACATTGCCCAGCCGGCCGCCATAGATATGGTTGGCAATGGCTTCCTTGCCGCCGCGCACCAGGGCGTCGGCCTGGGCCTGGCTGGTGATGCGTTTGGGAAAGGTCTTCAACAGGCCGGCGGCGGAGTAGTTCAGGTTTTCAACCAGGGCGCGGAAGCCGCCGCTTTCATGGGCCAGTTGCGCCATGAAATGGGCGATGCGCGCCGGCGTGGTGATACCGGCGCCAGCCAGAACGGCATCGAGCGCCGGCGCGTAGTCGGCGGCGCGCTTCGTCCCGGGGGCAAGGGCCGTCAGGGTTTCGGGCGTAATGATGGCCATGGCTTCCCCCCCGGATCAGGCGTCGCGCGGACGCAGGGAGGGGTCGATAATATCGTCGCTGCCGTCCTCGACCGGCTTCATGGCAGCGGCCGACGGCGTGAAGTCGGGCGTGTAGCCGATCAGCGGCGTCGTTTGCGTGGCTGCAACCGGCGGAGCCAGGGCACCGACCAGCGCGCTGAGGCTGGCGACGGTTCCGCCGTCGCTGCCATTGGCGCCGCCCTTGGGTTTGAAGGTCGAACGGACCGTCATCAGCTTGCTGAGGATGTCGAACCAGAAGGGCGCTCCCAAGGTCACGGCAAAGGCCGTCATGACATAGCCCATGATCAGGGAGAGGAAGGGCAGCAGGTTGAACAGGGTATATTCGCCCAGTTGCGGGGTGCCGTTGTAAAAATTGACCACAGAACGCCAGCCGCCCTTCACCGACATGACAACCGTGTCGATGATCGTCGGCGGGGTTTTGCTGGCAGGCGCGACCGGCATGGGCAGGTCAGCGGCCATCTCCTGGGGTTCCGCCTTGGCGAACAGACGCGCCATGGTGTCGCGCGTCTGCTGGGTCCAGCCCATGGGCAGGCCCAGTTCGTTGAGCGGGTTATTGTCCTTGGTGATCAGGTCGCCCGTCTCCTGCTGACCGGAGGCGTGGTTCTTGTAATAGGTCTCGGCGGCGGCCTCGACGCCCTTGCGCAGGGTCGGGCTGCGATACAGGCTGTCGGCGATGACGACCGTATTGACGTTGAGCACGACACAGGCCACCAGGCTGACCCAGAACAGCAGGGTCTGGGTCTCCAGCCGATACCAGCCCGACACGCGGTCCATGGTGGCGTTGAACCAGTTTTCCATGAACTGGCGCGCCTTCTCGACATCGCCACCCGAATTGCTGACGGCGAACTGGACCATCTTGGCCAGGCGCGGATTGCCCAGGTTCTGCGAACCCTTCATCACGGCATTGAGGTCGACCCCGGCGTCTGTGCCGGTCCCGCCCTGTTCGGACAGGAGATCGAGGACGACGAAGGCGAAGTGACCGCTGGGGATGTAAGAGGGCAGGTTGCGCCCCTGCCAGAAGTTGCGCTTGGGGGGAACCGTGTAGCGGCCGCGATACAGCGACATGACCAGGGGGTGGTCGTAGAAGGCCTTGAGCATTTCGAAGCCGCTGATCTTGCCCTTGCCGGCCGGAACTTCCGGCGGATGATCGCACAGCAGTTCGACCAGGCCTTTTTCAAGATTGCGCGAACGGCGCTTCAGGAAGCCTTCGAATGTCTCACGCGCCACGGTGGCCAGGACGCTCATGAACAGGTAGACGAAGACGAGCCCCGCCGCCACGTCAAGCGATTCTGGTAACAAGCTGCCCAAGTCAGGCCCCCAATAAGACGCGTTTCGTGCGATTTTGCCCTGAACGCCGGCTTTTACCTGCGCGCCTTTATGGGACCTTAACAAATATTAACCCAACCGCAAGGGGGGCAATCGCCGCTGGGGAAAGTTGCACGACAGGTGTGGCTTTGAAGTCTTTGATGACCGCCAATTGGCACCACGCAACGATGGCGTGAGCGACGGATTTAATAAGGTTTTTTATCTGAGAAGCGGCGTGACCGTGCGCGCCAGCAGGTCGGGGGTGAATACCGTCGCGTCGCGACTGCCGTCGAAGGCCAGGCGGCCGCGGCGGTCGATGATAAAGGTCGCCGGGACCTGGCCGATATTGCCGTAGCCCTTGATGTCGGCATTGCGGCCGAACGCCGTCGCAAAGCTGAGCCCCTTGGCGAGGTCGGTCACCTTGGCATCCAGTTTCACAGTGTCCTGGCTGATGGCAATGATCTCGAGACCCTTTGCCTTATGCGCCTTGTAGTAGGCATCAAAGGCCGGCATTTCGGCGCGGCATGGGGCGCACCACGTTGCCCAGACATTCAGGATGACGACCTTGCCCTTCAGCGAGGCGAGGGTCAGGGTCTTGCCGCCCAAGGTCTGAATACGAAAGTCCGGCGCCGGCTTACCGGGCGCTACACCGGCGTCGGTGCTTGTCGCCAAGGCAGCAAGGCCTGACAGGATCAATAGTCTTTTCGGCAGGTCCATGGTTTCGCTCCGGGCGCGCGGATCACTATAGCCATCCTTGTCGGTACAGCAACGCCTCGATCGGTGGACAATGGGCTTTTCAGCGGGTTTTTCGGCATTTCATTTTACTAATAGAAATATTTTTGCTCATGATATATGGCTTTACGGCGAAGCACATTTCTGTAGTTTTGTGTGACAAAAGACGCGGCGAACAGGGCCGCCGAAACAGGTTGAGGGATTGAACATGACGGATCATGCCAGCGGCCAGACACGCCGCGCTATGTTGGCGGCCGGAGTCATCGCGGGTGCCGCGGGAAGCTTGCCGGCTTTTGCAAAGGGTGAGCGCCCCTCCGACCTGGCCCTGTGGTACGCCAGGGGCGCCGGGCGCTGGGTAGAGGCCCTGCCGGTCGGCAATGGCCGGCTGGGCGCCATGGTGTTCGGCCGTGTGGCACAGGAGCGCTTGCAACTCAACGAGGACACGCTATGGGCCGGTTCGCCCTACGATCCCAACAATCCCGGCTGCGCGGAGAATCTCGACAAGGTGCGCCGGCTGATCGACGACGAAAAGTTTCAGGAAGCGTCCGACCTGGTCAATGCCGAGATGCTGTCGCACCCGAAGACCGAAATGCCTTATGGCGCAGCGGGCGACCTGTTTCTCGATTTCCTTGATGCCGAGGCGCCGACGGCCTATCAGCGCTGTCTCGATCTCGATACGGCGGTTGCAACCACGCGCTTCACCACGGCGAAGGGCCAGTTTACGCGTGAGGTTTTCGTCAGCTCGGTCGATCAGGTCGTTGTGGTGCGACTGACCGCCAAGGGCGCGAAGGCGACACTCGACTTCGACCTTGGCTATCGCCATCCGGCCGATGCCGAGTACGGCACGCCTGTCTATGAAGGCAAGATGACGGCCTTGGAAGCGACGGGTGCGCCGTGGGACATGCTGGAGCCGGCCAAGAATGTCCTGCGGCCTGACAGCCTGGTCTTTGCGGCGGACGGCGCCAACGCCTTGCTGATCACCGGACACAACATCGAGTCGGCGGGCATTCCGGCGGGCCTGACCTATGCCTTACGCGTCAAGGCCCTGACCGATGGCAAGGTCTCGGTCGACGGCGACATATTGAGCGTGCGCGGCGCAAAGACCGTTACCCTGCTGGTCGCTGCGGCTACGTCCTACGTCAACTACGCGGACGTTACCGGTGACCCTGTTGGCAAGGTACGTACCGTATCGGAAGCGGCGGCTAAACGCAGCTATGCGAGCCTGAGGGCCGACCATATCGCGGCACATCAGGCGCTGTTCCGCCGCCTGACCGTCAAGCTGGGGCGGACCTCCGCGGCGCTGAAGGCGACCGATGTTCGCATCGCCGGATCGCTGCAGAACGATGATCCGGCCCTGGCGGCGCTGTACCTGCAATATGCCCGCTATTTGATGATCTGTTCATCGCGGGCCGGTTCACAGCCGGCCAACCTGCAAGGGATCTGGAACGAGGGCAACAACCCGCCGTGGGGCAGCAAATACACGATCAATATCAATACCGAGATGAACTACTGGCCGGCCGAGCCGGGGAATCTCGGCGACTGTACCGAGCCCTTGTTGCGTATGGTCGAGGACATTGCCGTCACGGGCGCGAAAACGGCGCAAGTCATGTACAGGGCTGGCGGCTGGGTGGCGCACCACAATGTCGACCTGTGGCGGGCGACCGCACCGATCGAAGGCTCATGGTGGGGCATGTGGCCGACCGGTGGGGCGTGGCTTTGCAAGACGCTGTGGGATCACTACGACTACAATCCCGATCCGGACTATCTGGCGCGCATCTATCCCTTGCTGCGCGGGGCCTCGCAATTTTTTGTCGATACCCTGGTCGAGGATCCGAAGGGCAGGGGGTTGGTAACCTCGCCGTCGATCTCACCTGAGCATGAACATCTGCCGCAAATCGCCACCTGTGCCGGACCGGCCATGGATCGGCAGATTATCCGCGACCTGTTTGGCTCGACCCTCGCGGCGCATGACCTTCTGGGCAAGGGCGAGCCAGAGTTTGCGGCAAGGCTGTCCGCAATGCGGGCGCGACTGCCGGCGGACCGGATCGGGGCACAGGGCCAGTTTCAGGAATGGCTGGAAGATTGGGACGAACGCGCGCCCGATCCGCAGCATCGCCATGTTTCGCATCTCTATGCCGTCTATCCCAGCGAACAGGTCAATGTGCGCGATACGCCCGACCTGATCGAGGCCGCCAAGGTGACCTTGCGCAAGCGCGGCGATCTGGCCACCGGCTGGGGCACGGCGTGGCGGCTGGCCTTGTGGGCGCGCATGGGCGAGGGTGAGCACGCGCACTCTATCCTGACCGGGCTGATCGGGCCCGAGCGCACCTATCCCAACATGTTCGACGCCCATCCGCCGTTCCAGATCGACGGTAATTTTGGCGGCGCGGCCGGGATCATGGAAATGCTGGTTCAGTCTTGGGGTGGAGAGGTGCGTCTGTTGCCCGCCCTGCCGTCGGCCTGGCCGTCGGGCGAGGTGACAGGCCTGCGGGCGCGCGGCGGACTTACAGTGGATCTGAACTGGACCGGTGGCCGGGTGGCCAGGGTCACATTGAAGGGGCCGCCGGGCGCGGTGGTGAAGCTGCGTTATGGCGTCGTGCTGCGCGAGGTGACGCTGGACGGCAAGGGGATGTGGACCGCGACAACATTGTAGTGGCCGCGGGGAAAGGTTCCTGCCAGGCCGGCCGTGATGAAAAGGGCAAGCCGTTGAGACCTTGTCTCGCCTGTTGAGCAAATCTTCAGGCGTTTGCGCTGACATGGCGGAATGCTGATTTGGATCATACTTGCCATCTACCTGGTCACCATCAATCTGGTCACCTATCGCGTGTGGGTGCTGGATAAGGTGCGCGCCAAACGGCGTGAACGGCGCGTGTCCGAAGCGATGCTCCTGAAGCTGTGCGCATTAGGCGGATGGCCTGGCGGAATCATGGCCGCGCAGGCGTTTCGCCACAAAACCAGCAAGCTTGCGTTCATCCGCAAGGTGATCTTCGTCGTTTTCGTGCAGGTGGTCGTTGTCTGCCTGGCGGTGGTGTTACTCTGAATCGCTGTCGTATGCTGCCGGTTGTGAGTGCTTCGCGCGTGGCGTGAATATTTCGGATTTGGTACGAGGGGATTGCAAAAGCAATAAAATCTGGCAGATTGCTGCCGAAAGCGCCCCGCTGAAAATTCCATCTGGGGACTGTCGCTTTACACTTGGGGGATTCTCAAATGAAACGTATTTTCGCGTCGCTTTTGCTTGCGACCATGGTTAGCGGTTGTGTCACGCCCTACCGCCCTGTACCTTTTGATCATGCAACATCGGGTATTTCGACTATCCAGGTCGTCGAAGATGCTATGCCGCCGGCCCCGCGGGTTCGTAAACTGGCGACAAACGGGCAGAATATGGCGAGTGCTGCCAGCGGCGCTGGCCTGGCCGGCCTTATTGTCGGTGTAGCCGCCGCCAGTATCGAGGCGGGTATTGCCGATGCCCAGAACAAGAAGATCAATGCCGCCCTGGCAACCCAGAATTTCGACGGCGAAGCGATTTTCGACGAGGCCTTCGAGGCGGATCTGCGTTCCCAGAGCTATGACATCTCCAGCCTCAAGACGGCGCGCGATGAGAGCCGCAAGTTTGTGGCTACCGCGCAAGCCGATGCCGCTGCGACTACTGCAGTACTGGACGTCAACGGAAACGGTTATGGCTACCAGCAGGTGGGTGGCACCAAGATGTGGCGCCCGTACGTGGTCATCTCGGTGAAGATGTACGATGCCAAGGACCCGACAAAAGTCCTGCTCGACAACTACGTGGAATATAATGCGGTTCTGCCGGGCACTGTGACGGTCAATATTCCTGGTGATCCTGCCTACGGTTTTGAAAGTGTCGATGCGATCGCCGCTGATCCGGTCAAGGCGGCCGAAGGTCTGCGCAATGCCATTGTGGCGTCGGCCCATGCAACGGCGCAGTTGTTGAGGTAGGGAGCGAATCGTTATGAAGCTGCTCAAATCCTTCATGTTTGCGGCACCGCTTCTGGTTTTGCAGGCGTGCGCGACAGTGCCGGTCGTTCCACCGCCTCTGGCGGTGGTCGACCTGTCCGGCAAGACCTGCGCGACCGAAGTTTCGACCAAGGATGCGGTGTCCCTGACTCCGGTCAAGAAACAGGCCTATTACGTCGTTTCGACGCTGATCGACTCGAGCAAACCCTGTCTGACCACCGGCGCGTCGTCGGGCAATTATGTCGTCTATGCCATTCCGGCCCATGGCGAAAACCACACCATCACCGTCGGCGGCGTTCAGGAACCCATACGGACATTTGCTCCGTCCGTCAGTCTTCTGGATGTGGATGGAAAGGTCACGCGGACGTTTGCCGATGATCGCTTCGCCATCCTGGGCAACACCCTGGGTGTGCAGTTTCGGCCCATGCCGCAGGAACGATTCATCCTGGTGCGGTCAAATCCCGCGCTGGTCGGTCAGAGCGTCAGCACCTTCGAGACACGGCTTGTCAGCACCCAGGGCTACGCAGCGGCCACGCCCTATAGCTATGGCTACAGCTATTCCCAGGAACATGGTACCGAAGGCAAACACGAGCGCACCTTCTCGCACGAAGGCTATGTAAACGTGACCGTCCAGGCCGCTACCGGGAAGGTCGGCTTGCCTGACGAAAAGTAGGCAATATCCGAGGCGCGTTAGTTTTTCGTCGTTTCGGGTCAAGGGGGCTTGCACCCTTGCCGCCGCCGGCCCTTGGCAGGGACTACCTTGCATGAGGATGTCACCTGTGGTTTTTTGGCAGTATGGAGCGGATACGAGGTATAGTCGGCGGCGACTCCCACATATTGTGCATGGGTGATGGCAATGAGCGCGAGGGCCCGCAGCACGACCATCTGTTCGATGACGGCCATGTCGTGCTCACAAGGTTGCGTCTCGCGACACGCCAGGCGAGAGCGGATGGCAGCTATTGGCGGGAATTCGCCGGACTGGCGGCCGGAAAGGCAGCCGCCCTGTGCTGGAGAGGTAATCAGCATATTATCGGCGCGCTGTTCGCGGTCGGTGGCGACTTTGACGTCATGGTGCCCGGCGATACGGAGGCGCCCGCACACGGCGCTACTCTGGTGCCTTACTCGGTTGTCGTCAAATGGTTCGACACGAGCTTATCGACACTGCCGGGCGTCTTGCATCAATTGCATACGGCGGGCGCCCGGAAACTGGTCGTCATGGCGACACCGCCGCCCAAGGCCAACAGCACCGAACTGCTGCGCATCGCGAACAAATCCAGGCGATATATTGAGACCGCGCGCCGGGCCGGGGTCGAGGCGATTTCGCTCGACTGTCTGACGTCCTTACGTTCGCGCTACAAGTTGTGGCGCATCCTGCAGATGCGCTATGCACAGATGGCGGTGGATTGCGGCGCTACCTATATGCGCCATCCCGACGGCGTGCAGGACGAAGACGGCGCCCTGTTGCCGGTTTTTGGCTCCGGCGATATCAGCCATGGCAACCGCGCCTATGGCGAAAAACTGCTGCATAGTCTGGTGACGCATCTCAAGGAAACGGCCGTCTGATGGATCATCCGTACAAGAATGCGCCGCCCGGCAGCCTGTGGAAGCAGGCGGTGTCGCAGGGCTTCATGGCGGAAGACCTGATCGATGGCCCGCCGCTGCTGGGCGAGGGGGATAAGGTGATGTCGGCCGGCAGCTGTTTCGCCGCCAATATCGTGCCGTGGCTGGAGGGCGCCGGTATCACCTATGTCTGGACGGAGAGGCCGCACCCTCTGTTTGCCATGACGCACAAGGAGGCGTTGAGTTATCACAAATTCTCGGCAGCATATGGCAACATCTATACCACACGGCATCTGAAACAGCTGATGGAACGGGCGTTAGGGCGGTTTCAACCTGCCGAGGACCGGTGGCATGTCGGCGGTCGGGTGATCGATCCGTATCGCCCCGGCCTGGCCTTTGCGGCATCGTCCGATTTCGAGTTCGATCTGCTGACGCGGCAGCATCTGGATTGCGTTGTGGCGGCCGTCGAGCAGGCGGACGTTTTTATCTTTACATTGGGCCTGACCGAAGCCTGGGTATCGCGGCAGGATGGCGCGGTTTTTCCGGCCTGCCCGGGAACGGTGGCCGGTACGTTCGAGCCTGACCTCCACGCCTTTGCCAATTTTTCCATGGGGCAGGTCACGGCGGATCTGATGGATGCCCTGGCCTTGATGCGCGAGGTCAATCCGCGACTGCGCATTATACTGTCGGTGTCGCCCGTGCCGCTGGTGGCCACGGCGATGCGGAAGCACGTGCTGTTGTCCAACACCTATTCGAAATCCGTGTTGCGGGTGGCGGCGGAGGAGGTGATCCGGCGGTTGCCGGAGGCGCGGTATTTCCCGGCCTATGAAATCGTAACCGGTCCCCAGGCGCCGCACAGCTTTTTCGAAGCTGACCGGCGTGAGCCTAGCGAGGAGGCGATCCGGACCGTGATGGGCGTCTTTCTGACCTGGTGCGGACGCAAGATGTCCGGCGAGGCGCCGCAAGCGCAGGCTGAGGTGTCGGATGCGGTCGAGGCTCTTATTGACTACGAATGCGAGGAAGCGGCGGCGGCCGTGTCACGGAAATAGCCTTGTGTAACGGGTCAAGGGTGCTTGCACCCTTGCCGCCGGAGGCCCTTTGCTGTGGCTAAGCATGAATCCACAAGGCGGCTTCGGCGAATTTAGGATCGAGCCACCAGTTCAGCGTGCTGCGGCTGTAGCGGAAGTTCACCGCGCCGGCCTGGCTTTGCAGGGGCATGGTGACAAAACCATTGGCGTCGCGTTTGCACATCTCGTCCTGGGTTTCCGGCACGACGCAGACGATATGGCCCGACTTGCCGTCCTCCTTGCGCCGGGCGACGATCAGGGCGATGCCGCCCATGTCGGCGTGACCCTGAAGCTCGGTCAGGCCCGAAGCGCGGCGCCAGCCGAAGTCCTGGCCGAAATCGCGCAGCCAGCGGAACAGGTCGTTGGCGCGGACCTCATCGACGGTAGCGGCGATCTTCGGTTCCAGGGTTTGGCCGGCGGCGATCTTGAGCAGGGCCGGACCGGTCCACCAGACGTGCGGCAGGTAGGCACCGGCCAGGGTGCAGTAGTCGTGGGCGTAGATGTTGCAGAAGGTCAGGCCGTCGCGCGGCTGATAGCGCGTGTGGCGGACGTCGTCACAGGCGAGATAGTCGATGATCTTGCCGAGATCCGCGCGCAGGCCCGCTGGATCAGTGGCGGTGCGGCCGGGCATGGCGGGTTCGTTGAGCGGCAGGGCGCCGGCGCGGGCGGTGCGTTTGGTAAGCGTGCCGGCAGGATTGGCGAGAACGGCGGCCGGAATGTGGACCGGTGGCGCGGGGGCGGGTGCCGGAGGCTTGACAGGCGCGGGTTTGAGGAACTGGGCACCGGCAAAGCCGTGGAACAACTTGCCACCAAGCATGACTTCGAGCTCGATAAAGCCATTGACCGGGGTACCGGTGACCGACTGGACCGTTTGGCCGTCGGGCAACTCGGCGATGACATTGGCGGTGCCGGGCACGCTGACCTTCGCTTCGCTGCGCAAACGCAGTGTGGTTGTGGTGGTGTCGACGACAAAGGCCGGACCGGTCGCGGTGATCTTGCCGGCCGGTGGGGGTGTCGTGGTGCCGGGCTGCGACGCCGGGACGACCGGCGGCGTGCCGGGTGTCGCGACGGTTCGGGCGATGTGCAGGAAGTCGCGGATATGCTCGCCGTAAAACACGCCGCCGTCGGCATGGCCCTGTTTGAGACCCTTTGACGCTACGAAGCCGCCGGTATTGTAGCAGATGGCGGCGTGGCAGAAGTCGAGATCGGTGATGGTCGCCGCGTTTTGCAATTTCAGGGTCTTGAGGGCCTTTTTCAGTTCGTCGACGGCGTGGGCCAGGCTGTTCTCGAAAATCTCATAGCGTTTTTCGAGGAAGTAGTCGGGATTGACCAGGAAGAATTGCAGGTCGTACTGAAAGACGCCGTAACCGTGGGCGAATTTTTTGGGACGCGTATTGGCAGAGCCGTAGCCCGGAACGCGGGCTGCCATGTCCAGCAGTGCCTTGCGTGCTATGGCGAACATCTCCTGGCCTTTGGGAGCGGCGATCAGGTCTTCGAAGGTGCGGGGGAAGGCGCGGCGACCCTTGTCGAAATCGAGCATGTCGCCACAGCACAGGGCGGCGATCTGGTCGGCGGTCAGGTTTGCGTCATGGCGCATCACGCTCCACAGGCTGCCGGTCTCCTGATAGGCGATGGCGCACAGCATATCGACATCGAGCGGCGTGCCGGCCAGGGCCGGCTTCATGCGGGCGGCGAATTGGGTCTTGAACCAGAGAATGTCGGCGGCGATGGTCATGAGCAGACTCCTGGAAGGCGATTAATCATGGGTTGCATGTGTAGCTTTGGTGCTACCAGCAGGCAAGATGTCAATCGCGCCAAAGGAGCGCGGCAGGGTAATTTATGCTGTATTGGCGTGTGGCTTGCGTGGGCGCAGGCTACTATTCGCTGAGATCAAGATCGTGATGCAGGCGCGCTTCCAGGACCTTGGCCAGCTTGGCCAGCAACGGCAAGGCGACGTTGTTCGGGTCGATACGCGTCAGGCGGTCGGCATCGTCCGCGACTTCGCGCGCCATGCGGATGTAGTCCGAAGTATCTGCGGATTCCAATTCCGGTACCAGAAATTCGTGATCGAGATCCATCGCGATTCCTCCTTATTTTTCAATAAGCAGACGCTGCGCCGTATAAGAGATCAATAAGGAATATGGCGACGGTAGTGCGCGTATGACCCGCCTGCGGGCAAATGTTACAGGCTTTCTTCGGCCAGGGTGCGGACCAGATCGAGGAGCTTGCGGCGCAGGCGGGGGGCCTTGATACGCGGGAAAGCCTCGGCCAGTTCGATGCCCTCGGTGGTCATCAAAAACCCGTGGACATAGCTTTCCGAGTCGGAGTCGGAAATACCCTCGACGGCTTCGTTTTCGCCGTAGCCTTCGAAGAAATATTCAACCGGCGCCTTCAGGGACAGGCCGATGTCCCACAGCTTGGACGAACTGATTCGGTTGGTGCCGCGCTCATATTTCTGGACCTGCTGGAAGGTGAGGCCGATCGACTTTGCCAGGTCTTCCTGGCTCATTCCTAAGAACTTTCGGCGCATGCGGACGCGACCGCCGACATGCAAATCGATCGGGTGGGGAGCGTTCCCGGCATCTTCCATCTATAATCCTAGTCCTTCAGGCGCATCGCGAGTCGCGGCTTTGCTACGCAAACTAAAACTCAATCATGGTAAAAGAAAGGGAACGTAAGTGGTAAAATATATATCGATACTTAATGGTTGTGACGTTGTTGTGAGCCTTAGCTTGATCGGGGCATAATTGACCAGTTAAAAGCCGCTTAAGTTGAGTAACTATATTTCAGGTAGCGTTATTTGGCGTTCTGACCTTGAATTTCCGCTCTGCCGGTTAATGAAAATCTCGCGACTTGATGCGCAGTATGTCCACTTCGCCCTTTAAAGCACCGCGTGACAGGGTGCGGCGGTCGGCGCCCGGTTCACCGCCACGGAATTCATCGCCGCGACTGTTGGGGACGGGAAAGGCTTCGTCGCAGTGGCCGACACTGTCCAGTTCCGGCGTCAGGTCGCTCAGTCGCCGCGCCACGACATGGACGACCTCGCCCTCCTTCTGGACCTGGCCGGAAATGGCGACCATGCGTGCCGACAGGATCAGGCGGCGTTGCGCCTCGTACAGCTTGTTCCAGATGACGGCGTTGACGATGCCGGTTTCGTCCTCGATGGTCATGAACATCACCCCCTTGGCCGTGCCGGGTTTCTGGCGCACCAGGACCATGCCGGCGACGATGACATGGCTCTTGTCATTTTGGGCATTGGTTTCGCGGCAGGTGACGACACCGCGTCCCGTCAGGGTTTCCCGTACGAACGATACGGGATGGCGGCGCAGGCTGAGGCCGACATGGCCATAGTCGGCGACGACCTCGCCGCCGGTTGGCATGCGCGCCAGGGTGACGGCCGGTTCGTGGACGTCGTCCGTACGCGCGGCATCGAACAGGGGCAGAGGCGTGTCACGCAGTCCCTTGCAGGTCCACAGGGCGTCGCGACGGCTAACGCCCAGGTGCGGGAAAAAAGCATCGGCCTCGGCCAGGGTGACAAGGGTGGATACGGACAGTTCGCTGCGTCGCCACAGGTCGCCGATCGAGGCATAGGGCTCGTCGCGGACCGCCACCAGACGCGCCGCGTCCTTGTTAGCCAGGCCCCTGACCAGGCGCAGGCCCAGGCGAACAGCCAGGCGGCCATTCGGACACGGCTCAAGCGTACAGTCCCAGTGCGAGGCATTGATACAAACCGGGCGGACTTCGACGCCGTGTTCGCGGGCGTCGCGTACCAGTTGCGCCGGCGCGTAAAAGCCCATGGGCTGGGAATTGAGCAGGGCGGCGCAGAAGACCTCGGGATGATGGCACTTCATCCATGACGAGGCATAGGCCAGTCCGGCAAACGAAATGGCATGGCTTTCCGGAAAACCGTAGGAACCAAACCCCTGGAGCTGGTTGACCATGCGGTTGGAAAACGCGTCGTCATAGCCGTTCTTCTTCATGCCCTCCAGCATCTTGTCCTTGAAGGCCGCCACGCCACCGGTGTGCTTGAAGGTGGCGAGGCTGCGCCGGACATGGTCGGCTTCATCGTCGCTGAAGCCGGCGCAGACGCTGGCCACGCGCATGGCATGTTCCTGGAACAGGGGGACGCCGTGGGTTCGGCCGAGGATTTCCTCCAGCGCGGGGTTGGGAAAGTCAGGCTTTTCAAGTCCATTGCGCCGGCGCAAAAATGGATGAACCATGTCGCCCTGGATAGGACCGGGGCGGACAATGGCGACCTCGATGACCAGGTCGTAAAAGACGCGCGGTTTGAGGCGCGGCAACATCGACATCTGCGCCCGGCTTTCGATCTGAAACACACCAATCGTGTCGGCCTTGCAGATCATATCGTAGGTCGGCGTGTCATCCGCCGGTATGTCGGCCAACTCGATATCGAGTTGTTTGTGCGCTTTGAGGAAATTGAACACGCGCTTCATGCAGGTCAGCATGCCGAGCGCCAGGCAGTCGACCTTCATGAATTTCAGCGCCTCGATATCGTCCTTGTCCCATTCGATGACCTGGCGGTCCTTCATGGCGGCGGGTTCGATCGGCACCAGTTCATCGAGTCGGTCGCGCGTCAGCACAAAGCCGCCGGGATGCTGCGACAGGTGACGGGGGACATTGGTCAGTTGCTGGGCCAGGACGATGGCCTGACGGATACGTGTCTGGGTCAGGTCCAGATTCAGGCCCTGCATATGGTCCGTATTGACGTCGGTCGACCAGCCACGAATCTGCTGCGACAGGGTCTTGATCAGGTCTTCCGGCAGGCCGAGCGCCTTGCCGACGTCGCGCAGCGCGCCCTTGGCACGATAACGAATGACCGTGGCGCACAGGGCGGCGTGGTTGCGGCCATAGGTTTCGAACACCCATTGCATGACGATTTCGCGGCGTTCGTGCTCGAAATCGACGTCGATATCGGGCGGTTCGTTACGGTTTTCGGAGATAAAGCGCGCAAACAGCAGGTTATGATCTACCGGATTGACGGCGGTAATGCCCAGTACGTAGCAGACGGCGCTGTTGGCGGCCGAGCCGCGCCCCTGGCACAATATGCCCTGCGAGCGGGCAAAGGCGACGATATCATGCACGGTCAGAAAATAGGCCGCGTAGTTCAGCTTTTCGATCAGCCGCAGTTCGACCTGCAACTGTGCCGCCACCTTGTCCGGCACGCCCGCCGGGTAGCGTACCTTGGCGCCGCTGCGGACAAAGCTTTCCAGGGTTTCCTGGGCGGGAATGCCGGGATGGTTGCGTTCGTCCGGGTACTGATATTGTAGTTCATCGAGGGAAAAGCGACAGCGATCGGCGATCTCACGCGTACGTGTGACCGCATCGGGATAGTCCCTGAACAGCCGGGCCATTTCGTCCGGCGATTTGAGATAGCGATCGGCGTGGCGTTCGCGGCGCTGGCCCAGTTCGTCGATCGTGCAATTGTGCCGGATACAGGTGACCACGTCCTGCAGGAGCTCGCGCAGGGG
The DNA here is from genome assembly GCF_056404555.1 of Asticcacaulis sp. P2_C5. Taxonomy (NCBI): domain Bacteria; kingdom Pseudomonadati; phylum Pseudomonadota; class Alphaproteobacteria; order Caulobacterales; family Caulobacteraceae; genus Asticcacaulis; species Asticcacaulis sp. P2_C5. Next base: position 448,775 of record NZ_JBFUDU010000003.1, read on the forward strand.
ATCGTGAAACAGGACATCATTGGTGGCCACCGTCGCCACACCGGCATCGCGCGCCAGCCGGTCCAGGTTGTAAAGGCGCAGAGCGTCGCCGGGCCGCCGGCGCAGGGTGAGGGCCAGATAGGTAAAGTCGCCAAACAAGCCGGACAACCGGCGCAGATTGCGGGCACAGATCTCATCGACCTGGTCAGGCAGCAGGGTGAAGACCTGGCCTTCGCCATACAGTTCGATATCCTCCCAGGTCAGGCTGCACTTGCCCTTGCCGGCGCGGCGTTTGCCGACCGACAGAAGTCGGCACAGGCGCGAATAGGCCGGGCGGTCGGTGGGGTAGACCAACAGGGCCGTGCCGTCGGTCAGGTCCAGCCGGCTGCCGACGATCAGGCGCATACCGTGCGCCTTGGCCGCCATATGGGCCTGGACCATGCCGGCCAGGCTGCCGCGATCGGTGATGGCCAGGCTGTCCATGCCCAGTGATTTCGCCTGGGCGAACAGCTCAGCCGGTGCGCTGACCCCGCGCAAAAAGGAAAAGTAGGAGGCGCATTGTAGTTCGATATAGGTGGGCAGTTCGACATAACTGGTCATGCGAAGATGCCGTGCAGGAACCACGACTGGGGACCGGTATGTTTGTGTTCGCCATCGCCGCTGCGATAGATCCAGAAGCGTTCGCCAGTCTCGGTTTCGACCTGGAAATAGTCGCGCACCTTGAAGGCTTCGTGCGACTGGACCCACCATTCGCCGCGGATGCGTTCGGGGCCATCGGCCCGCAGGACACGGCGGCGGTGGCCGCGCCACCAGAAGACGCCGGGCGCATGGTCGGGTAGTTCGGCCATGGTAGTGATGGCTTCCGGCCTTGCAAACAGCCGGGCGGGACGCGGACCGGCCACCATATTCGGGCTTGTTACAGGTTCGCATGACAGGGGCGGTACCTTGCGCACCGAGCGTTCCGGCACATCGCTGGCCATGGGCGCCAGGCGGTAGAGCCGCTCGGCGCCGAAACGATTGGCCAGTATGTCCATCAGGCCGGCAATATCGCCTTGTGTCCCCGTGCCGTCCAGGGTTTCGATCTGCTTCAGGACCAGCGGCTCACAGCCGGTCGCCGCCAGTCGCATGACTTCGATCCCGAAGCCGGGATTGACGGTTTCGATCTTGTCGCACAGCAGCCGGGCCAGACGCTTGGCATCGCGTGACGGCTGGGCCAGGCGTACGCGCACGGCTTCGACATGGTTGTCGACCCGGATAAACAACAGGTCGAGCTGTGTCGCGCCCTGGCTTCGCACCTCCAACAGGTCGCATAGCTTGTGGATCAGCTGTGTCGTATAGCGCGCCAGGGTTTCCGGAGCGCCGATCGGCTCTGCGAAGACGCGCTTCACCTGCGGAATTTCGGGCACGTGGATGGAGGGGATCGGTTCCGGCAAACGGCCAAAAGCCTGGTCGAGACGGCGCCCCAGTTCGGGGCCGTAGCGCAGGGTGAGGGGGGCGCGCGGCTGCGCCACCAGTTGCGCGATACGCTCGAAGCCGAGACTCCACAGGCTGCGTACCATGTCATCCGGCAATCTTAGCGCCGCCACGGGCAGGTCAAGCAAGGCTTTGGCGGATTGGCCGGGCGGGACGATATGGCCGCGGCGTCCGCCATATCTGGCGGCGGCGTGGGCGGCGCCCCAGGTGTCAGCGACAGCGACCAGGGCTGTCACGCCCATGGCCACCAATTGCGCGACCATATCGCGCAACATGGCAGGCTCTCCGCCCAGCAGATGGTCGGCGCCGCTGGTATCGAGGATCAGGCCGTCCGGTGGATCGGCGGCCGCGACAGGCGCATAACGTTTCAGAGCCCATACAGCCAGCCTGTCGAGACCGTCTGCGTCGGTCACAGGGTCGCTGTCGCAGATGATCAGGTCCTCGACCAGGGCCTGGGCCTTGGTCAGCGGCATGCCAACCATGACCCCCTGGGATCGGGCGGCGTCATTGGCGGCCGTGACGACGCGGCGGCGGCGGCCATCGGAGCCTTTCAGGACGAACGGCGCGTCAGAAGACGGCGCGGCGCTGCCCATCGACCTGCGCAACCGGTCGATAGACCAGTTGGGCAGGCAGAGCGAGACGACCCTGGTCATCGCAAGCCTCCACATCGAATTGCGCCGCGTTTCCGCCACGGCAGCGGACAAGCTCCAGCCGCCAGCACGCCCGTCCGACACCGCGCACCGGCAGGACGGAAGACGGCATCTGGCCGACTCGCCAGCGCGTGGCGGCGGCATTGGGCAGGCCGAAGGTTTTGGCGTCTTCGGGCCGGCGCCAGCGTCGGACCGCCAGGCCCAGCGTGCCGGTGGTCTCGGCCGCCAGTTGCAGGCGGCGTGACTGGGTCAGGTTAAGCTGGCTGATTTCGCCGATCACGGCGCCGACACCGCCATGGCGCAGGCCTTCCTCGAACGCGGCCATCAGGGATTTTTCGTCCCCGGCCTCGAAAAAAATGACGCGATCGGCATCAAGCCCGGCCTGGACCAGGGCCGGCGCGAACAGGTCGGGACGTGTGAGACACCACAGGACCGCACCTTGGGTGCGTGCGGCAATGCCGGCGGCGAACAGGGCGGCCGCCGCGCCGCTGACGGTGTCGGCCTCGAGGCCGGCGATCTCATGCAGCGCACCCAGCGCCAGGCCGCCACCGGGCAGACGACAATCTATCAGGTCCAGACCGAAGGGCAGGGCGCCATGGCAAACATGGCCAGTCTCGAGCCGGTTAAGGCCCTGGCGCAACGACTCGACAACGGATGAAACGGACGTGGACATGATGCACCGGGTAACGGTTCCGATTTCTTCGGATTAATGTTCATGTTTTGTTCTTAAACGTATCAAGAGTCAAGACAGGCCGGGAAGCAATATGCAGGCCGCCCCTCCTGTATCGATTTCTAATGCCGCCCTGCCTAGGCTCTGGCTCCTGTTGCATGCAAAGGCCGGTACTATGAAAAGCGGCGGAATAAAGGGCGCGCATCCTCACAGGCCTGATCCGGCGGTCGCAAAACCTGTGCCCGGACAAAAGCCTGTGCCGTCGTCCGCGAAGGATCGTGCGAGCCAAATGCTCGCCCAGATTCTCGCCAAAGCCCACGCCCTTGCCCTGGCAACCTGGACATGGCTGCGCCATATGGCCCGCGGGCTGTGGGCCCGACTGATGGGTCTGCCGCGCTATGTCCTGTGGATTATCGGCGGCGTAATAGCGCTGGTGGTCGCGCTGATCCTGTTTTTGGGCCAAACCAACTGGGACTGGTTCCGTCCGACCTTGTCACGCATTATCTCCAGCCGCATTCACCGTCCGGTGCGTATCGACGGTCACCTGCGCGCCCATCTGTTGAGCTTTACCCCGTCGGCCACGGTGGGCGGGCTGAAGATCGGCGAGCCCAACTGGGCCCCCAAACAAACCCTGGCCGATATCGGCGGCATCAGCGTATCCACAGAACTGCTGCCGCTGTTCTACGGTCACATTGTCCTGCCGCAACTGGTTGTCGACAAGCCGACTGTTTTTCTGTTCCAGGACAAGGAAGGCCGGGCCAATTGGGATTTCAGCGATGGCGTCGAAAAAGGCAAGCCGACGAAGCTGCCCCTGATCCGTAACTTCATCATCCAGGATGGCCACCTGACCCTGACCAGCCTGCAACGCAACATGACTTTCAAGGGGATCGTCAATGCCCATGAAAAGGCCCAAGAGGGCGGCCAGGCCTTTGCCCTGACGGGCGATGGGCAACTCAATGGCAAGATCTTCGAACTGAAGGCCACCGGCGGACCGCTGCTGAACGTCAGGTCTTCGGTGCCCTATCCGTTCGACATGACCGTACGCGCCGGCAATACGCGTATCACGGCAAAGGGCCGGGTACTTCACCCGTTCAACCTCGGTCAGTTGGCAGGCGATGTTTCGGTGAGCGGCAGCGACCTGGCCGACCTCTACTATTTGACGGGTCTGTCCTTCCCCAATACCTCAGCCTATCGTCTGTCAGCCCAGGTGACGCGCAATGAGCGCCTCTACGATATCAAGGGCATCCGCGGTCGTGTCGGCGCCAGCGACCTGGAGGGCGCGCTCAAGGTCGATACCAACCGCAATGGCCGGCCCTATATGACGGGTGACCTGAGCTCGCGCGTGCTAAATTTCCGCGACCTGGGATCGCTGTTCGGGGCGACCGACGCCAATGCGCCAGTGGCGCCCAAACTGGCGGCCAATCCTCAGGCCACGCGTGGCGCCCGTCGTCTGATGCCGGATGCGCCGCTCGATGTGGCGCGGGTGCGGGGCATGGACGCGAAGGTGCATTATCGCGCCCTGTCGGTGAACACCAACAGCGTGCCGCTACGCCAGGTCAGCCTGGGCGTCGTTCTCGACCACGGCCTGTTGACATTAGATCCTATCGCCTTGACCTTCCCGCAGGGACAGTTGACGGGCACGGCGCAGATCGACGCGCGAACCGACAACCAGCGCAACACCATCGATTTTCGCCTGACCGGGCTGCGCGTCCAGGATTTCGCCCCGAAGATCAGCGGCTCGTCCCCGGTCGAAGGCGTGCTGAACGCCCGGATCCGGGCGACGGGCGGCGGCAATACTGTGCACAAGGCGGCAGGCACAGCCAATGGCGAATTGGCCGTGGTCATGCCCGGGGGCACTATGCGCCAGAGCTTCGCCGAACTGATGGGGATCGACGCGACCAAGGGTCTGTTCCAACTGCTGACCAAGGACAAGCATGAGACGGAGGTGCGTTGCGCGGTGGCCACCTTCGCCATAAAAGACGGCGTCATGCAGGCACAAACCATCGTCTTCGATACCGGTGTCGTGCTGGTCAATGGCAAGGGCTCCATCAACCTGAAGGATGAGAGCATGAAACTGGTCTTCAAGGGCAAGCCCAAGAAATTCCGTCTGATCCGTATCCAGGCGCCGATCATCATCGGCGGACATCTGACGGCGCCGACCTTCGGTGTAGATCCGAAAACGGCCATCGTTCAGGGCGGCCTGGCGGCCGTGTTCCAGACCATCGTGCCCTTTATCAATCTGGACACGGCGAAAAACGCCAACTGCGCCGACCTGATGTCGCAGGCCCGGGCCGAAGGCGCGTCGACGGCGGGCGGGCGCAAGTAGGGACAGCGCCTGAGCTGAAAAATTCCAGTAATTTTTCATGAACCTATGGCCAGCCGCAGCCCGTGCGCGCATAATTCCCGGATAACAAGATTACGGGGATGAAAATGCGCACGACCTTCCTGGCCTCCGCCGCGACTTTGGCGATCGCTCTTGCCTTATCCGCCATGCCTGCCGTAAGCGGCACCTCGCCGGTCCTGAAGCCCGTCACGAATACGCCCATCGTAAAATCCGGTTTCAAGCCGGTCACGCAAAAGATCAGCGGGAATCTGACGTGCGACCTGCTGGCCAACACCTGCAAAGTGCGGAACATGCCGCTGCTGGGGCAGGGTGATCCTGCGCTGACCGCCCCCCTCAAGGCCTATGTCGACACCCTGGCCGATGCCAACGGCATGGTCCATGACGGCAGCTTTGACAAGGACGGCAAACCCAATCTTATCACATCACAGGCCCTGACCGGCGCGATCCAGGGCTATGGTTGCCTGATCACCAGCTCCACCATGGTCCTGCACGCGGCTTTTGCGGATGCACCGATCGGGCTGAAGGTGGCAGGGCGTGACGGTCAGATGCTGGCCGCTCAGTTCCCGGGCCTTAGCAAAGCGCAGAGCGAATTGCTGTGGCAGTACGAGACCCAGGCGTCGCAGATCCAGGGCATGAACTATCCGTATAATGGCGATCAGGGGCCGATCTATATCGGCGTCGCCGACATCCCGAATGATGTTTCGGGCGTCAACATGATCCTGACCGACGAGGTGCCGACGGCTGCGACGGCGCCGACGATTACCGACAGCCTGGTCACCGGCATGAAGGGCGGCGCCATCTATGGCGTCAGTTTCCAATGGTCGACCCTCGTGCCTCTGTATAGCCACGGCAATCTGATTGCCTTCGACATCTATGAGGCGGGACCGCACAAGGTGGCTTTCGACGGCTTCAGCACCAAGCCGGGCAATCCCTATCCGCTCATTGTCAATGATCCGGGCTCGGGCGCGACCGTCAATGTCCGGCTGAGCAGTTCGGTGGCCAGTCTCGATCTGCCTGTTCCCAAAACGCCCAAGATCGACCAACTGCCGATCTATCTGGTCGGGGCCGACGGAACGAGGACCTTGTTCGTCAACCCTCCCGTCTTCTTTGTCTATTCCGGGGCCGAACCCAACGGCCTGGGCAAGCCTTTCAAGGTCAAGGAGGGCTGGAACGAGACCGGATTTCCCATCGTCGTCGTTGAGGATATCTGGTCCATACGCCTGGCGCCATCGGGTCAGGTAGTGACCCTTCTTCCGGTCGGCAGCGCGCGTGCCGTCAGCCAGATCACGCATCCGATACCCAAGGTTACGCCGGACGACAGGATGCCACCGCTGGCGATCCCGGGCATACGCGGCTATAACCGCAATTAGGCATTAGCTGTACTACGGCGTTTGATCTGAAAAAATACACGGGAAGGTGTTTTTCCTGCGCACTGGACATGCACAGGTCAAATCTCTATCAGGGGGAAGATTCACCAGAGGTCTTCCCCAATGCAACGCGCCCTTAATGTCACCCGCTCCGCCAATTTTTCGGAATGGTACCAGGCCGTGGTCCGTGACGCGGACCTGGCCGAGATCAGCCCGGTGCGCGGCTGCATGATCATCCGGCCGTGGGGCTACGGCATCTGGGAACTGATCCAGGCCGAGCTGGATCGCCGCATCAAGGCCACCGGCCACGAAAACTGCTATTTCCCGCTGTTCATCCCCTTGAGCTTCCTCGCCAAGGAGGCCGAGCACGTCGAAGGCTTCGCCAAGGAAATGGCAGTGGTGACCCATCACCGCCTGAAGAATATCGACGGCAAGTTGGTTCCCGATCCCGACGCCAAGCTGGAAGAGCCTTTGATCGTTCGTCCGACGTCGGAAACCATCATCGGCGACGCCTTCCAGCGCTGGATCAACAGCTATCGAGACCTGCCCGTGCTGATCAACCAGTGGGCCAATGTGGTGCGCTGGGAAATGCGCACGCGCCTGTTCCTGCGCACGACGGAATTCCTCTGGCAGGAAGGTCACACGGCCCATGCCGACGAGGCCGAGGCACGCGACGAGACCCTGACCATGCTGGAGGTCTATCGCAGCTTCGCCGAGGAAACCCTGGCCATGCCGGTGATTGCCGGCGAAAAGCCGGAAAACGAACGCTTCCCCGGCGCGGTCGCCACCTATTCGATCGAGGCCATGATGCAGGACGGCAAGGCGCTGCAGGCCGGCACCTCGCACTATCTGGGTGAGCACTTCGCCAAGGCGCAGAACATCCGCTACCAGGATGCGCAAGGGGCACTGACCTATTGCCATACCACCAGCTGGGGTGTTTCGACGCGGATGATTGGCGGCGTCATCATGACCCACGGCGATGACGACGGCCTGCGCCTGCCGCCCGCCATTGCGCCGCGCCAGATCGTCATTGTGCCGATGTTGCGCGACAAGCCCGAGGACGCGGCCGTGCTCGACTTTGCCGACCGCTTGTCAAAGGCGCTGATGGCGCAGACGGCTGTCGGGGCGCCCATCCGCGTCCTGGTCGACAAGAAGCCGATCAAGTCGGCCGAAAAGCGCTGGAACTGGGTCCGTCGCGGCGCCCCGGTCATCTGCGAAATCGGACCGCGCGACGTCGAGAACGGCAATGTCACCTTCATGCGCCGCGACCGCCTGCGCGATGGCGACAAGGTCCAGTCCCAGGCCCTGGCGTTCGACGCTTTCGTCGCCGCGGCCAGCGGTCTGCTGGAGGAAATCCAGGCCAATCTGTTTGCCGAGGCCAAGGCACGCCTCGACGACAATATCCGTTCGGACATTACGAGCTTCGACGACCTGGCCGCCTATTTCGGTGCCGCCAAGGATGACGACGAGGCGGCCGAGTTCAAGGGCTGGGTCAAGGTCGGCTGGGCCAAGCCTTCCGGCGACGCGCTGGAAGAGGTCGGCCAGCGTCTGAAGACATTGAAACTGACCCTGCGCAATGTGCCGATGGGGCAGGCGGCGCCGACCGGTAGCTGTATCTTCACCGGTGCCGCTGCGGTCGAGGAAATCCTGGTCGGTAGGGCTTACTAACTGGTGAACGCACGGCTTTAAGAAAGCAAGACACCCCACCAGCCTCGCCGGCAGGCACACCCTTCGCCAAGGCTTCGGGTGGCACGCCACCCTGCGCTTGTCTTGGGCGGTCCCCCTCCCCAAAAATTCTTTGAATTTTCAGGGATGTATAAGTAATTTTTTTATACATCCCTGAATTTCGCAGAAATTTGGGGAGGGGGGCCGCACGAGGAAATGCGTAGCGTAGCGAAGCTATTGACGAGATGTGGTGGTGGGGCTTCTTGCTTTACTTCGCCACCGCAGCCTCACCGGTGACTGAAAGCTTGGCTGCCACGGTATCGGCATGGCCCGGCTGGCCGCCGCCGAGATATGCCATATAGTCGCCGGCCACGACCTTGCGTTTGCCGCTCACATCGACCTGCGACAGGGCGCGGGCGTCGAGCGCGATCTCCACGGTCTGCGATGCGCCCATCTTCAGATGGATGCGCCGGAAGCCGGCCAGGACCGGATTGGCCGTATCTCCGGGCTTCCTGACATACAGCTGCACCACTTCATCGCCGTCGCGTCCGCCTGTATTGCGCACAGTTACCGCGACTTTGACGCCGTTCCCGGCCTTGATGCGTTTGGCCGACAGAACCGGCTTGTCATAGGCAAAGGTCGTATAGCTCAGCCCCTGGCCGAACGGATGCAGCACATCGCCCTTAAAGTAGCGGTAGGCTCGGCCTTTCATGCCGTAATCTTCGAAGGCCGGTAACTGGGCGATATCGCGGTAGATCGTATAGGGCAGGCGGCCGGAGGGATCGGTCTTGCCCGTCAGGATATTGGCAATGGCCTCGCCGCCGCGCTCGCCGGGATACCAGGCCTGGACCAGGGCGTCGGCATTGGCCTCGACCCACGGATCGGAGATCTCGCCGCCGGTCAAATAGACCACGACCAGCTTCTTGCCGGTCGCCTTCACCGCCTCCAGCATCCGGCGCTGGGCCTCAGGCAGGACCAGGGCCGTGCGATCGCCACCCGAAAAACCCGGAGCATCGACCTTCATCTCCTCGCCTTCCAGGTCGGGCGACAGGCCGACAAAGGCGACCACTACATCGCTGTCCTTCGCCGCTGTCACGGCGCCGTCGATCAGGACCTGAGCCGGCGCCACCCAGTCGAACGACGAGGCGCGATCATCGGTCGTGCGGACGTAATCTATGCGCACCTTGTGAGGTTTGGTGTCGCTGAAGCTGTAATCGACCAGATGCCCAGGCGGTGGGCAGGCGTCAGTCGGACACGGCGCCGGCGTGGCCGTGAAACCGACCAGTTCCGGCGTCACCACCAGTTGGTCGTCGATCCACACCTTGATATTGAGCGCCGGCTGACCGGACCGCGGCGCCATGCGGAAGCCGATCTGATAGGTGCCGGCCACCGGCGGCGTTATGACGCCGGTCCAGCGGACGCTGAAGCCCAATGGCTTGAAGCCTTCGGGCGCCGAACGGTAGAAGTCGAAATTGATCAGAGGGTCGGTGCGCGTCATCTTCGGCGCGCCGTCAAAGGTCGTATTGTCATAATACTCCCCCTTCAATCCGGCCTCGCTGCTGTCGGCCGTCACGCGCAGAAAGGTCGTCGGGATCGGCGAGCGCATGCCGTTGACCAAAGCCGAGCCGGCGGCATAGCTGAGCCGGTCGCCATAGACCGCGCGCAGTCCATCCAGCGGCAGGGACGGGTCGATCGGCGATCCGGTATAGTTGCCTTCGATGCTTTGTAGCAGGGCGGCATTGGGCCCGATCACCGCAATCCGCTCATGGCCGTTCAGGGGCAAGACCGACTTGCTGTTGTTCAGCAGCACGATCGATTCTTCCGCCGCCCGCAGCGCCAGGGCCTTGTGCTCCGGCGAATGGATGGCGCTTTCCGGGATCTGGTCATAGATGCCGCCGTCGATCAGTCCCATGCGGATGCGCGCTGCCATCAGCCGCTCCATCGACCGGTCGACCTCGGCCTCGCTGAGCAGGCCGCGTTTCACCGCGTCGGGAATGGCCTGATAGGCCTTGCCGCAATCGAGGTCCGTGCCGGCCCTGACCGATACGGCCGAAGCCGCGGCGGCGTCGAGCTCTGTCTTGTGGCCGGTATAGATGTCGGCGACGGCATCGCAATCCGAGACGATAAAGCCGTTGAAGCCCCAGTCCTGGCGCAGTTGCTGCTGCATCATCGGGCTGGCGCACATGGGCGCGCGATTGACCGCATTATAGGCGCACATCAGGGAATAGGCCTTCGCGTCGACCATGGCGGCGCGGAAGGCCGGCGTATAGGTGTCTTCGACATCGAACGGCGAGGGATCGATATTGACGAAGTGGCGCGTCGATTCCGGCCCGGAATGGACGACATAGTGCTTGGCGGTGGCCACGCCCTTGTAATAGTGGGTATCATCACCCTGGATGCCGGTGATGAAGCCCACCGCCATGCGGCCGGTCAGGTACGGATCTTCGCCATAGGTCTCCTGGCCGCGCCCCCAGCGCGGATCGCGGAAGATGTTGATATTGGGCGACCAGTAGTTGACGCCGAAATAGCGGTCGGTGCCGGTCGGATCTCGCTTCAGCGCCGCATTGTGATTGGCACGGCCTTCGACCGAGATGGCGTCGCCGATACTGTGCATCAGGTCGGGGTCCCATGTCGCCGCCAGTCCGATCGCTTGCGGATAAACCGTTGCGTGACCGGCGCGGGCCAGGCCGTGCAGGACCTCGTTCCACCAGCCGTAGCGCTTCAGGCCCAACCGCGGAATGGCCGGCGCATTGTCCTGCATCTGGCCGGCTTTTTCTTCCAGGGTCATGCGGCCGACCAGGTCACGGGCGCGCTGTTCCGGCGTCAGGCTCTTATCGAGAAAAGCGCAGGGTGCGTCCTTGCAGGCGTCCGATGTTTGCGCCAGGGCGGGCATGGCGACAGAGGCGACCAGAGAGGCAATCAGGGCAAAAGGGGCCGCGGACATCAGCCAACGGCCAGAACGGACGGGGAGATGGTTCATGGCATTTCCTCAGGCCAAGCCTCATGCCCAAAAGTGGCGCCACCGCACGGGCGGTCCCGTTTTTGGATAAACATGAGGCGTCACTAATGATGCGCGTCTGGCAGCGCTGTCATGTCAGCGGTATCAGCGAAACCGCTTTTTCGTCAAGAGAGATCAGACAATGCCGGGCAGATTGGTCAGGCCACCACGCGCCTGTGTTCAGAGGCTTGCTCCCTGACGGCGCGAGGTGTCATGGGCATGCAGGAGATTATGTACGGCCTCTACCGCCATGGGGCGTCCCAACAGATAGCCTTGCGCCTGATCGCAGCCCTCGTCGGCCAGGCAGGCATATTCCGCCCCGGTTTCGACGCCTTCGGCGGTGACAACGGCGTGGAAGCTTTTACCCAGGCCGATGACCGCGCGCACAATGGCCAGATTTTCCGGCGACGAGGTCAGGTCGGTAATGAACGAACGATCGATCTTGAGCTTGTCGAAAGGAAAACGGCGCAGATAGGCCAGGCTCGAATAGCCCGTGCCGAAATCGTCCAGCGCGATGCGGATGCCCAGTTGCTTCAGTTGATGGAGAATTCGCACATTCTCCAGACTGTCATTCAGAAATACCGATTCCGTAATTTCTAACTCCAGCCGATTTGGCGCAAGCCTTGAGTCATCAAGAGCCCGGATGACATCGGCCGCCAGGGTGAAGCCGGTAAACTGCTGCGGCGACAGGTTGACCGCCACGCCGATACCAGCCGGCCATTTGGCGGCGTCACTGCACGCTTGTTGCAGGACCCAGCGCCCGATCGGTTCGATCAGGCCCGACGATTCCGCGACCGGAATGAAATCGGCCGGAGAAATCAGGCCGCGCGTCGGGTGGCGCCAGCGGAGCAGGGCTTCGAAGCAGACAATCTGGCCGGATCTTGTACTGACGATCGGCTGGTAGTCGATATGGAGTTCGTTTTTCTCCAGCGCCGTGCTGAGCTCCTGGCGCAGAATCCGCTGGCGATCCGCCTTTTCCTCCATGGCGAATTCAAACCAGGTGTAATCGCCCTTGCCGGTGGCCTTGGCGGCGTACAAGGCCAGGTCCGCGCGTTTCATCAGGGCATCGGCGCTGCTGCCGTGCCGGGAGCGCAACGCAAGACCGGCGCTGCAGCCGATCGACACGATGTGGCCGTCAAGCACAAAGGGTTCGCAGAGCGCAGCGATCAGGCGCTTCGCCAGTTGCGCGGCGCTGTCCTCGCTGATCGGGCCGCGATGGATGACCCCGAATTCATCGCCGCCCAGCCTGGCGACGATGTCGTCTTGTCCAATATGGGCCAGCATGCGCCCCGAGACCTGGCGCAGCAGATCGTCGCCGGCGTGGTGCCCGAGGCTGTCATTGACGGCCTTGAAGCGATCCAGGTCGAGCAGCAAAAGTGCAAAATCTTCGCGCGACTGCGTACCGTCCATATGGTGATCGAGCAGGTTCTGGAACTTCAGGCGGTTCGGAAGGTCGGTCAGGACGTCGTGCAGGGCGAGATGCCGGCTGCGCTCTTCGACGCGGAGCTTTTCCGTAACGTCCTCAGATATTCCGAGCAGATAGCGTGGCTTGCCGTCGATACCCGGCACGCCGATTTTCTGCGTTCGCAGGGATCTCATGCCATAGGGCGTGCTCAGCGGCTCATTTTCAATTCTGATCAGCTCACCGGAAGCGACGACGGCCTGATCCGCCCGGCGGAACCGTTCCGCATCCGCGACATCGAAGAGATCGAAGTCCGTCTTGCCGATCAGATCGTTGCGCTGGATGCCCAACAGCTCTTCACCCGCCTTGTTCAGCAGGACGAAGCGGCCATCCTGGGCGTCCTTGACGAACACCATGGAGGGAATGCTTTCGACAACGGCGTCGAGGAAGATCTGCGTGCCCTTCAGTTCGAGCGAGGCCTGCTGGCGTTCGGTGACGTCGATATTCCACACGACGCCGCAATCCCTGCCCAGATAGTCGATACGCTGGGCAAACAGGACGATCTGAATCCTGTCCCCGTCGGCCTTGACGTGGGTAAAGCACTGTTCCGGCGCGACAAAGGTATCCAACGCCGTGGCATTGTGACGAACCGCCGCCCAGTCTTCGCTCGGATGCACCTTGAGGATGGACTTGCCGATAAGCTCATCCTTGCTGTAGCCGTACAGCGCGCAGGTCGCGGGGTTGACCGCGACGAAATGCAGGGTCGCGATATCGAAAATCCACATGGGGATAGGATTGCGCTCGAACAGGATGTCGATCGCCCTGTTCGGGTCGCCAATCTGGTCCCCGTCTGTTCGTCCCTGATTTATCGCCACGCCCGTTTCCTGCACTACGCATGACGAACCTGCCGGACCGTCACGTAAAGGGTACTTTTGTCGGTCATGCTACACGGGTTGCATTTCCAATCGCTTAATCAGGGGCGTGCGAATTTTCAGGCGGCGGGAGCATGACAAGGGTAACCCCTGTACCACCTCGCGAGCGGGGCGGCGGACGTGTATCTATACCGCAACCCGCCTTAGCCAAGCGTATCGGCCAGTTTGCGAAGCGCATCTCCCGGCGCAACCACGACCGGTTCGCCGTGCGACATGATGATCCGCCTGAGGGCGGGCTGGCTGGCCCAACTCAGCAATTGCTGGCGCAGACCCGCCTTGTCCTTCAGCCCCCATTTGACGGGGCCCGGGACATGCGGTTCGTCGCCGGCAAATCCCATGAGGCGCAAAACAAACCCCGAGCCCCTGGGCATATTGCCGATAATATCATTGACGATCAGGGTCGTACCCGCCTTGCGCCGCACGATCAGCGCCGCCTCATGGCCGGCCAAACCCCTGACCGTGACAAAGCTCACCTCATCGTCCTGAAAATCCGGCTCGGTCATATCGACGTGGACCGCGTCTTCGGCGGCTTTGCGGGCGCCCGCCGGCGCCACGACCTTGATATCCGGATAGCGATCCTTCCAGATCTTGGCGTCGGTGCGATGATGGTCCCCGGGCACGACCAGCCAGGCTGGCCGTCCCGCGGCCTCGATCCTTTGCATCTGCCGTTCATCCAGGGCAATGGCGCTGTAGATGATCAGGTCGCCGTCTTTCAGGCGGACAATCGTCATCCGGCGCTCCAGCGGCGTCAGCGGCATATGCAGTTCGCCGGTGACCGTCCAGATGCCATCATCGACCAGGGTTAGGGACCCATGTGGCAAAACGGTCCATGTTTCGAGTATCTTGGGCATGGTTTGACCTCCACGAAGGCCATAAACCTAGCCGAATATGTGCAAAATTTCGATGCGTCTGCTTTCCGTGATCGTTCGGACCCGTCTTGCCAATTGGCGATGGAGCGCGTCATCATGGTATCCGGACCGGAGGCCCCATGACCCAACACCGCATCTATTCCGTCAGCTTCGCCAGCGTCTATCCGCACTATATTGCCAAGGCGGAAAAGAAGGGGCGTAGCAAAGCCGAGGTCGACGAGATCGTCCGCTGGTTGACCGGCTACAGCCAGGCGCAATTTGAAGGCCTGCTAGCGGCGAAGACGGATTTCGAACATTTCTTTGCCGAAGCGCCCAGGCTCAACCCTGCTCGAACCCTGATCACCGGCGTGATCTGTGGTGTGCGGATCGAAGAGATCGAAGAGCCAAGCATGCGCGAAATCCGCTATCTGGACAAGCTGATCGACGAACTCGCCAAGGGCAAGGCGATGGCGAAGATCCTGCGGCAATAGCATCACCGCAATCCAACTCGGTAAAGCGTGTCGTGCCGTGCAATGCGACCGGAAACCGGCGCTTAGAATTTTTTAAATGGAACTCTGTTATGCGTCATCCAGGGAGTGCCTAGATGTCTCGCGAGTACAGGTTCAACACATTTATCGACACGGAACGAAAGATCCTCACGATTCGGCCGATTGGCTACATGCCGGGTAGCTATTTCGTGGACAAAATGTTCGAGTTCTATGCGGGCGTGGATGACCTCCTGACCTACAACCGGGTCGTCGACGTCCGGCGGTTTGAAGGCAGACTCAGTCAGGAAGAGCGCGACGAGATCGCAAGGCGCTGGGCAAAGGTCGTGGATGGCCAAGTCTACCACGCCCATGTCGCGGTCGTTAGCCTGGACCCGTTGGCGAGCTTTCGGGTCGCTGCCGTTTCCCCTCTGTTCCCAAACGAGACGATGTGTGCCTTTATGGATTACCACGAAGCGGTGAACTGGCTTCTTGCCGTCGACAAGACGGCGTTTCTGAGCGGACTGGGCGCAACCCACCTGCCTCAGCGCCCGGACGACCAGATTTACATCGAATAGGGCGTTCCCCGAAAATCCAGATGCCGCTCATTATGCGGGGCTCCTGGTCATTTAAACGTTTTGGCAGCGATCTTGTTGCCGCGTGGTCCGGTTTGCCGCGGCGTGCTCTTGCTGTTCTCCTCATGGAGTTTGCGCCAGCGGGCCAAGCGGCCTTCCGTCAGGTTTCCGCTCGCCACCGCGGCCCTGACCGCGCAGCCGGGCTCATGGGCGTGGCTGCAATCGCGAAACTTGCAACTGGCAGCCAGGTCGACAATCTCGGCAAAGGTTGTGTCGATCCCTCCGGCGACGTCGCTGACATGCAGGCTGCGCATACCGGGGTTGTCGATAATCCATCCGCCGCCTGTGGCCGCATGAAGTGAGCGGGCGGTCGTTGTGTGACGACCCTTGGCATCGTTCTCCCGGATACCGCCCGTGGCTTGCGGTGTAGCCTCATCGTGCCGGCTCAGCGCATTGACCAGGGTCGACTTGCCGACGCCGGACGACCCGGCAAGCGCCACAGTCTGACCGCGTCCCAGCCATGGCGACAAGAGGTCCACGGCCCGGGCGGATTTGGCATTGACGGCGACCACGGCCAGATCGCGCTGGAGCGCCCTGGCCTGGTCCTCGAACGGACTCGAATCTTCGATCATGTCTGTTTTCGTCAGGACAATAACCGGTCGGGTGCCCGATTCATTGGCCATGGCGAGATAGCGTTCCAGCCGGGCCGGGTTGAAGTCGGCGTTACACGAGGTGACGATAAACAACGTGTCGACATTGGCGGCGGCCAGTTGCGGTTCGTCCCGGCCTTCAATGCGACGCTGCAGCACGCTCATCCGGTCCAGCCGGCGGATAAGCCGTGCCGGATCGGGGGCGACGAGGACCCAGTCGCCGACGGCATACTGCGCCGTCGTCTCGCCGTCGGTCAGGGAGAGCGCCGTGGTGCCATGGGAAGAGATAACCGTCAGGCGGGTGCGATGGACCTCGGTAATGCGGGCCTGAACGAGGTCCATTTCGCCGGACGAGACCTGATCGGCGAAAAAGGGGCCCCACCCCAGATCTTCAAGCTGTGCAGCGGTGGGGTCGGACTGAGCCATGCGCTGCACCTGTTGAAGACATGCTGCGTTTAGTACGCTTCCACCACTGGTGTCGAGTTTAATCCAGGTCAACCCCGTCGGATCAGTCGCACCAGCAACAGCAGGACAACGGCGCCACCTGTTGCCGTGATGATGGTGGCGATGATGCCGCCGCCAATATGTATCCCCAAGACACCGGCCAGCCAGCCACCGATGATGGCGCCGACAATACCCACGACGATATCGCCGATAAGGCCGAAACCGCCGCCCTTGACGATGGAGCCGGCGATCCAGCCGGCAACCGCACCGATGACCAGCCAAATGATAAGGGATTCAACGCTCATGGTGTATGTCCTGGGTTTATGACCTGGCCTGTGCGGCGGGTCGGACGGACACCCTACAGGTTCATCGACGGCTTACCAAATACAGGTTCCTTATGTTCAGGCGAGGTGCCGGGCAGCCTTACCGGTCGTTCCCCCCTTCATGTGCCGATCCCGCCTTATCAAAGGTGCAGGGCGAGTACCGTGTCTTCATGTTCAAACGTCGAACGATAGACGTCGATATCAAGCCGCGTCATTCCTAAAGTTTGCCCCATCGAGCGCCAATTTTTGCGAATCATCGTTGCCATGTCCTTGAACACTGCGGTCGCATCGGCGACGGGGACGTCGAAGAAGGTGGCGTGCTCCAATAGCGTTGCGAGGCTGGCGGCCGTGCCTGAAATCTCCGAGATGGCGGTCTTCAGTTCTCTATGGCGATCCGGAGAAGGGTTGACGTCGAAAAGAGGCGACAGGCGCCACTGATTATTGCCGGCATATAGGAAGCCATGGTTCTTCAGGTGATCGTCCGTGTTCGACACCAGGATCGAGAAGCCAATGCGTTTGAACAACTCCCGTAGATCACGGTCCGGCGCGTCGGAGTGGGTCCGGATCGCTTCGGCCATTGCCGTATAGGTCCCGCCATTGGCATCGTTCAAATCGAGCATGGTCTGGGCCGAAATATACGGAATCCGTCCATTGGCGCTGCGGTCAAACCTCTGGATGAGGGCAACGGCAAGGCCGTCACTATGGTCGAGCCGAACAGCCGGTGCACGTAGACCGCAAAGTTGAGCCAGCTGCAGGGTAAGTACTTCGACAAGCTCAACACTCTGGGTGTCGAGGCGCGAGGTGAACTTGGCGATAAAGAGTTGGTCACCATCGAGGACCGAGCATTTGGGGCGGGCGCCGCCGAGGGCACTGCCGACCTGGCGAAGGCGTTGGAGCGCTTTCGCAGTCATTGGCTCTTGTTGTTCGAGGCTGGCGATGGTTCGACCGAGTTCGTTCAATTGCAATAGTGGTGGGATGTCATGGAGGCCGCCCGGCAAACTTGCCAGAAAATCTCCGCCGTCGGGACTGCGCAGACGCAGGGCACCCATCCGGGAAAAGTCATCGACGGCCGTCAGAAAATCGCACTCGTTGAGCGGACGGGTGTCGTCGCGGGTTTCGCGGGCATCGCGGCGGATGATATTGCGGCCCCAGCTATCGGGTGTCGTGTCCGCGAGAGGAGGGGGGAGGGGCGAGCCACGGTCTCCTTCCGGTCGATAGTAGAATGGGGCCTCGCGCAGCGGCATGGAGGGGGCAAGGGCAAAACTTCGCGAATTTTCGAGCCAGGCAAGGGCATATTGGAATCGGCTGAATTGGCGATTGCCTTGGGCTTCGAATATAAGTTGCCCGACTTCGAGGCCCTGGTCGCCCATGAAAACCGAAAGTGTTGTCTGGACCATTAGAAGGCCTCCCCGTTCTCATCAGGTGATGCACTGGCTGTTGGAATAGACGGCTTTGCGGCTTTCTTCGTGGCTGACCTTACCCTTTGAGGCAGGTTCTGAGTGTCGAGCATCAGACCCACATCATCCTTCGCGCCATCGAGGAGGTTGCCGAGACGCGAGGGCTCACCGAGCACGACCAAAACCATGGCAACGACGCCGAGGGAGATACCATGATCGCCAGACTCAAGCCTGCGCACCGTGGAAACATTGATCCCGGCGCCCTCGGCGAGCCGTGCCTGAGTGATTCTGCGCCGCTTTCGGGCAGCGGCAATATCAGCGCCCAGCTTTTTGAGTTCGTTTTGAGCCCGTATCGACGGGAGGTTCGTTTTTTTCATAATGGCGCTTAAATACACCATTAAATTTAATAAAGCTATATTTATGCACCTTTATATCTGAGGTACCGCCAGCGATATCGATTTCGGGGACGCCTTACTAATTGCATAAATCATTCTTTGGTTGAAATGCCACATCTACATCAGGAGGCGTCAGGAGGCGCGAATAGGCGGGTCAGACTCGTTATCCACTCCATGTCTTTTCAGACCATGACCGGCGTCATCTGGTCACAACAGTCACACCCCTATAGGGAGTGTGTGACTGTTGTGACCGCAGACGGGTTGGCAGATGTGAGACGTCACGGCCGGTCGCACGTGACCTGAGGTGACCCTGTGACCCTAGATCAGCCATAACAAATCGCCTTCGATCCTGAGCTTACGGGCAGCGCAAAGGCCTTCCAGGGCACGGGAAAAGCGCATCTTGGCGGCGCTGGATTTGGTGTCTTCCGCTAGTCCCATGGCCAGGGATTTCAGTCGAACCTGCTCCCGGGTCACAGCCTTCATCCATGTTTTTTGACCTTCGATGGCGGCGGGCAGGAGGAGCGTCTTCTCGTTGTCGGTCACATACCTGACGGCGGTCAAAACCAGCGCTTCGGGAGGCTTCAGAGCCCGTGACCGCTTCTGCCGTTCAGGCCTGTCCGACACCGGTTCAAAGGCCACGACGCACGAGGTCAGTTCGTCGCCGTCGTCATCAAGCATGCCCAGCCCGACCTCTTCCAGCCGAAAGGCGATCTGGCCGCCGTCGACGCCGTTCTTGACCTTGGCAAAGGTGACGACGCGTACGGCGTCGTCATCGGTCGAACGCTCCACGGTCAGGGTGGCGTCCGAATTGGCGTCCAAGCCGGACCAGCCGCGGATACCCTTGTCGGCGCCGGCCTTGCCGAAGTGGGCGACGACCAGGACCAATGCGCCGGTCGATCGGGTTATGTCTTCCAGGGCGTGGAAGGCGCGCGACATATCAGCGGAGCTGTTCTCATCGGCCCCCGGTGCGCAGCGCGACAGGGTGTCGATCACCACAACGCCCAAGTGACTGCCGATGGCGCCGAAGCGATCGGACGCCGCGTGCAGGGTCTTTTTCAGGTCGTGCACGGCGGAAGGGTCGAGCAGGTTCAGCCCCTGGCCGATCAGCTCGAACGGCATGGGTGTTGCGCGGTGGTGCTTCCAGCGCCAGGCCAGGACGCGGGCGCGGCAGCCATTGTCGTCCTCGCCGGCGATATAGACGACACCGGCGCGGCGGGCCTTTGCGCCGAAGATCTTCGGTGCGCCCGCCGCCAGGCGCAGACAGGTATCCAGCGCCAGGAAGCTCTTGCCGGCCTTGGTCTGGCCGACGATAAAGCCGACGCCTTTCGACGGCAGGACGCCCTTGATCAGCCAGGGCGAGGCTACGGGTGCGACCGCCGCGAAGGGCTCGGGATTGTAGCGTGAGGTTTTGATATCGAGCGATTGGATTTTGTCGAGCTCGGCGCCGTAATAGGCCAGGACATGGTCGACCGGTCCGCCCTTGGCCAGTTCGCGCACCATCTGGTCACCGAGCAGGGCGCCTTGCCTGGCCTTCCACGTCTCGATCAATTCCGCCGCCAGGATGGGCACGGTATTCGCCGGTGGGGCATGGTCGATCAGGTCGGCGAGGTAGCTCTTGCCGCCCAGGGAGGCGAATTCCGGATCGGCCTTCAGGCGCGATACGACGACCGAAGGCGCGATATCGCCGCCATTTAGCGCCAGGTCCTGGATGAGGTGCCACATCCGGCCAAGGACGGGGGAAGCGAAGTGGTCTGCCGTGACGCCGTGGGCGTTGTTGACGGCGGCCGGGATGTTGAGGCAGGCCCCGCACAGGGCCTGCTCGACCTCGACACTGGCCAGGTTTAACGTCATGGCGTTCATGGCTTCACCTCAGGATTGGACGGATGTTGGCGGCGGAAAGGGCTTAAATCCTCCTCTTCCCGTTTACGGGGAGAGGCGGGGCGCCCCGTGGCGTGGCGAGCCTGCGAGCCGGTGCCCGGCGGCGAGCCTGAGGGGCGTTCCACTGCTGACGCAGCGGTTCTGTCAGTGGCCGGTTGATTTCCTGTATGGCGGGAAGCTCTTCATCTCATCGTCGACAGCGGGAGCTCCGGTCTGCACGGTCGCACAGGCTGTTTTGACGGTGGAATGCCCCTCACCCGGCGCTTCGCGCCACGCCACGGGGCGCCCCGCCTCTCCCCGTAAACGGGAAGAGGAGGATTTTGCAGGTTACTTCTTGCGGATGGGCGCCGGGCGCTCAGGGCTACGCAGGATTATCGCATTCGATAACCCAAACCTGTCCATCGTTGGACGGTCAGGCAGAGATAACACGCAACCTGTCCGGTTTAACGCCCTTAAGACAGAAATATTTTTGGGTGGTCCCGTCACAGCGTCACAACTGTCACACCCCTATAGGGGGCGTGTGACAGTTGTGACGCTTCGGGATGTCGGCAAGGGCAGGGCGTCACCGGCCGTCACATCTGACAAGTCGTGACGCTGTGACGCCGGATACCCCGAGCCTGCCAGCGAGCGAACAGCACAGATATGGTCATGCGTCACACGATAGAGCGAAGGTTTGGGCCTTCGATCCATCTTGGTGAAGGCACCCTGTTTCATCGGGTGTCACAGGGCAATTACGGCAATCTTGCCAGCTTTCGCAGCTACGCATCGTCGCCGCGCCTCACTCGCCCGCCTTTTGGGTGACCAAAGGATAGCTGTCCGTGCGGAACGGCTGGGCAGGAAAACCGGCGCCATTATACAGGGTCGCCATCGGATTGGACTGCCAGGCGTAGCGCACGACCACCGGCTGCGCCACCTTGAGTGATGATACAACGACCGTATCGCCGTCAATCTTCGCCGTTGCCCACGCCCATTGGCCGTCCTCGCCAGCGACCGAAAACTCGCCCAGCGTATCGCCTTTCGCCACAAGACCGCCATCCGCATGGGTGAAATGCAGGCGCAGGGCGCCCGGAAGCCGGTCAACCGAAGCCAGGGTCGGACCGGAAGCCACAACCGGCCGTCCATAGGTGCCTGCCAGGGCGCAGGCCGCCAGGCGATCGCCGACCGGCTGCTTGTCCTTCGGATGGATATTGTCCGCTTCGCCCGTGTCGATCGTCACGGCAAGGCAGGTATCGCGCGTTGACGCCACGGTCAGGGCCTGGGATTCGCGCAGGTCCGCCCAGCCGTCATCCGTAGGATCGGCCTGCCGCGCCTGGAAAGCCGGCAGGCCCGCCACGTAAAACGGCAGGTCCGACTGCTGGAACAGGTTGCGCCAATCCTTGATCATGATCGGCAAAATCTTGCGGTATTGATAGCCGCGCCCGGAGTTCTGTTCGCCCTGGTACCAGATGACGCCGCGCACCGTAAGCGGCGCGATCGGCGCCAACATGCCTTCATAAAGTACCCCCGGCATGACGGGCCAGTTCTCGTAAGCTAAAGGCAGGGGCTGCGGCGGGCGGGCGTCGATGCTAAGTTGGCCTTTCCACGCGCCGGCCAGCGCGATCTGAGACCCGTCGCCCAGCTTCAGATACAGGTCGTCCGGCTTGCTGAGAAATCCGCCTGTCGGCTTGGTTTTCAGCACCCGGACAGCGATCACATTGCGGCCAGGCTTCAGAACCGCTGGAGGAATGAAATAGCGGCGAGGGTTTTCGACCCACGCACTGCTCCCCACGTCTGCGCCGTTGATATAAACCGTGTCCATGCGTTCGATCGATCCCAGGGCGATCACCGAAGGTCCGGCGGGTACCGGATCGGGCAGGGTGATCTCCCTGCGGAACCAGACAAGTGCGGGGGCATCTGGCACGCCCAGCTCGGCGAAGCCACCCGGAATGGTCACCGGTTTCCAGCCCGCGTCGTTAAGATCAGGTTCTTTCCAGTTCCCTTTGAGGCCGATATCGTACTGATCGTACCAGTGCATGACGAAATTGCCGTATTCGGGTGCGCCGCTGTCGGTCACGCGCTTCAACTCCGCCAGCTCCGCATCGAAATCCTTGAGCGGCGTGAGCGACGGCGCGCTGGTCCAGCTTTCGGCCGGGGTGCCACCCACCGCATCGATGACCAGACCAATTGGCGTATGCAGTTCGCCATGCAGCTTGCGAGCAAAATAATATCCGACCGCGGATATCGAATCGGCCGTCTCGGGCGAGACGACTTTCCACGAACCCTGGATGATGTCCGTATGATGATAGGCGGCATGGCCGGATACCGTGAAGTAGCGAATCTCCGGTTCGTTTGCCGTTCTGACCTCGGCGTCCCCGTCCTTGGCGAACTTGAGTGGCAGGCCCATATTGGATTGCCCGCCGCCGATCCAAATATCGCCAACCAGGATGTTCTTGATTTCGATTGTTTGTGAATGGCCGGAAATGCGCATCACCCAGGGGCCGGCGGACGTCGGCGGCTGCAGCTTCACCTGCCATCGCCCGTCCTTGTCCGCTTTTGTCTGGACCGCGTGTCCACCGATTTCGACTCGGACAAGGTCACCCGGTTGTGACCAACCCCAGATCACATTGGCCTTGTCCCGCTGCATGACCATGTTGTCGCCGAAGATAGGGCTAACGAACGGCAGGGCAACTGGGGCGCCCACGGCGGCATCGGCCGTGTTTTGCGCCTGCGCCTCGACATTTGGCAAGGCGAGGGCCGCGGAGGCGAGCACCAGAATGGTCATCGCTCGGCCAAAATTCTGAAAAAGCCCGCGCAGGTTACGAAAAGTCATAGGTTGGTCCCTGTTCTTTACCAAGCGTGCCAGCGTGCGTACGGCTGGGACGTTATTTTTTGTTACCGCTATCATAGTTTCGACGGCGTGCGGGTAAATTTTGGTTGTAGGAGAAACGGGGGCGGTGTCTCTATTGCCTTATAGTCCGTCACCCCAACAAACAAACTGTCCTCACGACATGATCAAGCCGCCTGAATGCGGAATGAGACGGCATGTTCGCAGGGCGCCTTGTGCGGCACGGTAATTTCCAGGCCATTCGCGGTTCGCGTCCACTTCAGCTTTGCATGGGAGCCCAGCATCTCCACCTTGCCGATCTGTTGCGGATAGAGTGGCGAACCCGCTGCCAAAGATCGCACCACGAGCTTCCCGTCGCTGGGCCAACCGAGCGCGATGGCGTATAGAACATCGCCCTTGGTGGTAAAGCGGATATCGCGGTGATCGAAACGTAATTTCTCAAGCTGATAGGCCTCGACCTTCGTTTCCGTCGACGGCCCCTCGCCAAACAGTTTCCACGGCCTCGAGCCTTTTATCGCTTCGCTATTGACCTGTTGCCAATTGGCGAAGGCTTGCAGGAACGCGATTTCGTCGCTGTCGGGTTCCCCGTGGCCAGGCAGCGGAATACCCAGCAACAGATTGCCATTCTTGCTGACGATATCGACAAACAGCGGAATCATCAGGGCTGGTTTACGATAGCGGTGCTCGGTCAGCAGCGCGCGCTTGTAATGCCAGTCGCCGATACAGGCCTCGGTCTGCCAGGGACTTTCCTCGATCTTATCCGCAAACAGCATCTCGAAACTGCGGGTCAGGGTTCCCCAGATCGGTTCGGGCACATTCTTGAGGTTGACAATGCCTTCCAGCCGTCCGCCGCGGCGCTCCATGTTGCGGTTATAGAAATAGGCCATGATCTGCGGCGCCAGATCCGGTATGCCGAGCCAGACGCCGAGGTCCGGAGCGAACGGGCCGCCGGCGTCGTAATCGAACTTCACACCATCGTCGAAGGTCAGCATGTCCGGGTCATACTTGTCTATGACGTCCTGAACGCGCAGCATGAATTGCTGGACAAAATCGGGGCATGGTGTGTTCTTGAGGTGCGGTTTGCCGTTGAGCAACTGCGGGTCCAGGCCCTGCCACCATTTCCCTTGCCCGTCGGCGCTGGTTTGCATGCCGTCATAGGGGACCCCCGCGAGCGGTCCGGTCGTATCGCTCTTGTAACGCACCGGCAGGAACTCGTCCCAGGTACGGTGCGGAGTGCCGTGGTAGCTGACGCCGAAGCGCAAACCGTTAGAGCGCGCCGCCTTCGCCCAGCCACCGACGATATCGCGCTTTGGCCCGATATTGACGCTGTTCCACGGCTGGTGCGCTGAATCCCAGCAATCGAAATTATCGTGGTGCGTCGCCAGCGAGACCAGATATTCGGCGCCGGCGGCCTTATAAAGCTTGACCAGGGACTCGGGGTCCCAGCGTTCAGCTTTCCACAGATTGCAGACATCCTTGTAACCAAAGACAGAGGGATGGCCATAGGTGCGCGTATGAAACCCATTCTGCGCCATGCCCTGGATATACATGTTGCGGGCGTACCAATCGCCCTGTTCCGGCACGCATTGCGGGCTCCAGTGGGCCCAGATACCCAACTTGGCGTCACGGAACCAATCGGGCGACCTGTAAGACTTGAGCGACTCCCAATAGGGCTGAAAGGGGCCGGATGGCGGGGTGCCCTGGAAAAACGGGTCCGCCGATGCCTGTGCAGGGACAGCAAGCGCTGCGGCGCCGCCGACGAGCAGCATACGGCGGTCTATGTCTGTCATGGCTGTTTCCCTGCTTTTATTAGCGGAAGATTATTTTACCCGTTTATGCGCCTGATTATCAGACTTTACGACCAAATAACCCGCGGCCGGATTTTTCTCAGAGCCGGGTCGTAAAAGGAGGCAGACTCATTATCGATTTCGCGATGGCACCCTGAGCGATTCATAAAATGCACTCGGCCAAACTGGCGGCTCGACGAGGCTGAATCAGCCGCCTCATAAAGCCACGAAACGCATGAATTAGTCTGCCCTGGAGGGGGCAGATGGTGGCGTTGGGTTGGATAAGAAACGTTCCACCGCTTTGGCCTGGAAGCTATTTGCTTCGAAGAGGAAGGCAGGAGAGCACACGCCCTGCATCACCGTAAGGGTTCCAGGCTCGGAGACGAGTGGATTGGCCATGTTTGGGTCGCGAGATGGTGGATACTGCGAAGCGG
The DNA here is from genome assembly GCF_056404555.1 of Asticcacaulis sp. P2_C5. Lineage (NCBI taxonomy): Bacteria > Pseudomonadati > Pseudomonadota > Alphaproteobacteria > Caulobacterales > Caulobacteraceae > Asticcacaulis > Asticcacaulis sp. P2_C5. Next base: position 474,295 of record NZ_JBFUDU010000003.1, read on the forward strand.
GCTTGCGCAACGCTATCACGTAGGCGCCAACTGACATGGAATCCGGTATTCCATAATTCTCTGGAAACCAGATCGCTGACAGTTTTCGCGGTCCCTTGCCAACCAGGACCTGGTCGACCAGAATATCGAAGCGCGCATAATCGCCGGGAAAGGTCTTGGTGCCTTTGCTCAATCTCGCACCAAGTCTGTCGATGAAACTGAACTCGGGGTTTTGCACGATCCGATAGTTCGTAATTCGCCCAATCACTGCAAAATCGGCCGTTCGGACATCTTCAGGTCGATAGGGCATCGAGATGATGCAAGCCGTAGACGAACTGGCCCATAAAGCCAGAAGCAAAGGTGCAACAGCCAGAAGCTTGCGATATCGCATCAATGTTCTCGCTGAGGATCCAGGGCTGCGCGGATTCACGTCAGAATCAAGCCCCACCTTAGGATGCAACTGGCAAACACTTCATCAATGATCTCGAAAATTTTCACGTCGCCCAAATACCCCAAAAGGGCAGTCGGATGTCCTACTTCGCCACCTCAGCCTCACCACTCACCGTCAGCACCGCCGACACTGTCTTGGCATAGGCCGATTGGCCGCCGCCCAGGCTGATCGTGTAGCTGCCCGCCACGACCTTGCGCGCGCCGGCCGCGTCGACCTGGGACAGGCGGCGCGGATCGAGGGGCAGGGTGACGATTTGGGTCTCGCCGGCCTTGAGGTAGACGCGGCTGAACCCGGCCAGGGTCGGGTGGGCGCTGTCGCCCGGCTTGGCGACATAAAGCTGGACGACCTCGTCGCTGTCGCGCGCGCCGGTATTGGACACCCTAACCGACGCCGTGACCGTATCGCCGGCCTTGATACTCGCCGCCGACAGGGCTGCGTCGCCATAGCTGAACGTCGTGTAGCTGAGACCATGGCCGAACGGAAACAGCACCGGGCCGTCGAAATAACGATAGGTCCGGCCCTTCATGCCGTAGTCGTTGAAGGCCGGCAGTTGGCTGGCCGACTGATAGAAGGTGACAGGCAGGCGCCCGGCCGGGCTGAAATCACCCGCCAGCAAGCCCGCCACGGCCTTGCCGCCAAAGCCGCCGGGATACCAGGCCTCGACGATGGAGGGCACATGGTCCTTGGCCCAGTTGATGCTCAGGGCGCTGCCGTTCATCAGCACCAGGACGACCGGCTTGCCCGTGGCCGACACCCGCTCAAGCAGGGCCTGCTGCGGCGCCGGCAGGTCCAGGCTGGTTCGGTCGCCGCCGGCGAAACCGGCCGCCTCGACCTTCATCTCCTCGCCCTCGATCCGTGCCGACAGGCCGCCGACAAAGACCACGACATCGGCGCTTTTGGCCGCAGCCACCGCGTCGTCGCCGTTCTCACTGGGCGTGCTCCACACCAGGCGCTGATCGCCGGTGGCGCCGTTCTGGAAGGCCTCGACCTTCAGCGGATAGACAGTGCCGGCCTGCAGCGCGATCTTGCCCGAGGCGATCGACGGCGCATCGCCGACGCCCCACTCGTCGATGACCAGCTTATCCCCGACCCAGATGCGATAGCCACCTTCGCTGGCAAACCTGAAACTATACTCACCGCTGTCCGGCGCCTTGATAAAGCCCGTCCAGCGTGACGATTCGTCCTTGTCGATGCCGCTCCACGCCGTGGCGGCATTGGCGGCGGTCTTGCTCTCCACTGGTTGCCCCGCAGGATCGTGGCCGGCAAAGAATTCGGCCTTCAGCCCGGGCTGTGCGCATTTGACGTCCAGGCACAGGGCGGCGTCGGGCACCGGCGGCTGGGCCGGTCCGATCAGGCCCGTCCCCTCGGCATAGACAATCTTCGCGTCGGGGAACCGGGCGCGGATACCGTCCAGCACGGTGACCGGCTCGGTCGGGCGGCCGTAATAGTTGCCGACCAGGGTGTCGTAGCTGTCGGCATTGGGGCCGATGACGGCGATCGTCTTGGGCGCAGCCAGCGGCAGCACGCCGCCGTCGTTCTTCAGCAGCACCATCGATTCCTGCGCCATCTGCAACGAGGTGGCGCGATGCTCCGGCGTGTTGTTGTCGGCGGCGGTGATCCCGGCATAGGGCGAGGCGGCCAGAGGGTCGAGCAGGCCCAGCCGGTAGCGCGCCGTGAACAGGCGCAGCAAGGCCGTATCGACCACGGACGAAGGAAGCAGGCCCTGATTGACGGCGGCGACGATCGTGTCGGGCTCGGTCGTCATGTTGTTGCGATAGTCGCCGCAGATCAGGTCCATGCCCGCCTTGAAGCCCAGGGCGACGCCTTCGGGCGCCGTCCTGGTGTAGTGCAGGCTGTCTTCGCGGTAGATATTGGCGGCGGCCCCGCAGTCCGACACGACATAGCCCTTGAAGCCCCAGGCGTCGCGCAGATGGGCCTGCATCAACGCGGTGCTGGCGCAGGCCGGTACATCGTTGAGCGCGTTATAGGCGCACATGACGGAATCGACCTTGCCTTCGGTTACCGCGGCGCGAAAGGCCGGAAGATAGGTGTCTTCCAGGTCGTGCGGCGACGGCTTCATATCCTGGCGATGGCGGCCGTCTTCCGGGCCGCTGTGGACGGCGAAGTGCTTGGCTGTGGCGATGGTCCTGGGATGGGCCGGGTCATCACCCTGCAGGCCGGTTATGTAGGCGATGCCCATGCGGCCGGTCAGGTAGGGGTCTTCGCCGTAGGTTTCCTGGCCACGACCCCAGCGTGGATCGCGGAAAATGTTGATATTGGGCGACCACACGGTCAGGCCGCGATAGAAGTCGGTGCCGCCGTCGGGGTGAACGCGCTCGGCATATTTGGCGCGGAATTCGGTCGAGACCGTATCGCCGACCTGGTGCAGCAGGTTCGGGTCCCACGACGCCGACATGCCGATCGCCTGCGGGAAGACTGTGGCGATGCCGGCACGCGCCACGCCGTGCAGGCCTTCGTTCCACCAGTTATATTCCGGTACGCCCAGGCGCGGAATGGCTGGCGCCGTATGGCCCAGTTGGTGCGCCTTTTCGTCCAGCGTCATGCGGCCGATCAGGTCCTTTGCCCGCGCCTCGGGTGTCAGGGTCGCGTCGAGAAAAGGGCAGGGTGCATCGGCACAGGCAGGCGGTGTTGCGGCCATGGTCGGTGCTGCAAAGGACAGCAGGGCACCAAGAAGCGCAAAAGTGGCGACGGACGCCATCAGGCGTCCCGAAAATAGGGGAGAGCGGTTCATGGGCATTTCCTCGGCAGGTGGGACGCGCATCTTGCCGGCGCTGTTGCTGGTAGCGGTATCAGCCAAACTGTGTGGCCGTCAAGACATGGTGCCGGGCGTAAGTTTCGTAGTATGGGGGGCAAGATCACAAACCTGGCCCATGGCGGAAACGATTCCTGCCACGGCCCAAAAAACGGCGCAGAGGACATCCCCATGGCAGCTTTCGATCACAAAAAACGCGACCTGCTGAAGGCAACCGGCGCCGGACTGGTCCTGGCCACCTCCGCGACCCTATCTGATACCGCCGAAGCCAAGGGCCGCAAACGCAAGGCCGTTCAACGCACATCGTCGCTGATCGATCGCCAGATCGCCACCGGCTGGACCTTCCGTCAGGCCGATACCACAGAGTGGCTGCCGGCGACGGTGCCGGGCACGGTCCATACCGACCTGCTGGCCAACAAGAAGATCGAAGACCCCTTCTACCGCACCAACGAACACGACCAGCAGTGGATCGACAAGAAGGATTGGGAATATGCGACGACCTTCACGGTCGACGCCGCGACCTTCGCCCGCAACCATGTCGAGCTGTGGTTCGAAGGTCTCGACACCTATGCCGATGTCTATGTCAACGACACGAAGGTCTTGACCGCCGACAACATGTTCCGCGAATGGACGGCCGACATCAAGCCGCATATCAAGACCGGTGCCAATGCGCTGCGCATCTATTTCCGCTCGCCCATCATGGAGGGCAAGAAGAAGCTGGATGCGTACGGCTTCAACCTGCCGGCGGCCAACGACCAGAGCGAAAACGGCGAGGTCGGCAAGGACAAGTACAGCGTCTTTACGCGCAAGGCCGGCTATCACTACGGCTGGGACTGGGGCCCGCGCTTTGTCACTTCGGGTGTGTGGCGACCGATCCATCTGCGCGCCTGGAACACGGCGCGCATCGACAATGTCCAGATCGTCCAGGAAAGCCTGTCGCCGGACCGGGCCAGCCTGACCGCGGTGTTCGAAATCATCGCCGACCATGACGGCTCGGCCATGCTCGATATTTCCAGCCCGACGGACGCCAGGATCCACGTCACGTCGCCGATCGCCCTGAGGGCCGGTGTCAACCGCATCGAACTGCCGATCACGGTCGTCAATCCGAAGCTGTGGTGGACCAACGGCCTGGGAGAGGCCTTCCTCTATACGCTGAACAGCCGGCTCAGCACGCCGGCCGCGGTCCTCGACACCCACCAGGTCAGGGTTGGCCTGCGCACAGTCAAGATCGTCCAGACACCGGATGCCGGCGGCAGCAGCTTCTATGTCGAGCTGAACGGCGTGCCCGTCTTCATGAAGGGCGCCAACTACATCCCCAATGACAACTTCCTGACGCGTGTGACCCACGACATCTATGACAAGGTCATTCGTTCGGCGGTCGACACCCATATGACCATGCTGCGCGTCTGGGGCGGTGGGGTCTATGAGGACAACTATTTCTACGACCAGTGCGACAGGAACGGCATCCTGGTCTGGCACGACTTCATGTTTGCCTGTTCGATGTATCCGGGCGACAAGGCTTTTCTCGACAGCGTCCGCCAGGAGACGATCGACAACGTCAAGCGCCTGCGCAACCACCCGTCGATTGCCCTGTGGATCGGCAATAACGAGATAGATTCAGCCTGGGCCAATGATGTGCCCAATGGCGGCTGGGGCTGGAAACCGCAATATGACGACGCGCAAAAGGCGAAGATCTGGGACGCCTACAAGGCCATCTTCCACAACATCCTGCCGTCCGTCGTCAAGCAGTATGACAGCGGGCGCTTCTACTGGCCGTCGTCACCTCTGGCGGCCTGGGACGGCAAGGACGGGCTGAAGCACGCCGACGTCAGTGCTGCCATCCAGACGGGCGACACCCACTATTGGGAGGTGTGGGGCGGCCGCAAGCCGTTCAGCGAATACCGTACCCACGTCAGCCGCTTCGTCAGCGAATACGGCTTCCAGTCCTTCCCGGAATTCCGGACCGTCCAGACCTATGCGGCGCCGGAGGACTACGACATCTTTTCCAAGGTCATGCTGTCGCACCAGCGCGCCAATGACGGCAACACCATCATCAAGACCTATATGGAGCGCGACTATAAGGTCCCGGCCGACTTCCGCCAATTCCTCTATGTCGGCCAGGTCCTGCAGGCCGAGGGCATCAAGATCGCCATGGAAGCCCATCGCTCGCGCATGCCCTATTGCATGGGCTCGATGTTCTGGCAGATCAACGACTGCTGGCCCGTCGCCTCATGGAGCAGCATCGACTATTACGGCCGCTGGAAGGCGCAGCAATATTTCGCCGTCAAGGCCTATGATACGGTGCTGGTCTCGCCGCAACTCGATAATGGCAAGGTCAGTCTCTATGTCGTCAGCGACCTGCTGAAAGATAAGCAGGCAACTCTGTCGCTGCGCCTGCTCGATTTTTCGGGGAAAGTTCTGTCGCAATCTTCGCAACCGATCGTGTTGAAGGCCAATACGGCGAGCCTGGTCCAGACCCAGACGGCCGACGCCTTATTGGCGGGTGCTGCGGCCGAAACTTCCGTACTGTCTGTGCGTTTGCTCGATGGCGGGAAGGTGCTGTCGGAGAACACGGTCTATTTCAAGCCGGTCAAGGACCTGGCCCTGCCCAAACCCGCTATTGTCAAGAGCGTCAAACAGGTCGGCGGCGATATCGTCGTGGCCGTGACGTCGAACGCGCTGGTCAAGAACCTTTATCTCAGCCTGGAAGCGGGCGACGGCAGGTTCAGCGACAACTATTTCGACATCCTGCCGGGCGAGACGGCCGTAGTGCATTTCAGACCCGCCGGATCGATGACCGTGGCGGCGTTCGAGAAGAACCTGAAACTGATGCATATGGCGGATGTTCAGACGGTTTAAGCCTTTCTGACAAACCTCCCGGCTTTTTGCGGGCCTGCGAATATGTTAGGCTCAGTGAAGTGGGGAGGGGCGGAATGCGCAAGACCATTATCAGCGTGTTGGCCGGCTTGGCGGTAATTGGGGCTGCATATGCGGGCGGTTGTGCGCTGGCTGCTTTCGGCTCGCCGTCCATCGCGGTTTCAAAGATAACCATAAGGCCGGAATGCCGATCGTTGCCACCGGAAAGCTGGACCGTCCACCACGGCACAAGCATGGAATGTGAGCAGCTGCGACGCGAGGACGCCCGACTTAAGGCCCATCCCGGCCTCGCTATACGTGAAGGTCGGAATTTGACCATCTTCTATCGCGGTCTGCCGGTAACCCGGCTTCAGATGCTGCAGTGGGGTGACAAACCAAGCCCCTGCAACGGCTATGACATTCGTTCAGTTCTGGCGCTTTACGATCGCGAGACGGCCAAAACCGAAAACGTGGCGGATGTCGTATGTCATGTCGGGGAAGTGAGTCGACATGTCCTGGTCCTTCCCGATGGCACGCCATGGTGGCTCAGCCGCCCGGCAGCCTCTTCCGATGGACGTCGGATAGGCGGCATGCCCGATGGTCCGGCTGTGCCTTTAGGCCTTACCATATACGACTGGCCCAGGCGGAATGTTGTGGCTTACTTCCCGGTATACTGCGATGCGTTGGCGTGGAAGGATGCTGACCACCTGACGGCCAGTTCGTGCCGGGGAAAACGTCGCGGCAAATACGCGTTTAACGCCCGGGTCTGGCGGGATGAGCGCGGCAGGTGGCAGCTTCAGGCGACCCAATGGTTAGATGCTAACCGGGTTATCAAGATCGAGAATGGGTATATCATGAATACGCCGGTTTTCTCATTGCGCCCGCTGCCACATTTCGACAGTGCCGTCTAAGCGAGCAAACCGCTACCGATCAGCGCCGAGATGGCGTCGGCGGCGGATTTCACCTATGCCGCTAACGCCTCGACCCGTTCAGGCGTGATGCGTGACGCTGGCCCTGACACTATGCCTAGTCTGTGCTATTTTCCTGCATAAGGGGGCACAGGTATGCGCAAAATCATCACTACACTGCTGTTGATTACGCTATTGGCGGCCATAGCCTACACAGGCTACTGCGCCTGGATCGCCTACGGCACGCCGCCGCGCGCTTATCAAGCCTTCCGACAGCACGATGCGCCAGAATGCGCGGCAATTCCGGTTACCGGCAACGCCTTCAAGGGCTCGCGATGGGAATGCGAGCAACGATTGGTCGAGGCCGATCTATTGCGTCAAAATCCGGGCGTGGTCGCCCGCGAAGGTGATAGCCTGGCGATCTTCTACCGCGGTCAATTGGTGAGCCGGCTAAGTCCGGTTGAACCCGACGGTACGATCGAAGCCTGTGATGCCTATCATGCCCATCACATGATCTCAGTTTACGATCCATCCTCCCAAGCCTTGGAAAAGCTACCGGAAATCGTCTGCCATTTCGGCGAATTCGACCGACGTTTTCTCGCCCTTCCGGATGGCGGCCGTTGGGACGTCGCCAGCGTCCAGGCATCAGCAGACGGCCACCAGTTGGCTACGGGCAGCAATAGCTGGGATGCGACGGATGGCCACAACCGTTTTACTGTTTATGACTGGCCGTTACGTAGGGTCGTAGCCCGTTTTCGGCCCAGTTGCCGGGCTCTGTCTTGGCAGGATGCAACGCATCTGACCGTAACCTGCTTGCAGGATCTCACCGTGGACCATCCACGGGAACGCCTTCTAGTACAAGGACTTGCCTTCGACGCCAGGGTCTGGAAGGACGATAGCGGCGCTTGGCAGATGCAGGCGACGCGCTGGGGACGGGCATTAGGTTACAACGACGTCGATGACCTTGAGCTTCAACCGATCTTTTCACTTCGTCCGCTGCCGCATTTCACGGCTGCAAAGGTCAAAGGCGCCCCGGTCGGTCGCGGACACGGCTAGTCTTCCGCATAGCCCCCGTGCAACTCGACCACCCGGTCGATGGCGGGCGCGCTGGCGCCCAACTCCCAAGCCGCATCGAGCCAGTCCCAAGACCAGACGCAGTCGGGTTTACCGCGGATATAGGTGCGGCCAATCAGCCTCAGCGCCCGATTCAGCCGCTCGACATGACGGCTATCTATGCACAGTTGCAGGTAGGTGAGACTGGCGTTGTTGGTCATCATGCGGTCAGCCACGGCTTGCAAAAAGGCCCGCCGGGCCTGGGCCACGCCCTGCCGAAAATTGCCGTCATCGCACAGGCTTTCGGCCAGAGCCAGCCGCGATACGATTCCCGGATACTGCGACAACATATACCGGGCATATTTGACCTGGAGATCGAACCGGGAGTGCAGACTCGCTTCGGCAAGGACCAAGCCCAAAATCACGAAGCGATTGTTGTGGTCGGATTCGCCCGCGGCCCGTCGCAGCAGATACACCATGCCCGCAGGCAGATCACGGCCGCGATAGCGCTCGATGCGGCCGTGCATATCGCGCGCTGTCCGGGCAAGTGTCGTGTAGCCTCCCGGTTTAATCATCCCGTCAGCAACCCGCCACCGATCAACGCCGAGATGGCGTCGGCAGCGGATTTCACCTGTGCCGCCAATGCCTCTACCCGTTCAAGCGTAATGCGTGACGCTGGCCCCGACAATGATATCCCGGCACGTGCCTCGCCGAATTCATTGAAGATCGGCGCGGCGACACAGCGCATGCCGGGTGTCGCCTCTTCGTCGTCCAAAGACCAGCCGCGTCGCCGCACGCGTTCCAGATCGCTGCGCAGCATGGCGGGTTCGCACAGCGTCTTTTCGGTGAGACGGACCAGGGTTTCGCTGCGCAAAAACTTCTCCAGCTTTTGCTCCGGGAGATGGGCCAGCAAAGCCTTTCCGATGCCGGACGCATAGGCCGCCCGGCGCTCACCAATACGGAAGAAGGCGCGTATGGGCGCCTCGCACTCGACCTGGGCGACGAACACCACCTGGAACCTGTCGAGCATGGCCATATTGACCGTTTCGCCCGTCGCTTCCATCAGCGCGGTCATGGCCGGGCGCCCGGCGACCAGCAGCTTGTTGCGGCGCTGGAAGGCCATACCGATGCGCAAGGATTCGATGCCGATGGTCCAGGTCTGGGTGATCTCGTCAAACGCCACCAGGTCGTGCGCCGCCAAAGTCCCGAGCAGGCGATGCACGGTCGACGGCGGCAGGTTTGCCGCCTGCGACAGGTCGGTCAGGGTCATGCCATCATGCGCCGACACGGCTTTCAGCAGGCCAAGCGCCTTTTCAAGCGACTGGTTGGTCTTGACCTCTGCCTTGTCTTCTTTTGGCCGGCCTCTAGGACGACGTGCTTTTTCCATGCTGCTGGCCTTTGATTTGGCCCTTATTTACCCCCATTTTGGAAATCATTTCCAGAATTATTTGCCGGCCGCAACCTGATCCAGGGTCTTGGCCGGGGTGATGGCCTGCGGGTCGATATAGCAATGGATAATCGCCGGTTTGCCGCTGGACTGGGCGCGCTCGAGGGCCGGCGCGAACTCCGCGGTGGTCCGTACCGTCTCGCCATGGCCGCCGAAGGCCCGGCTGAGGTGCGCGAAATCTGGATTTTTCAGATCAGTGCCCACCACGCGATGCGGATAGTCGCGTTCCTGATGCATGCGGATCGTGCCGTACATGCCATTGTCGACCACGATCACAATGACCGGAATATCGTACTGGACCGCCGTGGCGAATTCATTGCCATGCATCAGGAAGCAGCCGTCGCCGGCAAACACCACCACGGTCCGGTCGGGGCATTGCCGTTTGGCCATAACGCCGGCCGGTACGGAATAGCCGACGCTGCCGGAGGTCGGGGCGATCTGTGTCCGCGGCACGCTGTGGCGCCAGTAGCGATGGACCCAGATGGCGTAGTTGCCGGCGCCGTTGCAGATGATGGTGTCGGCCGGAAGTGTTTCACGCAGCCACACCATGACCTCGCCATACTGGAAATCGCCCGGAATCCTGGCCGGTGTGGTCGTCCACATCAGGAAATCCATATGGGCGTTCTGTGCCTGCTCGCGCCACGGAATATTGGCGGGCACCTTGAGCCACGCCAGCGACCCGGCAAACAAATCCGGCGCGCAGACAATCCCTAAGGCCGGGGCATAGACCTTGCCGATCTCGCCGGCGTCCGGGAAGACATGCACCACGGTTTGCTGATCGATCAGGGTATAGCCGGCCGACGGCACCTCGGCCATGCGCGCCCCCAGCAGGATCAGCAGGTCGGCATCCTTCACCCGCTGCGACAGTTTCGGATTCTGCCCAAAGCCCAGATCGCCGGCGTAACAGGGATGCAGGGCCGGGAACAAAGCGCCGCGGCGGAACTCGGTCGCCACCGGGATGTGGAATTTTTGCGCAAAATCGGCGATGGCCGCAACACCGTCATCGCTCCAGCACGATCCGCCCAGCACGATCAGTGGACGTTTCGCCGCCAGCAACATCTGCTCAAACTGCTGGAACTGGGCGATCGACATCTCCGGCCGCACAGGCTCGACCCGGACGGCATCGGCGACCTCGACCACCTCGGTCAGGATATCCTCAGGCAGGGAGATGACTACCGGTCCGGGACGGCCCTGGGTCGCAATGCGAAAGGCCCGCGCCATGATCTCGGGGATACGTTTCGGATCGTCGATCTCGACCACCCACTTGGCGACCGAGCCGAAGACGGCCTCGTATTCCATCTCCTGGAAGGCGCCGCGTCCGCGCATGGCGCGTTCGACCTGGCCGATAAACAGGATCATCGGCGTCGAGTCGTGCTGCGCAATATGCACGCCGTGAGCTGCGTTCATCGCGCCCGGTCCGCGCGTCACGAAACAGATTCCCGGCCGGTTGGTCAGCTTGCCATAGGCCTCGGCCATGATGGCGGCTCCGCCTTCGTGGCGGCAGATCAGCACATCAATATCGGCATCGTACATGGCGTCCAGCGCCGCCAGATAGCTTTCGCCCGGCACGCATGTCAGACGCTCGACACCCTGGATAACGAGTTGATCGACAAGAATTTTTCCACCAGATCTCATATTACGAAGTCCATTTGGGTTGGCCCGAGCCAAGCATGGGGGAAGGGGAGGTCGCGGCCATGCGTTGACCGTCGATAACGATAGGCGAGGCCACGCCCGGCGCGTGTGATCCGTCGACCGCGACCAGGTCGAGCTTCATGCCGCGATGAACGATTTGCGGATCGGCGAAAACGTCTTCGATACGGTTGATGGGGCCAGCCGGAACGCTGTGACTTTCCAGCAAGGCTAACAGTTCGGTGCGATCATGCTGCAACAGAAAGGGCTGCAATATATCCTGCAAGGCGCCCCGGCTGGCCACCCTCAAGGCATTGGTGGTGAACCGTGCATCCCGTGCAACATCTTCGGCTCCCAGGGCACCACACAGCTTCTGGAACTGGCCGTCATTGCCGACCGCGACGATTACATGGCCGTCGGCCACCTGAAACACCTGATACGGCGCAATATTGGGGTGGGCATTGCCCAGGCGGGACGGTGACTTACCCGACACCAGATAGTTGGCCGCCTGGTTGGCCAGGATCGAGGTCGCGGTGTCGAACAGCGACATGTCGATGTGGCAGCCTTCGCCGCTGATATCGCGTCCGCGCACGGCGGCCAGGATGGCGGTTGAGGCATAGACACCGGTGAAGATATCAACCACGGCCACGCCGACCTTTTGCGGTTCGCGCTCGGGCTCGCCAGTGATGTCCATCAATCCGCTCATCCCCTGGATGATATAGTCGTAACCGGCGCGCGCGGCATAGGGCCCGTCCTGGCCGAAGCCGGTGATCGAAGCATAGATCAGGCGCGGATTGATCGCCTTCAGGCTTTGATAGTCCAGCCCGTACTTTGCCAGGCCGCCGACCTTGAAGTTCTCTATGAGGATATCGGCCTCAAGCGCCAGTTCGCGCACGATGGCCTGGCCTTCGGGCGTTTCGAAATCGACGGCGACCGACGACTTGCCGCGGTTGCAGCTATGAAAATAGGCAGCGCCCCATGGATGACCTTCGACATCGGTGACGAACGGTGGCCCCCAGGTGCGTGTGTCATCGCCGACGTCGGAGCGTTCGATCTTGATGACCTCGGCGCCGAGATCGGCCAGCAACTGGCCGCACCATGGCCCGGCCAGTATCCGCGCCAGTTCTAACACTTTCAAACCACTGAGCGGTTTCAAGACGTGCCTCTAACTTCCCCCTCTACCCACCTGAGGGGAGAGGGTGGCTCGCTTGCGAGCCGGGTGAGGGGTTTACAGACGCTGGGGTTGACCCCTCATCCGGCCCGTTGGGCCACCTTCTCCCCTCAGGTGGGGAGAAGGGAAGGGCGTCGATACGTCTGAGATGATTTAGAAAAACGCCTGCAAGCCCGTCTGTGCGCGGCCCAAAATCAGGGCATGCACATCATGCGTGCCTTCATAGGTATTGACCGTTTCCAGGTTCTGGGCGTGGCGCATGACGTGGAATTCTTCGTGAATCCCGTTGCCGCCGTGCATGTCACGCGCTTGGCGCGCAATATCCAACGCCTTGCCGCAATTGTTGCGCTTGATGATCGAGATCATTTCCGGCGCGACCTTTCCGGCGTCGAACAACTGTCCGACGCGCAAAGCCGCCTGTAGTCCCAGCGAAATCTCGGTCTGCATATCGGCCAGCTTCTTCTGGAACAACTGCATCTGCGCCAGGGGCTTGCCGAATTGCTTGCGGTCCAGCCCATATTGCCGCGCGCGATGCCAGCAATCCTCGGCCGCCCCCATGGCGCCCCAGGCAATACCGTAGCGCGCCCGGTTGAGACAGCCGAACGGCCCCTTCAGACCGCTGACACTCGGCAGCAGGGCGTCTTCCGAAACCTCGACGCCCTCCATGACGATTTCGCCGGTGATCGAGGCGCGTAAAGAGAGCTTGCCGTGGATCTTCGGCGCGGTCAGGCCCTTCATGCCCTTGTCGAGCACAAAGCCCTTGATCTGGCCGTCATGTGCGTCCGACTTGGCCCACACGACAAACACATCGGCGATGGGAGAGTTGGAAATCCACATCTTGGTGCCGGTCAGACGGTAACCGCCGTCGATTTTTTCGGCCTTGGTGCGCATCGAGCCAGGATCCGAGCCCGAATCCGGCTCGGTCAGGCCGAAACAGCCGACCCATTCGCCGCTGGCCAGCTTGGGCAGATATTTGATCCGCTGGTCTTCCGTACCGTAGGCGTGGATCGGGTACATGACCAGGGACGACTGCACGCTCATCATCGAACGGTAGCCGGAATCAACGCGCTCGACCTCGCGCGCCACCAGGCCATAGGCGACGTAAGAGGCACCCGCGCCGCCATATTGCTCCGGCAGGGTAGCGCCCAGCAGACCCAGTTCGCCCATCTCATTGAAGATATGGCGATCGGTATATTCCTCGCCATAGGCCTTCAATACGCGCGGCATCAGGGCGCTTTGCGCATAGTCGCGCGCGGCCTCCATGATCATGCGTTCGTCATCCGACAACTGCTCGCTCAGCAGAAACGGATCGTCCCAAACAAACTCAGACATCGAACTTCACGCCCTGGGCCAGCGGCAGTTGCGTGCCGTAATTGATGGTGTTGGTCGCCCGGCGCATATAGGCGCGCCACGAATCCGAACCGGATTCGCGTCCGCCGCCGGTTTCCTTTTCGCCACCGAAGGCGCCGCCGATTTCAGCGCCCGAGGTGCCGATATTGACATTGGCGATGCCGCAGTCGGAGCCGGCTGCCGACATGAACAGTTCGGCTTCGCGGATGTCGTTGGTGAAGATCGACGACGACAGGCCGGCGCCAACGGCGTTCTGCAGGGCCACAGCTTCGCGGACATCGCTGTAGCGCATGACATAGAGGATCGGCGCAAAGGTTTCGCGCAGCATCGGGCCTTCGTGGGCGGCCATTTCGACGATCGCCGGACGGACATAATAGGCGTCTGCCCCGCCGACCATGACGCGCTCGCCGCCGTCGATCGTGCCGCCGGCGGCCTTGGCGTCGGCCAGGGCCTTTTCAAAGCCGTCAAACGCCGCCTTATCGATCAGCGGCCCGACCAGGACGCCGTCCTCCATCGGATTGCCGATCTTGACCGAGGCATAGGCCTTCTTCAGGCGCGGAACCAGGGTGTCGTAGATGCTGTCGTGGACGAACAGGCGGCGCAGGGTGGTGCAGCGCTGGCCAGCCGTACCCATGGCCGAGAAGGCGATGCCGCGCAGCGCCAGGTCGAGATCGGCCGTCGGCGCGATGATGGCGGCGTTGTTGCCGCCCAGTTCCAGGATCGAGCGGGCGAAACGCGCCGCCAGCTTCGGACCGACGGCGCGGCCCATGGCGGTCGAGCCGGTGGCCGAAACCAGGGCGACCTTGTCGTGGTCGACCATGACTTCGCCGATGTCGCGGGCGCCGATGATCAGGGCCGACAGGCCGGCCGGGGCGTCATAACCGTCGTCGACATAACGCTTCAGCGCGCGTTCGAACAGGGCGTGGGTCGCCAAACCGGTGAGGGGCGACTTTTCCGATGGCTTCCAGACGATGGCATTGCCGCAGACCAGGGCCAGGGCCGCATTCCATGCCCAGACGGCGACCGGGAAATTGAAGGCCGAAATGATGCCAACGACGCCCAGCGGATGCCAGGTTTCCATCATACGGTGGCTGCTGCGTTCCGTGGCGATGGTCAGGCCGTACAGTTGGCGCGACAGGCCGACCGCGAAATCGCAGATGTCGATCATTTCCTGGACTTCGCCCAGGCCTTCCGAGGTCACCTTGCCGACTTCGATCGACACCAGCTTGCCCAGTTCGGCCTTGTGCGCCCGCAGTTCTTCGCCGAACAGACGGACCAGTTCGCCGCGCTTGGGCGCCGGTACAACGCGCCAGTCGAGGAAAGCCTTGTGCGCGGCATCGATCGCCTTGACGGCGTCGGCAGCCGGCGTCTCGACGACGTGGGCGATGGTCTCGCCGTCGACCGGCGAATGTACGGTCATGCTTCCGCCGATATAGGTGGCGGCGTCAACACCCAGGTTGTTCAACAGCTTGGCGACGTCCTCGCCGGTACGGGTTTTTTCAGTGATCATGGTCTTCGTCCTTTGGTGTGTGGTCGGCCGTGATGACCCCTCCGACGCTTCGCGCCACCTCCCCCTTCCTTCGGAACAGGGAGGAGGGTGGCTAATCTCCCTCCTCCCTGTCATCCCGAAGCCGAAGGCGCAGGGTGATGGGGAGGGGGACCGCGAAGCGGTGGAGGGGCTATGTCACGTTCGGCCTTGGCATGGTGTCTACAGAATTCAGATGGTTTAAAAACGCGCTCCGGCCAAATGCACGGCCTGAGCACCAACTTCATACATAACTTCCTTGGCCACCCGCAGCTTCGCCTCACGCGGCGCCGTCACAGGCAGCGGCAAATCCTCTTCGCCCCGGTTTCCGGCGATCAGTTCGGCCAGGGTCCGGCCCATGACCGTGCCCGGCGCGATTCCCCGGCCATTATAGCCGCTGATCCCGACAACCCGATCGGCAAACTTGTGGAACCTGGGCAGATTATCGTCGGTCATGCCGATAAAGCCGTACCATTCGGCCTCGAACCTGACCTCGCCGAGACCCGGAAACAGCTTGTTTAGCGCGCGCAAGGCCCAGCCGCGATGCACGGCCTCACCCATGCCGCGCAAGGCGCCGACACTGCCGAAGACCAGCCGGCCGCGCGCATCCATGCGGAACGACGACAGAACCTCCTTGGTGTCCCAGACACCTTCGTGGCCGGGCAATATCCTGGCGCGCGCGGCGTCGCTCAGAGGTTCGGTGGCGAAGTTGAAATAGGGCAGGTGGACCTGCTCGCGGCGGATAATTTCCCATGGTCCCTGGGTATAGGCGTCGGTCGCCATGACCACCCAGTCGGCCGTCACTGAACCCTCAGGCGTGCGTACAATCCATTTGGTGCCGTCGGCCGTCACATCCACTACCGGGCTGTCGGTATGAATGACCGCGCCCTCGGATATTGCCGCCGTCGCCAGGCCGCGGACATAGGCCAGGGGCTGGATCGTCCCTGCGCGCAGATCGAGCAGGGCGCCGGAATAGGCCTTCGTGCCGACGCGCTGCGCCGTTTCCTCGGCCGACAGTAACCTGACCGGCGCACCACGCGCCTGCCACTGCGCCTCGCGTTGTTGTAATTCTTCGAGCCCCGATTGGCCGACCGCACAATGCAGGGTGCCATGGCGCTGCAACTCGCAGGCAATGCCATAGGCGTCGACAATGCCGAAGACGGCCGAGGGCGCGTCGCCCAGCAATTCCAGCAGGCGTTGGCCATGCACTTCACCCAGTACCCTGGGCAGTTCGTCGGGCATGACCCACATGCCGGCATTGACCAGCCCGACATTGCGACCCGAGCCGCCGAAGCCGATCGACTTGGCTTCCAGCACGACGGCCTTGACCCCGCGTTTGGCGAGGTGCAGGGCGCATGAATTACCGGTAAAGCCCCCGCCGACAATGGCGACGTCACACGAAATAGCCCCGCCCAGCGCCGTGGTGACGGGCGCGGGCGGGGCTGACATGTCCCAAAGTCCGTGAGTTGTGGGGCGTACGGACATGGATTGGCATTGGCCTTTAAGGTTGGACTCGCAAAGGTGTGTTATTCTTTTTCGGTATATGTACCTTGCTATTTTCGCGCAATATAGCGCTATTTAGGCAAGACTTCATTCCATTTTGGAATTACCTATGCTCGCTCCACGCCGCTTTCTGCCATCGCTGTCGCACCTCCAGGCCTTCGAAGCCGCCGCCCGCACCGGCAGCGTCACCCTGGCGGCGCGCGAACTGAACCTGACGCAAAGCGCGGTCAGCCGGCAGATCAAGGCGCTGGAGGAGCAGCTGGAGGTCGAGCTGTTTCACCGCGAGCGCCAGACCATCCGCCTGACACCGGGCGGCGAGGCCTATGCCCGCGACATCCGCGACGCCCTGAAAAAGATCGGCACAGCCTCGCTGAACCTGCGCGCCAATCCGCTGGGTGGGACGCTGAACCTGGCCATATTGCCGACCTTCGGCACGCGCTGGCTGGCGCCGCGCCTGCCGTCCTTTCTCAACAACAATCCGGGCATTACCCTCAACCTTGTCACCCGCCTGACACGTTTCGACTTTGCCCTGGAAGCGGTCGATGCCGCCATCCACCACGGTAACGGCGAATGGCGCGGCGCCGAGACCATCCTGTTACGCACCGAATATGTCATCCCGGCCTGCAGCCCGGCCTTACGCGAGCAATATGCTTTTGCGAACGCTGCCGATGTCCGCCAGGCGCCTTTGCTGCACCTGACGACGCGGCCGGATGCCTGGGAACGCTGGCTGCGCCTGCACAATGCACCGGCCGAACACGTCCAGGGCATGTTGTTCGACCAGTTCGCCACCGTGGCCCAGGTCGCCCGCGCCGGCCTGGGTGTCGCCCTGCTGCCGACCTTCCTGATCGAGGAGGAACTGCGCACCGGCCAGCTGGTGCCGGCGCTCGACATCGACGATGGTGGCGCCATGAAAAACGCCGAGGCCTATTTTCTTGCCTGGCCGGTGGGGCGCGGCGACCATCCGCCGCTGGTCGCCTTTCGCGACTGGATTCGTGCCGAGACGGCGGCGGATCGGACGTAAATCCCATTGCCACCCTCCGCGCAGCGGTCTACCACTCGGAAAAAACCGGGAGCCACCCCCATGCACATTCTTAGCGCGCACGACCTTATCCAGGCCCTGCCTTACGACGTCCTGACGCGCGATCTGCCGCCGCTTTTGCTGCGCAAAACCGATGCCCCACAACGTCATATCCATACCCTGCACCAGGCCGGCGAACCCGACGCGTCCCTGCTGCTTATGCCGGCCTGGAGCCATGGCATGGGCGGCGTCAAGATCGTCAATGTCACGCCCGGCAATGTCGCGCGCAGCCTGCCGGCCGTGACCGCCAGCTACCTGCTGTTCGATGCGGTGACCGGAGAACATAAGGCTTTGCTGGATGGCGGTGAACTGACCGCCCGCCGCACCGCCGCGGTCGCCGCCGTGGCCGCCGATCGCCTGGCTGTACCGCATGCCCATAAATTGCTGCTGATCGGGTCTGGGCGTATCGCTTCGGAACTGGCGTTTGCCTACCGCGCTGTGCGTGATATCCGCGAGGCGGCGGTCTATAGTCCGACCCAGCGCAATGCGGCGGCCCTGGCGCACAAACTGCGCGATAACGGTTTTGCTGCAGCGGTCTGCGAAGACCTGGCGGCCGGCGTGCAGCATGCCGATATCATCGCCTGCGCGACGCTTTCCCATCAGCCTTTGGTCCGCGGCGAGATGCTCAGGCCCGGCCAGCATGTCGCCCTGATCGGCGGCTATACGCCCGACATGCGCGAAGCCGATGACGCTGCCATCAAGAGCGCCCGTATCTGGGTCGATACCCATGCCGCCATGAGCGAGGCCGGCGACCTAGTCCAACCCTTGTCGCACGGCATTATCCGTTATGAAGATATCCGGGGCACCTTGTCGGACCTGTGCGGCCATGCGGCGGTTGCCGATCGCGAAACCACCATCACCCTGTTCAAGAGCGTCGGCGACGCAGCCCAGGACCTGGCAGCGGCGGCTATAGCTTTGAGGTAGGTTTCAAACTCCGCAGATCGTGGCTTGCTCTTGAATCCGCCTCTTCCCGTCACTTTACGGGGAGAGGCCGGCGCGAAGCGCCGGGTGAGGGGCAAATTCCACATCAGATGCAACAACTCAGTCGGTGGTGGATAGTCAAGCGTTCATGGCCGCCTCCGCCCTCTGAAACTTTTCATAGGTCATATCAAATGCTTGAATTTGCACGTGCGTAGACGCCGTCTCGACAGTGGAATTTGCCCCTCACCCGGCTCGCAAGCTCGCCGGCCTCTCCCCGTAAAGTGACGGGAAGAGGCAAATAAAGAGCGAACCCGCTCTTTCTACCCCTTACCAGCTCAACACAACCTTGCCGGATTGGCCCGAGCGCATGGCATCGAAGCCAGCCTGGAATTCTGCCATCGGCAGACGGTGCGTGATGATCCGTTCCAGCGGGAAGCCGGCCTCGATCAGCCCCAGCATCTTGCGCCAGGTTTCGAACATTTCGCGGCCATAGACACCGCGCACAGTCAACGCCTTCATGATCACATCGGACCAGTTGACCGTGGTTTCACCCGCCGGGATGCCCAGCAGAGTCAGGGCCCCGCCCATGCGCAGGTGTTCGATCGCCTGGGGGATGGCCGGCCGCGCGCCGCTCATCTCCATGGCGACGTCATAGCCGTTCACCACGCCCAATTCGCGCCGCACATCGTGCAGGTCTTCCTTCGATACATCGACGGTGCGCACATCTGCCACCCGTCCGGCCAGTTCCAGCCGATACGGATTGATATCGGTGATCGTCACCGTCCGCGCCCCGACAAACCGCGCCACCGCGGCGGCCATGATGCCGATCGGCCCGGCGCCCGTCACCAGGACATTGGCGCCGACCATGTCGGTTTGCTGCACGGTATGAACGGCATTGCCAAACGGATCGAGCACCGCACCCAGTTCGTTCGACACGCGTTCGGGCAGCGGCACGACATTGAACGCCGGCAGGGCGAGATATTGCGCAAAAGCGCCCGGCCGGTTGACACCGATACCCTGGGTATTGGGATCGAGATGGAAGCGACCCATTCGCGCCGCTTCGCTGTCCATGTCGATGATATGGCCTTCGCCCGACACACGCTGGCCCACCGTTAGCGGTCGTGTCACGCGCGATCCGATTTCGACAATCTCGCCGGCGAATTCGTGGCCGGTGATCATCGGCACGGGAATGGTCCGCGCCGCCCAGTCGTCCCAGTTATAGATATGGATATCGGTGCCGCATATGGCGGTATGGGTGATACGGATGATCACCTCGTCAGGCCCGCACACCGGCACCGGCGCTGTGGTCTGCCACATGCCAGGTTCGGCCTTCAGCTTGGCCAATGCAGTCATAGTCTTGGTCGTTGTTGCATCCACGGTCAGGGGTCTCACATCGTCGCTCATTGGATCACTCCCAAAGACTGGCCAACCTTGGTAAAGGCCGTAATCGCCGCATCGATTTGCGCAAAGCTGTGCGCCGCCGACATCTGGGTGCGGATGCGCGCCTGGCCGTCGGGCACGACCGGATAGGAAAAGCCGATGACATAGATGCCTTCGTCGAGCAGCTTCGCCGCCAGCTCTTGCGCCAACTTTGCTTCGCCCAGCATGACCGGGATGATGGCATGGCTACCGGGCAGCAGGCGAAACCCGGCCGTACTCAGACCATCGCGAAACCGCGCCGCATTGGCGTCGATGGCTGTGCGCAGATCGTCGCCAGCCTCGGCAAGATCGATCGCTTTCAGTGACGACGCGGTCACAGCCGGGGCCAGGGCGTTGGAAAACAGATAGGGCCGCGATCTCTGCCGCAGCAGGTCGACCACCGGCTTTTTCGCCGCTACATAGCCACCCATGGCGCCGCCCAGCGCCTTGCCGAAGGTGCCGGTCAGGATATCGATCTGATCGCTGACCTTCAGTCGCGCCGCGGTTCCGGCACCTTTCGGGCCGACAAAGCCCGTGGCATGGCAATCGTCGACCATGATCAGCGCATCGTAACGCCCGGCCAGTTCGGCAATGCCGTCGAGCGGCGCGAAATAGCCGTCCATCGAAAACACACCGTCGGTGGCGATCAGGACCGTCCGCGCGCCGGCGGCCCGCGCGGCTTTCAACTGGCTTTCCAGGTCGTCGAGATCTGCATTCTTGAAGCGGTAGGTTTTCGCCTTGCACAGCCGCACGCCGTCAATGATCGAGGCGTGGTTGAGGCTGTCGGAGACAATGGCGTCCTCGGCCCCCAGCAGCGGCTCGAACACGCCGCCATTGGCGTCGAAGCAGGCGGCGTAGAGGATGGCGTCTTCCTTGCCGAGATAGGCGGCGATCCTGGCCTCCAACTGCTTGTGCAGGTCCTGGGTACCGCAGATAAAGCGCACGCTGGCCATGCCCGAACCGTAGCGCAGCAGGGCTTCGCGCCCGGCCTCGATGACCTCAGGGTGATTGGCCAGGCCGAGATAGTTGTTGGCGCAGAAATTGATGACCTCGCGGCCGTCGCTCAGGCGCAGGGCCGGGCTCTGGGGCGAGCTGATGACGTGTTCGGGCTTTTGCAGGCCGCGCGTGACGATGTCGGCAAGGGTATCATCGACCCGGGAATAGAAGTCAGCGCGCATCGGCGACCCTCCGCATAATTAGGCGCCTTCTCTTACACCTGCGGCAAAGTCGTTACAACTGATATTAAATGTGATTACGGACTTGAGGACGTCGCAGCCTCGAATTTCCGTCTCCGAAAAATTAATATTTTATTCAACATCTTAACAAATCACTTCTTCAACAACCTTCGGTATCAATTCACCCAGGCGTGAATTGAAAGAACCGATATTGACCCGATATCTAAGTGACCTCGATGGATTTGGCGTTGTAAAGTCGTCCTTTGGCGACGACGGCTCCGGTCGATTTCACAGGGTGGCAGCCTTCGAAGATCGCACAGATTTGTGGCTTTCCACAGGCATTGCGTCAGCCCCAATAGCTTCGACGTCAGCCCTTTTGGCTCCCATCCTGTCGGAGCACACGGCCATAGCTGTACAGGCCAATGCGGGACTGGGCTCTGCGACACTGGGTTCCGCGAGCCTGGGCGCCGCCACCGCCGCCTTGGTGCTTCCCGCGGCTGAAAACGGCGAGATTTCTTTTATCAGCGGTGTTGACGCGACCGGCCACGTGGCGGCGCAGAGCTTCTGGAACCAGACCTACCCAGGATATGGCTCCACCAGCCAGGGTGCCAAGTGGGGCGCCGCGGCGATCGGCAGCGCCGGTGGGACGGTGAGCTTCGGTTTTGATGTTGCGTCCGGCTGGTCTGCGACCGAAAAGCAGGTCTTCATCAGCTGTCTGACCCTGTGGTCCGATGTGGCCAATATCAAATTTGTCCTGACAGACGATGCCGGAGCGGCCCAGATCCGCTTTGTCCGGGGGCATGATGGCGGCGCCTATGAACAGGTCACCAGCCAGTCCGGTGGGGCAGTCGCCGTTGGCTCGACCAATCTTCACACCCTGAACAGTGTCATCATCTCCGTTGACACCAGCCAACCGGGTTTCGGGCCGATAGACGGTCAGTTCGACACCTATGGCGGCTATGTCTGGCAGACGATCGTCCATGAGACGGGCCATGCATTGGGCCTGGGCCACGCCGGAACCTACAACGGCAACTACCTGCCGACAGACCAATTTTCCGCCTATGACATGCGCCTCTGGTCGATCATGTCCTATATCGACCCCAGCGACAAAACCGTCAAATACGCCTCTTCCTATCCGGTGAAGGACGCCAACTGGGGCCGGACGGCGCAGGGCTATGCCTACGAGCCGACAACGCCGATGGGCCTGGATATACTGGCCGTCCAGCGTCTTTACGGTGCGCCGGCGACGACGACTCTGAATGGCGGCGAGGTCTTCGGATTCAACAGCAATATCGAGGACGCGGCCGGTATCTTCTTCAACTTCGCTGTCAACCGCCATCCTGTCGTCACCCTGTATGACCGGGGCACAGGCAATACACTCGATCTCTCGGGCTACAGCCTGAACTCGACGGTCAGCCTGGTCGACGGGACGTTCAGCAGTGTCAATGGTGCACTCGAGAACATCTTCATCGCCTACGGCACCATGATCGACACGGCCATCGGCGGCACAGGCAAGGACAGTCTGACCGGCAATGCCAATGCCAACAAGCTCAATGGCGGCGCCGGCGCCGACACCATGACCGGCGGGCTGGGCAATGACACCTTTGTCGTCGACAACACGGGGGACGTCGTGGTCGAAGCGGCCGGCCAGGGCGTCGACCTGGTACTGTCAAGCGTCACTTTTTCGCTGGGCGTCAATGTCGACGACATCACCCTGACCGAGTCGGCCAGCATCAATGCCACAGGCAATGCCCTGGCCAATCTTGTCAATGGCAATGCCGGCAACAACGTCCTGGACGGCCTGGTCGGTGCCGATACCCTGCAGGGTGGCCTGGGCAACGACACCTATTATGTCGACAATGCCGGTGACATCGTGACCGAAGGTGACGGCCAGGGTAGCGACCTGGTAAGGGCCGCGGTCAGCTACAGCCTGGGCGCCTATGTCGAGAGCATCGCGTTGCTCGGTACCGCCAATATCAACGCCACCGGCAATGCGCTCAACAATGTGCTGACCGGCAATACAGGCGCCAACAATCTGAGCGGCGGCAGCGGCGCCGACACCATGACCGGCGACACCGGCAACGATACCTACACGATTGACACGGCCGCAGACGTTGTCGTCGAAATCGCCGGGCAGGGCACGGATACGCTGAACAGCGCCATCACCTTCGACATCGGCGCCTTGTCGATCGAGGTCCTGACCCTGACCGGCAGCCTGGATATCAATGGCTATGGCGATGCCCAGGCCAACACCATCACCGGCAATAGCGGCAAGAACCTGATCGACGGCCGTCAGGGCGCCGACATCATGGCAGGCGGGCTCGGCAACGACACCTACCTGGTCGACAACATCGGGGACGTGGCCAACGAAGCCGCCGGCCAGGGTGTCGACCTGGTGCTGACGCGCGTCACCTATACGCTGGGCGTCAATGTCGACAACATCACCCTGGCCGAGTCGGCCAGTATCAATGCCACCGGCAATACCCTGGGCAACCTTGTCGTCGGCAATGCCGGCAACAATGTCCTGGATGGCAAGGGCGGGACCGATACCCTGCAGGGCGGTCTGGGTGACGACACCTACATTGTCGACAATGCCGGTGATATCGTAACCGAAGCCGATGGCCAGGGTACGGACCTGGTCCAGGCGGCCGCCAGCTACATACTGGGCGCCAATATCGAAAACATCACACTGCTCGGTACCGCCAATATCAACGCGACCGGAAACGGGCGCAACAATGTGCTGAACGGCAATGCCGGCGCCAACAGCCTCAATGGCGGCAGCGGCACGGACACCCTGACCGGCGGGCTCGGCAATGATACCTACGCGATTGACGCTGCGGGCGACGTTATTGTCGAGATCGCCGGACAGGGGACCGATGCGGTCAACAGTGCGATCAGTTTCGACATCGGCACCTTGTCGATCGAGGTTCTGACCCTGACCGGCACGAGCGACCTCACCGGCTGCGGCAGTGCCCTGGCCAATACGATCAACGGCAACAGTGGCAACAACCGACTCGATGGCCGCCAGGGCGCCGACGTCATGGCCGGTGGATTGGGCAACGACACCTACGTCGTCGACAGCACAACCGACTCTGCGGTCGAGGCCGCCGGCCAGGGAACCGATCTGGTCCTGGCCGCCATCAGCTTCACGCTGGGTGTCAATGTCGAAAACATTACCCTGACCGAGTCCGCCCATATCAACGCAACCGGCAACACCCTGGCCAACTTCATCACTGGCAACAGCGGCAACAATGTCCTGGATGGCAAGGTTGGCGCCGATACCCTGCAAGGGGGGCTGGGCGATGATACCTACTATGTCGACAATGCCGCAGATCTGGTCAAGGAGCTGAGCGGGCAGGGCGCCGACCTGGTCTATGCCTCTGTCACCTACCTGCTGGGCGCGACATCCTTTGTTGAAAGTCTGACCCTGATCGGCACGTCGGCGATTGGCGGCACGGGCAGCGAGATTGCCAATACACTGACCGGTAATGCGGCTGCCAACACCCTGGACGGCGGCAGTGGTGACGACCTGTTGATCGGAGGCGGTGGCAATGACATCCTGATTGGCGGCAGCGGCGCGGATATCTTCCAGTTTGGAACGCTGGGCGGCAAGGACACGATCAGCGACTTCCACGCCACTCAGAACGATCGGATCAACATCCACGCCATCTCCAACGGCGTGGTCGGCGGTGGCGGCGTGATCCTGTCGCAGTCTGGAAGCAATGCGATCATCGACCTCGGCGGTGGTAACATCATCACCGTGCTCAATGCGTCAGCAACAGAAGCGAGCTTTCTCAGCCATATCGTCTGGTAAGCGCTGGATTGCGCTCTAGCCGAAGGCCACGTGACCGTGGCCGGTTTCGTCTTCGATCGCCGTTATCACGGCCTCGATCAATGCCGCCTGCACGATCGGTTTCACCACGGCGCCATCGAACCCGAGCTTCAAAAGTTGCACCCGGTCGGTCGCGGAGAAGCCCAGGATCGGTGCATACCGGTTCGGCCCGGGCTGGCTGCGTATCTGCGCCATGGCGCCGACGCCGTCGAGGTTCGGCATGCGGTAGTCCATCAATATGGCGTCGAAAGGACAGAGCCGTGCCGCTTCGACCGCCGCCACGCCGTCACAGGCTTCCAAGACCTCAGCGCCGGCACTTTCCAATAGGGCGCGCGCCAGTTCACGATTGGTAGCATTGTCGTCGGTGACCAGAATTCGCATCCCGTCGAGGCGTTGCTTGTGGCGCTCCTCACCGCTCAAGGTCGCCGGGTCCAGGGCGGGGGCAGGCAGGCGGAAATGAAATGTCGACCCTTGGCCCACCTGGCTGGTCACGCCGATCGCGCCGCCCATGGCCTCGACCAGCCCTTTGCAGATGGCCAGGCCCAGACCGGTGCCACCATGCTTGCGCGTCGACGACCCGTCGACCTGTGAAAAGCGTTGAAACAGCTTGGCTTGATCATCTTGCGTGAGGCCGCAGCCCGTATCCTCGACCTCGACAGAGAGCTGTTCGTCGCGATAGTCGAGCCGCAGGGTGACATGGCCGCTGTCGGTGAATTTTATGGCATTGCCGAGCAGGTTGAGAAGCACCTGGCGATAGCATTCGGGATCGAACAGCAGCGTATTGGGGATGGCGCCCTCGACTTCGAAATTCAGGCGGATTTCCTTGGCCTCGGCCTGCAATTGCAGCAACGACAGGAGTTCTTCCGACATCTCGACGGCGTGGGCGGCGCACAGTCTTATATCGAGCTCGCCGGCCTCCAATTTTGAGAAATCGAGGATATCATTGACCACGGACAACAAAGCGTTGCCGGCCGTTGCAATCCGCCCGGCATAGCGCCGCGTTTCGTCGGACAGGTCGGCGTGGTCTTGCAACAGACCGGAAAAACCGATGATGACGGTCAGGGGGGTGCGGATCTCGTGGCTCATATTGGCCAGGAAGTCGCCCTTGACCGCCGCCGCAGCTTCGGCCTCCCGCATGGCCGCCTCCAGAGCCTGTTCCTGGGCGACCTGGGCGTCGACACCGCGGATAACATCAACAAAGGCGGCGGTCGCGGCATCGCCGTTGACCAGCAGGGATGGGCTCGATTCCAGCCATGTCCAGGCTTTGTTCCGGACGTGCCAGGCGCGCCAGCGTACCCGCAAGCCGGTCTCGCCATGGGCGGTGCGGGCAAAGACGTCGCGCAGGCCGGGCAGGTCGTCGGCGTGGATATAGTCTGTCGGATTGCGTTCCGTGGCTTCGGTGGCGCTGACGCCCAGAAGTGTCCGGCTGGCGGCGGACACGAAGAGCGGTCGGCCATCCAGAGTCGTGGTGACGATCATGTCGCTACTGTTTTCGGTCATCAGCCGGTAGCGCGCCTCGGCTTCCATCCGCTCGGTCAAGTCGATGACCTGGGCAATATAATGCTTCGGCCGGCCGTTGTGTTCGCGCACCGCCGATACCGACAGATTGACCCACACCGCCTTGCCATCCTTGCGGATATAACGCTTGTCCAGCTCGTAATCCGGGATCGCGCTATCGTGCAACTGGTCCAGCAGGCTCAGATCGCGATCGAGATCGTCGGGATGGGTGATTTTCTGGAAATCCGAGGCGACCAATTCAGCCTCGTCATAGCCAACCAGAGCGCACAGGGCACCGTTGACCTTCAGGAAACGGCCGTCGAGCCCGACCAGGGCGACGCCGATCGGCGCGTGCTCGAAGGCTGTTTCGAACAACTGCGTCTGGGCGATGCGGGCGGTGATGTCGTGCATCATGGCGGTGAACTGCCAGCAGTCGCCATATCGCCCGGCGCTGAGCGCCATTTCGATGGTAAATTCGCTGCCGTCGCGGCGCAGGGCAGGCAATTCCAGGCGCTGGCCGATAACGGTGGGCTGACCCGATTGAAGAAAGCGCGTCAGGCCGGCGTTATGGGCGGCGCGGAACCTTTCGGGGATCAACATGTCGACAAACGGGCGGCCGAGCGCTTCGGCCTCCATCCAGCCGAAGATGGTGGCCGCCTGGCTGTTCCAGCCGGTGATGCGACCATCCGCATTGGCCGAGACGATGGCCTCCTGCGCATTGGCGATCAGTGTGGCGAGGCGAGCCTCGCTGGCCTGGGCGCGGGCGCTTTCGGCTTCCAGGCTGGCCTCGGCCTCGCTCATCCGGCGCGATGACATCAGGGCAAGGACGGTAAGGCCGATCATGGTGCCCAGAGTCACCAGGGCCAGGCGCAATTCCGGCGTGATCAAGCCAATCTGCGATGCTTTCAGGGTTAGTAACGAGAGGGCGGGGGGCAGGACCACAATGGGGATCAGGATACGGCGCATCATCCGGCCGGTGGCGCGGCCTTCGCCGATGACCTTCAGCCATGCGACCTCGGGACGCAGCGCCAGGGTGGCGACGGACAGCAGGCAGACGCCGGCGGCGGTATGCAGGGCCAGGTCAGTGTAGCCGATGACACCGCGCGCGCTTTTGACGCCCAGCAGATAAGCCATCAGCGAAATCGCGCCGATTAGCAACGGCGCGATAGCGAGCCAGAATTGCAGGCGCGCCGGCATGGCTTTTGGACCAATCCTATGTGTCGCCAGCAGGGCAGCGAGGACGGTCAGGCTGAGCGCGGCGCCTTCGGACATGCGGCCGGGATGGCGTGGATGCGGCAGTTGCTGCAGGACCTCGTTGCTGTACATCAAGGTATCGAGAAACAACGGCGTGCGCATGACAAAGGCGAACAGGGTCATGGCGCCCATGGCCAGGGCCAGGCAACTGGCGGCGATGCGATAGGGGCGGGGGGCGTCGGGAAAGGCCAGGACACTGCCCAGCAGGACGAAGGCGATGGCGGTCGGCGGCTGCATGCTGATCAGGCCGGGCAGGATCGCGCGCAGGATCAGGATATCGAACTGCCATCCGGCAAGGACGGCCAGGCCCAGGCCAAGGCAGACAACACCCAGTTGCCGGCTGAGCCGGGGCCAATCGATAGCCATGGGGGCGATGGGCATGGAGGGGTACTCGTATGGTCTGGCAGAACGCCCGACCCTGCACGAATAACCTTAATATCCGGATACCTCAGGTCATGTTCCGCTAAGCGGGTCAATAGATGTTAGGGCCGGGATTGCTGCCATCGCCTTCGCAATAGCGATTGGGATCGGCCAGGATATCCATGCAGGTGTTGATGCCTTCATCGATGGTCGCTGGCCGGTTCTTGTCCCCGCTATGCCGCGTAGCGTCGTAATAGCAGCGCAGCTTGCCGGAGTTGCCCTCGACCATGACCACGGTGCCGGACGGAAAGCCGAAATCATTGCGCAGCGAATAGCGGAAACCGCGACTGTGCGCCGCGGCCTCTTCGGCCAGGGCGAACCCGGCCATGTCCTCATAGTCGTCGCGCGGCAGGCCGATTTCGCGACGCAGATCGTTACGCCCGCACGAGGTCAGGATCTGCGTGCCGTCGCCGACAATGCCGTCGAAAACGGTCTGCGGCTTGCCCGGTTCGCGGCACACCGGCATCAGTTGCACCTGGCAGTCCCGGTTGTTGGCAGGATCGAGGCAATAGGCTTTTCGTTGGGAAAAGTTCTCGACATAGGCGGGGGCGCCGCGAAAGAAGGGCTCATCCTGCAGGGTGTCGAGTTTGAAATCGCCATTCGTCGCCGACGCGCCCTGCTTGTAATTGTAGGCATGGCGATAGGTGTGACACAGGCCGCGTCGGTCGATGTTCAGGCTTGCCAGGGTCATGGGTTGCCACGTGTCCGGGCCGTCATGGGCGTCCGGGGAACAGCGCAGGCCGGGGATCAGGCGCGCCTTGCCTTGGTCGCCGAACACCCAGGCCAATGGCAGCCTCTTGCTGTGACAGATATAGCCGACTCCCGGCACGCCATTGTAAAGGCAGAACAGGGTCATCAACCCGACCAGCAGGGCCAGGCCTCCGGCGATCCATGCCTTTGGGCTTTTACGCTTTTTCGTCATTGTTCCCCCCGCTGTCCGCATCCCCCGGACGGTGGTTATACACCAACACCCAGCCACCCGCCAAGCTGTTGGTGTGCGCTATGCTTCGGGTCTTATTAAAAAAGCAGTCCTCCCCCGTAACGCCCTGCGGGCTACGGTGGAGGACTGCCTTTTCGGGATTTCGTGATGTCTATTCACGATAGCGCAGAGCTAGCGGGATTACCCGGCAAGCCGTCCTAAAACCCCCAGCGGCGGTCGCCTTCGCGTGAATTGAACTGCATTTCGTTAGCCTGGCTCGGCGCATATTGCGGCCGCGGCGCGGTCAGGCCGGCGTCCTGAAGCACGGCCATGATGCGGGCGTCATACTCTTCGCGCAGGCGCGCCTTGTCGACAGCGATCCCCTTGTCGAGCAGCATCTCATCGACATCGTCCATGACGAACAGTTCGTCGATATAGCACGCCATATCGTCCAGGCTCTTGACCAGGCGGGTGTGGCTAAGGCAAGCGCCGTCGCCCAGCCGGATCATCCAGTCGCGGGCAAAGTCGACATGATAGGCGACGTCGCGGGCAGCGCGTGAGGCGATTTCAGCGACCATCTTGTCGGACGATCCGCGCAAGGCTTCCAGCAGGACCAGTTGCCAGTTGGAAAACAGGAACTGCCGCGCCAGGGTCTGGGCGAAATCGCCGTTCGGCTGCGCCACCAGGCGGCAGTTGCGGAAGTCATTGGCGTCGCGGCGGAAGGCCAGGGTGTCGGCGTCGCGGCCGTCATCGCTGATCCGGGCCGCCAGTTGCAGCCAGTCCGTGCCCTGGCCTACCAGGTCGAGCGCCAGGCTCGACAGGCCCAGATCGACCTCCAGGCAGGGGGCGTGGCCGCACCACTGGCTCAGCTTTTGACCGAGAATGAGGGCGTCGTCACCGAGACGCAAGGTGTAATCGAACAGGGGATTGCGCATGGCCAAATGCCTTTTCGTCTTATATTTTTATATGGACCTGGGGTACGGACAAGCGAAGCGCCGACACGGAAATGCTGCGGTCAAAAAGTGCAGCATTTTTCCCTGAAATGCGGCAGTGCAAACGGCGGCGGGCATTGTGGCGTTTCTCTTGTTGTTGATTTTCAACGTACTAAATTTCACATTAAGGGTCAAACGTGAATTTGACGTTTATGTCAAATCTTGCAAGAGGCGGCCAAATTCGCAAAAATTTCCGAAGGGTCCGTCTAATAAATCATATAAAATGCTGCATGTTTGTGCAGGTTACAGTTACGGATTGGTCAGGCTATCATGGACGACTTCAAGCAGGCTGTCCGGCGCCGCAGCATCTTCCGTCAGCTCCCAGATCATGATCCCGGCAGTCTTCTTCGCTGCCAGCCTGGCCTTGGCGCGCAGGGTTGGGCGGCCATTATAGGTGACGTAGGAACAGCCAGGGCAGCGCGTGCCCTGGACATCGCTCTCCGAAGCCTGGGCACCGAATCGCACCAGGATTTGGCGATAGTCGTTCCACTGCGCGTAGTCGCCGAAGCCATGACCGTAGAAGGGCACGCCCAGCACGATCTTGTCCTTTGACGCTCCGCGCGCCCGCCACACAGCGATATCGTCCTTGGCCATCTGCAGGGTGGAATGTTCGTCGCCGGCGTGGCCCCAGGTCGGTCCGACGCCGTCATAGGACATGATATTGATATAGTCGAAACTGGCGATGGAGCCGGTCGGAATCATGCCGTCTTCGTTCGAAGCCGTAGCGCAGGTCAGCAGCTTGCCGCGGGCGTGCAGGCCGGTTGCCAGCTCGGCCGCGAACGGCACGTATTCGCCGGCACGGTCGATCGCTGTCAGCACGTCCCATTCGAGATCGACATCGATTCCGTCGAGTTCGAAGTCGTCGGCAAATTGCAGCAGATTGGCGACCAATTGTCCGCGCTTTTCCGGGCTCAGCAGGTCGACCCACGATCCGGAGCAGGTCGGGATCTGGCCGCCGCCTAATGAGACCAGGACCTTGACGCCGTTGTCATGGGCCTTTTTGACGATATCGCGGATGTCCTGGGCCGGCACCATGCCGCCCGTTGCATTGTCGGAACAGGCCAGGACATCGCCATTGACGATCCGGCCCTGCGGATCGGGGTTGACGAAGGCGATATTGATATGGGTCAGCTGGCGCATATTGACGCTGGCCAGGGCAGGGCGGAAATCCTTGAAGGTCGGCAGGTAGCCGATAACGACGGGCGCCGGCTTTTCCTTGGCGAAGACGGGGTTTGCGAGCATGGCAAGGGCGAGGGTTGCAGCGGCGAGGCGGCGGATCATGGTCGTTTCCCTGTCTGTTTTTCTTACCTTGGCACTGCCCTTGGTCATGTTCAATAAGACCAATCCGATTTTTGCACTGCGGTATTGAGCTCACGGCGGGAAATGGCTATTTTGCCGCCAGATGATCTCCGGACGAGGTGCGCCGTACCCGGTCAAGACAAGACGACGCAACCCGGAGCCTTGTCATGTCTATGCTTTCCAAAACCCGGATACCCGTCGGCACCCTGTCGACCATCGCCGTCCTGATCTCGATCGTTTCGGTCCAGGTCGGTGCGTCCTTCGCCAAGCAGCTGTTCCCCGCCCTGGGCGCCGAAGGCGTCACCGCCATGCGCCAGGGCTTCTCGACCCTTGTCCTGTTCGCCCTTTTCCAACCGTGGAAGGGTGGGCCGCAGAGCCGTAAGGACTGGCTCCTGGTGCTGCTGTACGGCACCTTGCTCGGCGTCATGAACCTGACCTTTTACATGGCCGTGGCGCGCCTGCCCCTGGGTATCGCTGTGGCGCTTGAATTCACCGGCCCCCTGACGGTCGCCATCCTGTCATCGCGCAAATGGACGGACTTTATCTGGGTCCTGTGCGCCGTGGCTGGCCTGTTGATCCTGCTGCCGCTGAAGCCCGGTCCGGGTGGACTCGACCCAATGGGGCTGCTGTATGCCGCCATCGCGGCCGTGTGCTGGGGCGTCTATATCATCCTGGGCCAGAAGATCAGCGACCGGATGAACGGCGGCAAGGCCGTGGCGCTCGGCATGGCCTTTTCCAGCATCTTCACCGTGCCGATCGGTATTGCCGTCGCCGGCAGCGTCTTGTGGCAGCCGCATTACCTGCTGCTGGGCTTGGGCGTGGCGGTCCTGTCGGGTGCCATTCCCTATACGTTGGAAATGCTGGCCCTGAAGCACATTCCGGCCAAGACCTTCAGCCTGATGATGAGCCTGGAGCCGGCGGTTGCCGCACTGGCGGCCCTGCTTATGCTGCATGAACTGCTGACCCTTTGGCAGTGGCTGGCGATCGGCCTGGTCATCATCGCCTCGGCCGGCAGCAGCCTGACCGCCAAGCGGACGGTGGACGCCGTGGCGGAGTAAACTTAAGTCTGAGGAAGTCCAGTAAAACCGGACACGGTGCCAAGCTTATGTCGTTCTCCATGAAGGACAGCACATAACAGGCAAACGCGGGGATGCGACTTTTACTTGCCCTGAGCCGTCGGCAGGCACCCGTTATCTCGGCCCACTGCGTGTCCACCCGACGACTTTCTTGCTGCAGGCCATTGCCTTATATTTACAATTCGCAGGCAATTCCCGATCAGAAAAAGAGCTCCCGTTGGCTATAGTCAAGCGACCAGGCGGGTGCCCAAAGCACCTTACGCTCGGCTTCTGACGAAAAGGGATACGCTATGAAAATCGCCATATTAGTCTTGGCCTCCGCCGTGTTGCTGAGCGGTTGTGCAACCGACGGCATTGGCACCGGGGCGCTTATCGGGGGCGTCGGCGGTGCTGCCGTAGGCGCTGCGACCGGCAATGACGTCGTCAAGAGCGCAGCGGTCGGAGCCGTCGCGGGCGCCGTAATCGGATACGTTGTCGAGCAGGGCAAGAAGCGTGAACTTTACAGCGATGGCAATGGCAATAGTTACTGGGTGGATGACAACGGCAAGCGGCATTACAAGAACTAAAGTAGCCAGAGCGCAATCCGGCAAGGTGTGCAGCACGTTTGGTTTCGCCGAACTTCGTTTCGCATAGCCAACCCGTTATAATGGCGGTCTAATTTCCGGCTCGGGCGCCAGGCGAACGTTCGCATGGCGCCCGAGCCGGAAAGTTATTGTCGGCATTGCTGTGCTGATCTCGATCGTTTCGGTGCAGGTCGGCGCGTCTTTCGCCAAGCAACTGTTTCCCGCCCTGGGCGCCGAAGGCGTCACCGCCATGCGCCAAGGCTTCTCGACCCTTGTCCTGTTTGCCCTTTTCCAACCGTGGAAGGGCAGGCCGCAGAACCGCCAGGACTGGATACTGGTGCTCCTGTACGGCGCCTTGCTCGGCGCCGTGAACAGCGTTCTCTGGCAGCCGCATTACCTGCTGCTAGGCTTCGGCGTGGCGGTCCTGTCGGGTGCTATTCCCTATACGCTGGAAATGCTGGCCCTGAATCATATTCCGGCCAAGACCTTCAGCCTGATGATGAGCCTGGAGCCGGCGGTCGCCGCCCTGGCGGCCCTGGTCATGCTGCACGAACGGCTGACGCTTTGGCAGTGGCTGGCCATCGGCCTAGTCATCATCGCCTCCGCCGGCAGCAGCCCGACTGCCAAGCGGACGGTAGACGCCGTGGCGTAAACAATCTCGTCGGCGCGACTCTTTGGTGAGCAATGCTCGGCCCGCCTTTCCAACCCTGTGGCGTGGCCCGGTGCCGGATCAACCGGGCTGGGACAATATCGCCTTCGAAATCCCAGATAGCGTCGCGTAATCCGGAAGAGGTTTGGCTTTTTGATAGCCAGTATGCGGCGCAAGCTGACGCGTAAAACCTGTCCCGTAAAGCTGGGTGGTTGGCCAAACTGGATTCAGGACGGTCGCTGGCCAAACGAAGCCGAGTTTTGCCTTGAGATCAATTCGACGGACAAGGGGAAACTGAATATTGGCGACGACGGATCGTTTTACCTTTTCCGAACCTCGCGCGGCTGGGCCAGCCGTTCGGACAGCTATTGAAGTGCCTTTTTTTACGGGACCCTTTTAAGACTCGTTTCAATAACGGGACATGCAACGCAATCGAATTGCCAGAACAGAGGTGTCACCAATGTTTCCAATTTTTCCGCTATTTTCTTATGCGAGGGCGTACCGATTGACCTGGAGGCAAACCGGGCGTCCGAGGCTGGTAAGGCTTCCAGTCGCGCAGGCCTGATCCATCTCTATCCCGCAAAAACTTCGTCACTGCCGGCAGGGCATCCAGATAGGGTTGGGGTGCTTCGGTGATCTGCACATAACGTTCCAATGCATCCGCAATTGACGAACAGGCTGCAAAGGTCTCTCCAGATCCAGTTAGGCCGCATGCTGCAACGCGGGAATCTCCGTCAACCTCCCACGTCGTTTCCGTCCAGACCTCTCCTCGGCGGGGCTGGTCGCGAATAACTTCCGTCAGGCCATTCTCCAAATCTTCGTCGTCTTTTATGAAGCTTGGATCGTCCGTAAAAAAGACGACTTGGCCGGCGCTAGGAGGGCAACCGTTGAGCCCAATATAGATGCGCACTGCATCGCCCTTTTTATTGAAAGTTGACTGATCCGAAGGGAGTTTGGCCACTATCTGCGGAACATGATACAGTATAGCGTTTGGCAATTCAGGATCCGCGCTGAACATCCTGAAGGCAAGTTTACCTTCCTCCAGCGTCCGTACGAAGGCATCAGTCGCGAGAAAAGCTGATCGGATTGTACTGCCACGCAGCAAGCGATCATAAAGGGTGGTAGCGCCAGTGATGGCGGCTTGATTGGTAATCGGCGCTGTGGTTCCCATAGCTACCATGCCGAATTGGCCCAAATATTCTGCAATTTTATCGGAATCGCAGGCATTTAGCAGTATCAGCTTAGGGCGATGATTGGGCGGGAGTATCTCTTTCAAATCGCATGCGAGAAGTTCGACGGCCCGCCCGTCGCTAGTGCCGAACCACAGTCCTCCTTTCGATCCATGAACAGAGATATGGAGCACGTCTGGTCGATACTTGGAAATCTCGAGCACGAAGTCTTCAAGCTTTACGTCGGGCAAAAACGTAAATTGCGCGGCCTCCACAATGGTAGATGGTAAGCGCGCCTGGAGCGCAGTTATTTCTCTTTCAAGTTCAAGGCTTTCTCCCTCAGGCGCCTGGGACGCGACATATAGAACCTTCATAGGATGTCCTCACGATCAAATCTTTCAAGGCGTGCGAACGGATTTCCGTAAACCGAGTAAGCTAGCCATGTGAAATCACCCTTCGCATGGCAAACAGCGCGCGCGGCTTGCGAAGCTTCCGCGAGCGTA
This sequence comes from Asticcacaulis sp. P2_C5, assembly GCF_056404555.1. NCBI lineage: Bacteria > Pseudomonadati > Pseudomonadota > Alphaproteobacteria > Caulobacterales > Caulobacteraceae > Asticcacaulis > Asticcacaulis sp. P2_C5. The sequence continues at coordinate 509,706 of NZ_JBFUDU010000003.1, forward strand.
CTCCCGGCGATAAGGCGATCGTAAAATTCGGTAGCGAAATTAAGCGCAAGTGTATCATCGACAGACCAAAGAGCCCCGACAAAGGCATCGACACCCTTTCCAGAAGCAGGACGCAAGAAAGCTTCGGCAAAGCCAGCAACGCCTGAAATGCCCTTGCCGCCCCTCCCTGTTTGGCACGCATTGATGAAGACCATCCCATAGCCGTCATCGGCGAATCGGGCATGCCTTTTTACGGTTTCGAAGGTCAGGGTATCGTCGAAAGTCTCGCCGTTAGCTTCCTCACCTTCGCGGAGGATCAATTGCGATATCAATACGGCTTTTTGCTGCGCCTCGCCGTGACAGGCAAAATGTAATAGATCGCAACCTCGGGCCTCCGACTTTAGAAAATTCCGCACGGCTTCGCTGTTGGCCTCCACCTCCGCAGCGGCCCTAAAACGGCTCACAAGCATTTCACGTTCCCGATCGGCACCGGGCAAATCATGATTGTCATTGAGATAGTCGGGAATAACGTAGCGTATGCGGTCACCGCGTAACTGCATTTTCGCGTCGGGCCAGCGGGCATTATACATCCACCGCACGAGCCCCCACTCGCATAGGAAGCCCTTATTATCGTCCGTGTCTGCCGTTGGATCGTCGATGTAAAGCAACTCCCAGGGAATGTGTGGGCTGTCGGAAATAACCTGAACAGCTTTTATTTGTTTACGGTTCTCCCACAACGCCTTGCGAACCTTTTCGGGCACTAAACCATTTGTCTTGTCGACTGAGTAATCGGCTAGATTACGCACGAAAGTCTGATAGTTGTTCTCGCCGAGTGCATAGGCGTCCTCGAGGCGAGCGTAGAAATCACCTACGAAGGCGCCGATATCGAAGCCTGCGGCCAGTGTTATCTCCTGACAAACGGCGATTTCAGGATCGGCACAGGCAAGATCATAGCGAATCTTGAGTGTTCCGTCCGGCTGGTGGATTTCAAATATACGCATGATTGCCGGAGCATCAGATGACGGCGTCAGAACAATCGACTTAGAAGCCACGAGCTTGTCCTGTGATCCATCGACAAAGACCGGTGACAGCCGTAAGGATGTCAAGGGACGCCCGGCTTGTAGTATCTCAATCTGCAAGATTGCCTCGCCGGGCACGCTACCCTTCACCAGAAAGCGATAAGATATCGAAGCTTTGGGGATTTGAACATCGCGCCGGACGCTACTTTGCCAGTCGGGTTTCTCGCCGTCATAAGCGACCTGACAGTTCTTGAGAGCGATGACCTCAATTCCAAGTGCCTCTGTCGGCTCGACCGGTATCGCTGTAATAGTAGTAGCGGCCCCTCGACCTGACACTATTGTTATCCGGGAGTCTGATATAGTGACGAACAATGGTGCAGCCGCTTCTAACGCAATCGACGCCGCAATCTCCGCTGCAAAATGACAGCCGACCGACGCTCCGGCTGTTGTTTCTTCCAAAGGTGAGGACTCTGGCACGCCCATGGTGGCTTCTATCGGAGGCAAGGATTCTAGTAATTCCATCGGTCCGCCTTCGTCCGATATACGCGACCGCCGTCCACGTGTTGGCCGAGTGCGGACCCCAGGTTGGCTCAGATCACGATTTTCGCCTAAGTTTTCATTAAAATTTATACTTCTTGGCACCCTCGACCTCCCAATATTAGGAATAACGCCGAGGGTTAAATCATGAAGTATAAGCCATAGATAAAGCTTTTTTGCTACTTGCGGCGTCTGGAAATATATCGTGTGGTATACAGAGAGGTCTCGATCTAGAGTCTCGATGCGTTCCGGCTGCAGAACAAGTTGCGGCCCAAACTGTGCCATCGAGGCGGTATGGACAACAAGATCGTTCGCTTCGGCCAGCAGATCGTCGGCAACCGAATTGACTAGATATTGCACCAATTCATGACTTACGCCGCGTGACAGGTCCAGACGTGGTTCATAATCCGAAGCAATCACATAGTAGTCGCGCCCATTGCCGCCACCACGATCGAGTTCTTTCACGCAGCGACTTTCAGGCATCATGGCCTGTAGTCCCGGAACCCTGTTCTCCTCGATTGCCAGCCTAGGCAATAATTTGACAAATTCCGCCAATGTTCGAAGAGCGATGACTTCGGCGCCCATCGCCATTCCTGTTAAAATTGTCAAGGCACGTGCTGCTGCCAACAAGGCATTGGTGTAACGGTTGACAAAATCGTACCAGTGTTTTGGATCGGCCAGGACCGTCCCGCCATTAGTACATCCGACAAAGATGCATTTGCCGAAAACGAATCGATCCTTTGCTAGCTTTTCGGTGAAAACCCGCAAAACAAGTCCGCCACGGCTGTACGCAACTGCATCGATACGTGTGCTGTTGGGAAGAAAACTTAAGGCCGCCAATAATGCCTCGGCATTTGCTTCAGGATCAGCCGCCAATGTCGGATGGTCGAAACCGATGACCATATCATAGTGCTGTCGGACACCTTCCAGAAAGGCTTGTCCCTCGCGAACGGCGGCAAGGTGGCTGAAGCTGCCTGCCGTAGTTGAAAAAGTGCCGTGCACCATCAAAAGCACATTTAGCGGCTGATTAAACGGCCCATTCGGGCGAAAAGGTGCTTTCCATGTGCCCGGCGGACCGGACATATCAACCAACCCAGGAGTTAGGTGGCCTTCAATGTGATTGACGGCTAGACTTATCGTCGCCTGAGCGACAAAACGTAGAACTCGCACCCGAACCGAGCCAAAAAGCCAGCCAATTACTGCGCCGCCGAGAACGCTTCGGCGTCGGCCAGGTCTACTTGGCAGATCGGTGGGGAGCGTAAAACGTAAGGTCGTGGCACCACGCGTTGTAGCGGCAACCGATGATTCATCGGGCGACTGCCAATAGACAACGCCTCCGTCACCTTCAATCAGTAAGACAGCGTCCTGACTGTCATCGACATCGACGGTAATGGTGGCTGGAGCAGCCTGTCGGGTTAGCCGCCTTGCCCCTGACGTAGTGGCCTTGCCCGAAGTTAGCTGGATGTCACTTGCAATCTGGAATTCTGCATCCGACAGCACTTTGTCAATTAACGGATCCGGCGCCTCAATATTAGTGGCTCGCCTGCCGATACGCGGACGGGGGCCGATAGAAATGTTTAATGCTTGCCCGGTGTCTATCGCTACTCCATCACCAATCTTGATCGTCGGCATGTTCGCTCTCACCCACCTTGAGATTCGCGCCAGACCTCTGATTTTGAAGATGATCACAAGCGATGCTGTGCTTATTCTCAGGGGCTGGAAATGCGAATGATTTATGTTTAACGCATATTAACCGGCTAAAGCTTACATCAGAAATTGCACTTATATGCAACTTATAGAAATCAATATTATATGCACAACCGGGTGGGACATACGACGCGTATTTTCATTTCCTAGTGGCTAAGAAGCGAAAAATCGGTTTGCTCGCAAACCAAACCCATAAAACTTTGATTCGAACGGCACAAAATAGATGCTCACTCCGGTTCCTTGTCGTAATCGGGATTTCGTTCAGCGCCGCCTCACACTATCCCCGGCAGGTCCAACCCCTTCCCCCGCGCGCAGGTCAGGGCGATATCGTATCCGGCGTCGGCGTGGCGCATTACGCCGGTCGCCGGATCGTTCCAAAGAACGCGCTTCAACCGTTTGGATCGTCGCCGAGGCCGAGGCGGCGAAATGACCCGAGCCGCAGGCCAAAGGCTGGCATGTGGGGGCTTCTGCCAAGGTCGACATCAAAGCCCGTTCCTGCCACACTGGATACTCGACGCAATGGGGTGGCAGATGGGGTTTCTGAACTGGCTGAGATCGTTCATCGGTGGCAGAAGGCCCACAATGCCCCCGCCGACGGAAGCCGAAATGCAAGCCGCATGCGATCGTCTGGATCAGATGGTCAAACCGGCCATATTCGGCGAAATCGGCGGCCAAACGCCATCGCCCGACCATCCGCCGACAAGTCGCTGGGGCGGACAGTTTTGGGGCCTGCCCGGCGAGGCAATTCCTGTTTGCCAGGGCACGGGCCGGCCGATGCGTCCCCTCGTGCAGATTCGGACCGATGAATTGCCGGACACCCCCGCCTTCCTTGAAGGCATTGCGCTGTTCAGTATCTGGATCGACGTGAAAGCCGTGTTCGGCGACTATGACGCGTCCGGAACCGGCTTTGCTATCCGCACCTATGCCTCGCTCGACGGCCTTGTGCCCATCGGCCCGCCGCCTCAGGTAAACAAGGACCGGCCTTCCTTTCCAATTCTGTGGCATGGGCCGGTTTCGGATCAACCGGTCTGGGACGATATCGCGCTTGAAATCCCGGATAGCGTTGCCCAATCCGACGAAGAGGTTTGGTTTTTTGAAAGCCAATATGCGGTGCAAGCCGAAGCGCTGTACGAAACCTGCCCGGTAAAGCTGGGTGGCTGGCCAAACTGGATCCAGGACAGCCGCTGGCCGGACGAAGCTGAGTTTTGCCTTCAGATCAATTCGACGGACAAGGGGAAACTGAATATCGGCGACGGCGGATCAATATACCTTTTCCGAACGCCACGCGGCTGGGTTAGTCGTTCGGATTGTTATTGAACGGCGATATCAGCAAGACCAATGTCTTTGAACGTATTAATACTCGTTTCAAAAAAAAGCCCCGTACGTTTGGGGATTCCGTATCACGTCCTCGATTCCCGCCCCCGCATAATAACTTTCTGCCAGATCAATAGCTTCGCGCAGCAAGCAGACGTATTGCTGGACTGAGGCTTGCAATTTAACATTATGGCACGGCCTTCGCCGCTGTCGCCGCGGCAACTGTCGCCGAGTAGTGTGTCTGCACCGCAATTATGGCGTCAATTACCGGGTCGAACCCGTCAAAATTTATTACTGCTCGGCGTTTTTGCACAATGTGCTCAGCGAATAACGCTTTTCCAATATGAACCTTGGTATCAATCCCGTGCCTAGGGCATGGAAAGTTTTTCCATTCAGATCCATCGAGAGCGCGGCTGCGTCGAATAGATCCTCGATGGCAGTGTCTTTTCCAGCAATCTTCGGGATTGGCACAACATACAAGTTCTCGCAGACATGGTAGTACGGCGCACTGCCGTCAGGGGTAGCCGGGAGTTTCGCGGCAGATTTGATAGCGCTAAAAATCGGCTTTGAGGCCCCATCATTGTCGATAACAATGATCACTGGGTGCTCTTTGCCTGGAACTTTAAAAGGCTTCAGCGATGACGCATACTGCGTGATAAACTGAGCCAGTTCCCCTGCACCGCCTGACAGACTTTGCACAGCGGCAGTCGTCTTGGAATAGCCGAAGAAACGTAAATTGACGCTAATGCCCTTTTGGACTGGCGACACAAGTTCCGGATATTTGGCCGCCTTGGCTTTGATGGCATTCTGAATGTAAATCGGGTCGGTCTTGCCTTCGCAAATTATTGTTGGAAGCTCAAGCCGGTAGAACCCAATGAAATCCAAGAATTTTTTATACTCTCGGGCGTGACCAGGGCGTTTGTCGTGAGGGTATTTTTTGTAGTCTGTCTCCAGACCTTTTATATGGAAGATATGCGCAAGCCGGCCCCGAAGCTGCGGCATACCATTTTTTGCCTGTCGCCCCGCACGAGCTTTATCGTCGGGCAGATAATAGGTGCCTTTGACAAATAGCTGGTTACACATTGCTCTTGTTGTTTTGTAGTACTCTGACGGTATTCCGAGCTTTTCGTTGACGATCAGCCCTGTGGCCGTTTGACGGCTGTCGCGGTATTGCATCCTAGTTTTGGTATGCTGAAATTCAAAACCCGACCGGTAAGTGCGGGAGCGTAGTTCATCCCCTATGATCCATTGATTGGGGTTTTCAGTGCTGGCCACTGCCAAAGCCGCGGGAAAGTGCATTTTGTTCGTTGAAAACGAAAGGTCGTCGGCATAGCGCGTGTATGTGCAACCGTTCTTTGCAGCAAGCTTACCCAAGTGCACGTCCATGACCTGGCAAATCAAGTTTGTGATAACGGGCGAACACGGACTGCCTTGTGGCAAACGTCCTTGGAAGCACGCAATTTGCGAAATGATAGTTGCCAGGGGCTTTTCCAACTGGAAATACCTATTCTTATGGAAGTATCCCTGAACGCGACCGAAGTTAACACAGCCAAAAAAATCTTTGAGATCTACGTTCAACAAATGGTGGCGTCTGCGATGGCGGCGCGCATTCGTTATAATAGAGCGCTTTGAATGGAACCCGTGCGCAAGCGCACAGTTTTCGTCTATGCCCAACTCTCCCTCAATCTCAGTTAGGCAATGCCCCAGTAATTTTGCAAGACGTCGCTGAACCTCTTTGAGCCGTTCCGTGGGTTTGTGTAATACCAACGGCGTTAAACTCTGACCTGTGCATATTCCCTTGTTCCGATTGATCGAATGCGTTCTGGCTGTTCCATGAGAGCCTTCCATGCGTTGCAACAAGCTTCGACAATGGCTTCGTAATTTTCATAGACCCGATTGGCGAGATAGTTCTGTCGTAGATACTGCCAGACATTTTCCTGAGGATTTAGCTCTGGCGAATAGGGTGGCAATTTCATCAGGGTGATATTTTCGGGCACGATAAGTTT